>NZ_JAAVJB010000032.1 GCF_012034385.1 Streptomyces spiramenti
GTCGACGGCGTCGAGCTGCCCGGCCAGCGCTGCCCGTGCCTCGGCGGAGTCGTCGGCGAGCGGCGGGATGAGGCGCGACTCCGCGGGCCTTCGGCGGCGGCTCAGCTGCAGGCACCGCCGCACTGGCAGGAGCCACCGGACTTGCAGCCGCAGGAGCAGCTCGAACCGCAGCTGCAGCCGCGAAGGGGGGCGATGGAGTGGGTCATGGGAATTCCTCCTCAAGAATTACCGCTTGCCCGTACCGTTCCCGTGGCCCCGACCGCTACCCGCCGGACGGCGACCCGTCGGGTGCACACCACGGCGCACGAGCCGTGCCCCGAGGAGGGCGCGCGGCGACCCCAGCGCCCCCTGGTGCGTCAGGGCGCCGGGCCGTGCACCCTGGCGCCACCCACCGAACGAGCGGCACCGCCGGTCGGGCCGGACTCCGTAACGGACCCGCCGCGTGCCCGGGCACAAGACGAGCGCCGCCGCCCCCTCCGAAGGGGACGGCGGCGCGAGGCAGGAGGCCGCCGGGCGCCGAGAGGGGCCCGGCATCCGGCGGCGTTCCGGCTCAGCTCTCGGTCTTCTTCTCCGCGGCGACCGCCTGCGTCAGCGACTCCGGCTCGAACTCGTCCGCGTGCTCGCCCGTCACCAGGTAGACCATGCGGCGCGCGACCGAGACCGCGTGGTCCGCGAAGCGCTCGTAGTAGCGGCCCAGCAGCGTCACGTCCACGGCCGTCTCGACGCCGTGCTTCCACCGGTCGTCCATCAGGTGGCGGAACAGCGTCCGGTGCAGCGTGTCCATCTCGTCGTCGTCCTGCTCCAGCTGCATCGCCAGCTCGACGTCCTTGGTGATGAGGACCTCGGCGGCCTTCGCCATCAGGCGCTGCGCCAGCTGCCCCATCTCCAGGATGGTCGCCTGCAGGTCGCGGGGGACCGCCGACTCGGGGAACCGCAGCCGCGCCACCTTCGCGACGTGCTCCGCCAGGTCGCCGGAGCGCTCCAGGTCGGCGCTCATCCGCAGCGAGGTCACGACGATCCGCAGGTCGGTGGCGACCGGCTGCTGGCGGGCCAGCAGGGCGATGGCGTTGTTCTCCAGGTCGCGGTGCATCTGGTCGACCTTGCTGTCCGCCTCGATCACGCTCTCGGCGAGCTTGAGGTCGGCGTCGAGCATGGCCGTGGTCGCCCGCCCCATGGCGGAGCCGACGAACCGGGCCATCTCCACGAGACTGTCGCTGATGGCGTCCAGTTCCTCGTGATAAGCGTCACGCATCTGTGTACCTTCCTAGCCGGTCCCAACCACTCTACGAGCCGCCGAGTCACCTGTGTCGGGGGCCGCGGTGTCCGGCAATGAAACCGGTACCCGCCCGTTGCGGTTCCACGCTCCGCTCCGAAGGAGACGCCCCGCGCCGCTCCAGGTGAACCCGGACTTTCTCCTAGGTGAACATCTTCCGGCCTGCGGACGAGCATCGTCGCGCAGAGCTGTGGCCGCCGTGCGTCACCCGCATAACCTGAGGACATGGACGTGAACACGGCGGTCGCCGCGGTGGCAGCGCTCGTCGGGCTCTGCACCGGCGTCGTCGCCATGCTGGCCTTCCGGATCAGCGAGCGCGAGCGGACCCGCCCGCACCGCGCCGCCGCACAGGCCCCCGAGCCGACGACGCTCCCGGCGGGCGTGGACACGGTGCTCTCCGTGCTCCGCTCCTCCGCCGTCGTGCTCGACGAGGCGGACAGCGTCGTCAAGGCCAGCTCCGCCGCTTACGCTCTCGGGCTGGTCCGAGGGGGGCGGCTCTCCGTGGAACCCATGCTCCAGATGGCGCGTGCCACCCGTCGCGACGGCGAGATCCGGCAGCGCGAACTGGAGCTGCCGCCCCGCGGCCACTCCCGAAGCGACGTCCTCGCCGTCTCCGCCCGCTCCGCGCCGCTGGGCTCACGGCTGGTGCTGCTGCTGGTGGAGGACCGCACCGAGGCGCGTCGCATCGAGGCGGTCCGCCGCGACTTCGTCGCCAACGTCAGCCACGAGCTGAAGACCCCGGCCGGGGCGCTCTCCCTGCTCTCCGAAGCCGTGGTCGACGCCTGCGACGACCCGGAGACGGTCCGACGGTTCGGTGGGCGCATGCAGGTGGAGGCGACGCGGCTGACCAGCCTGGTGCAGGAGTTGATAGACCTGTCCCGCGTCCAGGACAACGACCCGCTGACCAACGCGGAGCTGGTCAGCGTGGACGAGCTCGTCACCGAGGCGATGGACCGCTGCCGGCAGCCGGCGACCACCAAGGACATCAGCATGGCCAGCGGCGGCACCACCGGGCTGCGGGTCTGGGGCAACCGGGGCCAGCTCGCCGCCGCGCTCGGCAACCTCGTCGAGAACGCCGTGAACTACAGCCCGCCCTCCACCCGGGTGGCCATCGCCGTCAGCCACCTGCCGGTGCCGCGGGCCGGCGGGACCGCCGCCGGCAGGCAGCAGCGGCAGATCGAGATCTCCGTGACCGACCAGGGGATAGGGATCTCCGAGACCGACCGCGAGCGGATCTTCGAACGCTTCTACCGGGTGGACCCGGCCCGCTCCCGCGCCACCGGCGGCACCGGACTCGGCCTGGCCATCGTCAAGCACGTCGCGGCCTCCCACGGCGGCTCCGTCAACGTCTGGAGCGCCGAGGGCCAGGGCTCCACCTTCACCCTGACCCTGCCCGAGCCGGGGAGCGCCCGCGCCCGCCACCAGGCGGCGCGGAAGGACCGCGACGGTGTCAGCGGCGCGCTCCGCAGCCCGGACGACGTACCCGAATCCCCCGGCGAGACCCCGCCGGGCGGCACTCGCACCCCGGAGCCCCCGCAGGGCGGCCCGTCCGCCGCGGGCGGCGGCGAGGCCGCAGCAGCCCGCGGCCCCCAGGAGCCCGCCACCGGCGACCTGCCCGCCGACCAGGAGCGCACCGCCGCCGCCCCGGAGCCCGGAGCGGCGCCGGAGGCCGCACCCCGACCCGGCTCACCGCCCCGGCCGGGCCGCGAACCCGGCGACGGCACCGGCCGCGCCGCCGCCATGGCGCTCGACCGGCCCGGGACCACCGGGCCCATCAGCCACCTCACCGCAGCCGCCGTCGCCGGTCACCCCGGCCGACAGCCGGCCGCCGCACCCCCCGTTCCCATCCGCACCGACGAAATCGCCCGGGAGGCGCTCCCGTGACCCGTGTACTCGTGGTCGAGGACGAGGAGTCGTTCAGCGACGCCTTGTCGTACATGCTCCGCAAGGAAGGCTTCGAGGTGGCCATCGCCGCCACCGGGCCCGAGGGACTGGACGAGTTCGAGCGCAACGGCGCCGACCTCGTCCTGCTCGACCTCATGCTCCCCGGGCTCCCCGGCACCGAGGTGTGCCGCCAGCTCCGCGGCCGGTCCAACGTCCCGGTCATCATGGTGACCGCCAAGGACAGCGAGATCGACAAGGTCGTCGGGCTGGAGATAGGGGCCGACGACTACGTCACCAAGCCGTTCTCCTCCCGCGAGCTGGTCGCCCGTATCCGCGCGGTGCTCCGGCGCCGCGGCGAGACGGAGGAGGAGGTGCCCACGGCGCTGGAGGCCGGCCCGGTCCGCATGGACGTGGACCGTCACGTGGTAACCGTGGACGGCCGGAAGGTCGACCTGCCGCTCAAGGAGTTCGACCTCCTCGCCATGCTGCTGCGCAACGCCGGCCGCGTCCTCACCCGGATGCAGTTGATCGACCGGGTCTGGGGGGCCGACTACGTCGGCGACACCAAGACGCTGGACGTGCACGTGAAGCGGCTGCGCGCCAAGATCGAGCCGGACCCGGGCGCCCCGCGCTACCTGGTGACGGTCCGCGGACTCGGTTACAAGTTCGAGCCGTGACGGACGGTCTCCGCCGTCGGCCGCCCGGCCGACGGCGGAGGCTGAACGACACGACGGCCGGGGCCGGTGCCCCACCCCTGCGGGTGGAGCACCGGCCCCGGCCGTGCTGTGCGCGCCTGGCGTGGCGGTCGCCCGCCGCGCCGCGGAAGGTGACGGGAGCGTCAGCCCTCGGTACCGGTGCCGGCGGTGTCGCCCGCGCCTTCCTCCGTCTCGCCCGGGGACTGGCCGTCGCTGCCCTGGCCCTCGGTGTCCTGGCCCTCGTCCTCGCCGTCCTCGGGGCCGGTGCCGTCCTCGGCGCCGTCGGCGTCCGCGGAGTCGTCGGTGCCGTCCTCGGCGGGGTCGTCCTCGGTACCGGCGATGCCGTCCGGGCCCCACAGCTCGTAGTGGGCGAACGCGCCGTCCACCCCGACCATCGGGACGACGGTGGCGCGGAGCTCGGCGGTGCCGACCTCCTGGATGTCGAAGACGAGCGCCTGGGCGTTACCCAGCAGCACGCCCGCACCCTCGGCGTCGGTGACGAACGCACCGGCGTTGCCCTCGCCGCCGAGGCCGATGGAGCCCTTGGCGGGGATTTCGAGGGTGGACTCACCCTCGACCGGGACGAGTTCGAACTCCTCGCCGGAGTCGGGGAGGGTGATGGAGAGCAGCGTCAGCGGCTCGGTGCTGTCGTTGAAGATCCGGCCGGTGACAGCTGCGGGGCCGTCCTCGGAAAGGACGACGTTGATGCTCTCGATCTTGACGTCGTCGATCTGCCGCGATGCGTTCGGCGGCTGGACGAGGTTGGTCTCGGCGTTGAGGCCCGCACCGCACGCGGCGGTGAGCGGGATGAGCGTGAACACTGCGGTCGCGGCCAAGCCACCGCGTCGAAGGCTGCTGCTCACGGCGGCGGCATCTCCTTGGGCGAACGGGAGGCGGCCCGCTCGGACGCGGTCCGCCTGGTCGTCAGTGATCGTCGAGAGGGTTCTCAGGTCGTCTTCGATCTGTCGGCCAGCCAGCCTACCCACCCCGGTCGCGGCCTCCGCACTCGCCCCGGGCGCGTCGCGCGCGGGATCTCCACGAGCGGCTTTCGTCAGGGCTCCAGGAGGGGCGCCGGTGGCGCCCGTGAGGGGTGCGAGCGGGGGGAAAGGCGTGGTCCGGGCGGAGCGCCGGCGACCGAACGGTGTGCTTTCGGGAACCGTTCCGGTGATCAATTCCCGATGCACGGGGATCGGCCCGCGCCGTGATTCTGGTAACTAGGACAAAACGGGCGCCATTCCCCGTCTTTCGGGGTGTTGGGTGCGACTTCTCGGCCGCCCGTGCGGTGTGAATCCGGTTGTGTCCACCCGCCCCCCGACCTGCGGATACCTGCCCGAACCGGGCGTCCGCAGCACGCCCGCGGCGTCCTTGTCAACCCCCGAGATATGGCCTGACCTGCGAAAACGTCATTCAGTAGCGTGTGAAGGCGTGTTACCCTGGATAACCACGGAAGGGGTACCTGTCACATGACGTTCAAGGTTGGCGACACCGTGGTCTATCCCCATCATGGGGCCGCGCTGATTGAGGCAATCGAAACTCGCCAGATCAAAGGCGTGGACAAGCTCTACCTGGTGTTGAAGGTTGCTCAGGGCGACCTGGAAGTCCGCGTCCCGGCGGAGAACGCCGAGCTCGTGGGTGTGCGCGATGTCGTGGGACAGGAGGGTCTGGACCGCGTGTTCGAGGTGCTGCGCGCCCCGTACGCGGAAGAGCCCACCAACTGGTCCCGCCGTTACAAGGCGAACCTGGAGAAGCTCGCCTCCGGCGACGTCATCAAGGTCGCCGAGGTCGTCCGCGACCTGTGGCGTCGCGAGCGGGAGCGCGGCCTGTCCGCGGGCGAGAAGCGCATGCTCGCCAAGGCCCGTCAGATCCTCGTCAGCGAGCTCGCGCTCGCCGAGGCCACCAACGAGGACAAGGCCGAGACGCTGCTCGACGAGGTCCTCGCCTCCTGACGCCCGGTTCGGCACGCCGGTCCGGCGCCCGCCGACCGTCACCGTCGACAGTCCCGGGCGGCCGTCACGGCCGCCGTCCTCCACGCAGCACCGAACCGTACGACCGCGCCGAAAACCCGGGCGCGGCGCACGGCACGCAGCCAGGCTCGCCGTACCGGCTTCTGACACGCCGGTGGCGGTGCGCCCGGCGGCAACGGGTGAAGGACGCGGCAACCGGACATCTGCGCGCGCGAGCGCGACGCGCCGGACGCCGGGTGAACGCTCTGCCTGCGGCACGCGAACGGTAAGCGCACATCACGCAGCGCCCCCACGGCACCGAGGTGCCGGACGGGCGCTGCGGTGCGTCCACCGCACACCCCGTCTCCGCGCCGTCCCGCGGTCCTCGACACCCGTGGGCGTCGCGTCGCGGAACCGCTCCCCGGATGGGGTGCTGCTGCCGCCTGGGACAGACCGCGATCGGACAGTCACGGAAGGGACCGACCACGGTGCCGCCCGGCACGCTGTGGCCATACCCACCCCGCCCCCCGGAACAAACATTGGGCCCGATGTCAATGTCTGATAAGTCCTCCGGCTCCCCGCTCCCCGCCCCCGCGCCGCCTCGCGGCGCGGGGGCGGCCGAGTCGGCCGCACCGCCGGTCCCCCCTCGCTCCGGAGGCCGTACCGCCGCCGTGGTTCCCGCCGCCGGCCGGGGTGAACGGCTGGGTCCGGGCGCGCCGAAGGCGCTGCGGGACCTCGGCGGTGCTCCCGTGCTGGTCCACGCGGTACGGGCGATGTGCCAGGCCGACGAGGTCTCGCTGGTCGTCGTCGTCGCGCCGCCCGAGAGCCCCGACGCGGTGCGCGCGATGCTGGCGAGCGCACCACTGCCCGCCGCCGTCGAGATCGTCGTGGTCCCCGGCGGCGCCAACCGCCAGGAGTCCGTGCGCCTCGGACTCGCCGCGCTCCCCGAGGAGGTGGACGTGGTGCTCGTCCACGACGCCGCCCGCGCGCTGGTCCCGGCGGCGACCGTCGACAGCGTCGTCGCCACCGTCCGCGCGGGGGCGCCGGCCGTGGTCCCCGCCCTGCCGGTGACCGACACCGTCAAGCGGGTCGGCCGCGACCCGAACCGCCCCGCCGGCGCACCCGAGCCCGTCGTGGACACCGTCGACCGCGCCGACCTGCGCGCCGTCCAGACTCCGCAGGGATTCGACCGGTCGGTACTGGCCGAGGCCCACGGCAACGCTGCCGAGGGCCTCGGCGGCGAAGGCGCCACCGACTGCGCCGGCATGGTCGAGCGGCTCGGCCGCCCCGTGGTGCTGGTCCCGGGCCATGAGGAAGCGTTCAAGATCACCCGACCGTTGGACCTCGTCCTCGCCGAGGCCGTACTCGCCCGCAGGGAGACCACCGCACCATGAGCGCAGCCCACGACAACACCGGAGGCGACACCCCGGTAGGGGGCGGGGACCCCGAACTCTCCCCGCCGCCGGCGCCCATCCCCGGCCTCCCCCTCGTCGGGGTGGGGACCGACGTGCACGCCTTCGAGCAGGGCCGCGAGCTGTGGTGCGCCGGGCTGCGCTGGGACGGGCCCGAGGTGGCCGGCTGGGGGTTGGCGGGCCACTCCGACGGTGACGTCGCCGCGCACGCCGCCTGCGACGCGCTGTTCTCCGCCGCCGGCCTCGGCGACCTGGGAGCACACTTCGGCACCGCCCGTCCGGAGTGGTCCGGCGCCGCGGGGGTCACCCTGCTGGCGGAGGCCGCCCGCATCGTGCGGGCCGAGGGTTTCCACATCGGGAACGTCGCCGTACAGGTGATCGGGGTGCGGCCCAAGGTGGGCAAGCGCCGAGTGGAGGCTCAGCAGGCGCTCTCGCGCGCGGTCGGCGCACCGGTCTCCGTCTCCGGGACCACCACCGACGGCCTGGGGCTGACCGGCCGGGGCGAGGGCCTCGCCGCGATCGCCACCGCACTGCTGGTGCGCTGAGGCCCGACCCGCTGCTCGGCGCCGCCGCCCCGCGACCGGCGGGGCGGCGCGCCGACGAGCGGACGGGGGAGCGGGGGAGGGGGCCGCGAGTACGCTGGCGGCTCCCGGCTCCCGGGCCCCGAGCGGAGGCCCGGCGGCCTTCTCCCGGCACCACCGACGAGGCTCTCCCATCCGACAAGGACGGTCCATCGTGGCAGCGCAGCTCTCCGACAAGCTCAAGGAAACCCTCGACTCCAAGATGTTCGTGACGGTCGCCACCGTGCAGCCGGACGGCAGTCCGCAGCTGTCGCCCGTCTGGGTGACGCACGCCGACGGCGACGTCCTGATCTCCACGACCGAGGACCGCCGCAAGACGCGCAACCTCGCGCGTGACCCGCGAGTCACCGTCATGGTCAATCCGGCGGAGTCGCCGTACAGCTACGCCGAGATCCGCGGCACCGCCGAACTGGTGCCGGACCCCGAGGGCCGGCTCATCGACGAGCTGTCGCTGAAGTACACGGGGAAGCGGTACGCCGAGTTCAACTCCTCCGCCGGGCAGGACGCGCCGCGCGTCGTCGTGCGGATCACGCCGCAGAAGATCGTCGGCCAGGGGCTGGACTGACGGTGACCGGTGGTCCGGTGGCCGGTCACCCGGCCGCCGGGCCCCGCCCGCGGTGCCGCGGCGCGGCGGACGGCCCGTCCGGTCGGCGGGCCACCGCGCCCGGCCGCGTGCGGTACCCCTGAACGAGGTGCACGAGCCGGTCGGTCTTCCTACTACCCTGGTTGCGTGACCCTTCGCCTGTACGACACCAGCGCCCGGCAGATCCGCGACTTCACCCCGCTCGTTCCCGGGTGCGTCTCGATCTACCTGTGTGGTGCCACCGTGCAGGCCGCCCCGCACATCGGGCACATCCGCTCGGGGCTCAACTTCGACATCCTGCGCCGCTGGCTCACGCACCGCGGGTACGACGTGACGTTCGTCCGCAACGTCACCGACATCGACGACAAGATCATCGTCAAGAGCGCCGAGCAGGGGCGCCCCTGGTGGGCCATCGGCTTCGAGAACGAGCGGGCGTTCGACCACGCCTACTCCTCTCTCGGTTGCCTCCCCCCGACCTACGAGCCCCGCGCCACCGGCCACGTCCCCGAGATGGTCGCGATGATGGACGCGCTGATCGAGCGCGGCCACGCCTACGCCGCCGAGGGCAACGTCTACTTCGACGTGCGCTCCTTCCCCGGCTACCTGGAACTGTCCAACCAGGACCTCGACGACCTGCGGCAGCCCGCCGGCGAGGGGGAGACCGGCAAGCGCGACCCGCGCGACTTCGCACTGTGGAAGGCGTCCCGGCCGGGCGAGCCCGCCTGGGACACCCCGTGGGGGCCCGGCAGGCCCGGCTGGCACCTGGAGTGCTCGGCGATGGCCCACAAGTACCTCGGCGCCGCCTTCGACATCCACGGCGGCGGACTGGACCTGGTCTTCCCGCACCACGAGAACGAGATCGCCCAGGCCAAGGCGTTCGGCGACGAGTTCGCCGCCTACTGGCTGCACAACGCGTGGGTGACCATGAGCGGCGAGAAGATGAGCAAGTCGCTCGGGAACTCGGTCCTCGTCTCGGAGATGCTCCACCGGTGGCGCCCGCTGGTGCTGCGGTACTACCTCGGCACGCCGCACTACCGCTCCACCATCGAGTACAGCGAGGAGGCGCTCACCGAGGCCGAGCACGCCCTTGGCCGCGTCGAGGGTTTCCTGCAACGGGCGGTCGAGCAGGTCGGTCCGGTCGCCCCCGCCGCCGAGCCGCCCGCCGATTTCGCCGCCGCGATGGACGACGACCTCGCCGTGCCCCAGGCGATGGCGGTGGTGCACACCACCGTCCGGCAGGGAAACGCCGCGCTCGACGAGGGCGACAAGGAGTCCGTGGCGGCGCTGGCCGGGCAGGTCCGCTCCATGCTGGGGATCCTCGGCATGGACCCGCTGGACGAGCGGTGGGCCGGCGCGACCGGCGGCCGGACCGAGCAGCTCCACGCGGCGGTCGACAGCCTGGTCCACCTCGTTCTCGACCAGCGCCAGGCGGCACGGGAGCGCAAGGACTACGGCACCGCCGACGCCATCCGCGACCGGCTCAAGGACGCGGGCCTGGCCATCGAGGACACCCCGACCGGGCCCCGCTGGGAGCTGGGGCAGCGCCCGTGAACCCCTCCCTGACCGCGCCGGGCCCCGAGAAGGGGCCCGGCCCCGGGCGACGGACCTCCGTCCCTCGTCCGCGCGCATCCGGCGCGCGAGAAGCGATACGCACGACCCTCCGAAGGACCAGGTAACCCTCATGGCAGGCAACAGCCAGCGCCGCAACCGCCGCACCTCCAACAAGAAGGGCGCGACCGCCGGCACCGGCGGGAACCGCCGCAGGTCGCTGGAGGGCAAGGGCCCGACCCCGCCGGCCGAGATGCGCAAGGGCCACGCCAAGCAGCGTGCCGCCCACCTCAAGGCCCGCAAGGCCGTCGCCCGCCCGGCCCGCCGGCCGGGCGGGAAGTCGCCCTCCGAGCTGGTGGTGGGCCGCAACCCCGTCGTCGAGGCGCTGCGCGAGGGGGTCCCCGCCAACGCGCTGTACGTGCAGCAGTTCATCGACAGCGACGACCGGGTCCGCGAGGCGGTCCGGCTGGCGACGGAGAGCGGCCTCCGGCTGGTGGAGGCGCCCCGGCCCGAGCTGGACCGCATGACCAACCACCTCAACCACCAGGGGCTGGTCCTCCAGATCCCGCCGTACGACTACGCCCACCCCGACGACCTCTCCGCGGCGGCTTCCGAGGCCGGCGAGGACGCGCTGATCGTGGCGCTCGACGGTGTCACCGACCCGCGGAACCTCGGCGCCGTGGTCCGTTCCGTCTCCGCCTTCGGCGGTCACGGGGTGGTCGTGCCCGAGCGCCGGGCCGCCGGGATGACCGCCTCCGCGTGGAAGACCTCGGCGGGTACCGCCGCGCGCACGCCGGTGGCCCGCGCCACCAACCTGACGCGGACCCTCCAGGCGTACCAGAAGGAGGGCATCCAGGTGATCGGCCTCGACGCCGAGGGCGGAGTGGAGCTGAGCGAGGCTCCGGCGCTGGACGGCCCGGTCGTCGTCGTGGTCGGCAGCGAGGGCAAGGGGCTGTCGCGGCTGGTCGGCGAGACCTGCGACGCGCTGGTGCGGATCGACATGCCGGGGGGCGCCGAGTCGCTGAACGCGGGCGTCGCGGCCGGCGTGGTGCTGTACGAGGCGGCCCGCAGGCGCCGCTGACCGGCGTCACCGCCACCGCACGCGACGCCCGGTCGCACCCGAGTCCTCCTCGGGCGCGACCGGGCGTCGCCGTTTGCGTCCGGACCGCCGTGCGGGGCGCGTGGCCCGCCGTCGGTGGCCGGAATCGGACGCCCATCCCCCGTGCGGTCGAAGGCCGTTCGTGCCTGCCGCCCGAATGGTAGGTTGCGCTGAGGACTTGGTGCGCAACGGCGGGTGGTACGACCGCCGGAGGCCTCGTTACCGGGACGTGCTTCTTTCGTTACTCCGGAACGGGCAACGTATTCGGCCGGGCGCCCGTCCTACCCAGAGCACCTTTCACTCCATCTCTCGGGGGTTGCATCCATGCGCTCGGCGCACATACGAGGTTCGCTGGTCGCGGTGGTCTCGGCCGCACTGCTGCTGACCGCCTGCGGTTCCGGCGGCCCGGAGGCCGCGGACGACGCCAAGCCGGTCGCCAACGAGGCGAGTGAGGCCCCCGTCGACGAGGAGGAGCCCGAGGAGGAGGAAGCCGAGGAGGAGGAGCCCGAGGAGGAGCCGGACGACGTTCTGCTCCAGGCGGGCGACGAGTCCGACCAGGTCCGCGAACTCCAGGCACGCCTGGGGCAGACCGGCGTGTTCGAGGCCCGTCCCACCGGCTTCTACGGCGACACCACCACCGGCGCGGTCGCCGCCTTCCAGGAGGCGAACGACACGCTGGAGGTCTCCGGCACCGTCCACGAGTCGACCTGGGCGCTGCTGCTCGACAAGACGCAGGAGCCCACCCAGGACCAGCTGTTCCCGCGCGAGCAGGTCATGGGGTACGGCGACAACAACGACCAGGTTCGCGAGCTCCAGGCGCGACTGGTGCAGTTGGACCACTTCGAGGACAACCCCACCGGCTACTACGGCAACGTCACGCGGACGTCGGTCGAGTCCTACCAGCGGGCCGCGGGGCTGGAGGTCTCCGGGACCGTCTACGACGACACCTGGACCGCGCTCAAGGCCGCCACGAAGCAGCCGGCGCGGGACGAGATGTTCGTTCCCGTCGAGGTGCCCGAGGTCGAGAAGGAGACCCCGGCGGGGCTGGACGACCGTTGCATGACGGGTCGTGCGCTGTGCATCTCCAAGACCACCAACTCGATGTCCTGGGTCATCGACGGCGACGTCCGGATGACGCTGGACGTGCGGTTCGGAGCCGAGGGCTACGAGACCCGCGAGGGCGAGTTCACGGTCTACTGGAAGAGCCGCGACCACCACTCCACGATCTACGACTCCCCGATGCCGTTCGCGCTGTTCTTCGACGGCGGCCAGGCGGTGCACTACTCGGAGAACTTCCTGCAGAACGGCTACGAGGGCGGCTCCTACGGGTGCGTCAACGTCCGTGACCGGGAAGCGATCGAGTCGCTGTTCGACCAGGTCAACGAGGGCGACAAGCTCATCGTCCACTGGTGACCCGGCCGTCCGTGCCACGCGGTGCGACGGAACGCTGATCGATACGCCCGCCCCCGTCACGGGGACGGGCGTATCGCGTCCCCCGGCACGCCCCTGCGATGTCGCCCCTCCCCTCGATGTCGTCCGCTCCCGGGCCCGTCGCCGTACTCCTGCCGGGGTGGTGCGGTGGTCACCGCGGCCGGTTCGGAACCCCTCTTTCGGGGGGCGCTCGTCGCGCGAAGCGGGCGCGCGGCGTGTGCCGAGGGGGAGTGAGGCGGCGTGCGACGACCTGCGGCGACGCGCCTGTTGACGGGTCGCTGTCAGTTTCTGTCGCCCAGGCAGTGTCCTAAGCGGCGGTCACTCGGTTAGTGGAGTGTGGACACACGAACACCCCGCGCCGCCTCTGGGGGAGACCGGAGCGGCTTCACCGGTGATGCAAGCGAGCTGAACATGGTCAAGGTGCCGTGCGATCCCGCCCAGATCATCGTCAATCACGCCAGCTTCCGGGTGGAGTTCGCCGCCCCGTCCCCGCCCGCCGGCAGCGGCCCCCGACTGGAGGGTGCGCCGATGGGTTCCATCGCGATCCGCCGGTCGCCCGCCGCGGCCCGGACGCGGCGTCCCGTCGTGTGGACCGGCCAGGCCGCTCCCGGCGACACCGACGCCGGCGGTCTGCTCCAGGCGGTACGGCAGGCCGGCGAGCAGGGCGGTGTCGCGACGCAGCTCCTGCCGCGTGTGACCGACACCGCGACCCTGCCGAAGCTGCCCTCCGTCGTGGGGCCGCGTGGCCCCGAGCCCGGCGAGGGCGGCCGTCTCACCCGCGACCCCCGTGAGGCGTTCGACTCCTTCGGATCCGACCCCGACGACCCCCATCCGCCGGCCGGCAACCCGGACGGCCCGGGCCGCCGCCCCGCCGGCAAGCCCGACGCCCGCCAGGGGTACTACCCCGGCCGCAACATGAGCCTCGGCATCGTGCTGCTGCCGCTGCGGCTGCTGCTCGGCTTCATCACCATCACCGCCGGCTTCGCCAAGCTCACCGACCCCGTCTACTTCGACGGCGGCGAACGCGGCTCCATGGTCACCTGGCTCTCCGGCCTGGAGCCGTGGGCGCTGGCCGGCCCGCTGCACGACTGGGCGCTCGCCCACCCGGTGGGCGCCGGCCTGACGGTGGCGTTCGTCCAGATCATCGTGGGCGTCCTCACCATCGCCGGTCTCTGGCAGCGGTTCGCCGCCGCCATCGGCGCCCTGCTCTCGCTGGCGCTGCTGGTCACCGTCAGCTGGCAGTCCGGGCCCGCCTACGACGCGCCGGACATCATCCTGCTCGCCGCCTGGTCGCCCATGATCATCGCGGGCGCTCCGGTGTACTCGCTGGACGCCCGGCTCAGCGGTGAGGCGTGGCGGACCCTGGGGCCGCGCGTCGCCGTCAACGACCTCCGTCGGCGGGTGCTCCGTCGGGGTGGCCTCGTGGCGATGCTGCTGGTCGGCACCACCCTGCTGCTCGGTTCGCTGCTCGGCAGCGCCGTCCGGTCCGCCGAACTCAACCCGGTCACCCGCCCCGGGGAGCTGCCCCGCAACAGCCAGCAGGGCATCACCCTGCCGGGCGAGGAGCTCGACGAGGACGTGCTGGAGGAGAACGCGACCGAGGCCCCCGCCACCGGTGGTGCGCCCGGCGGCGCCACCACCCCCGGCGAGCAGCCGGCCGGTGGCGCGGAGTCGCCGGAGGAGGAGGCGGCGGAGGACTCAGCCGGCCCCGCCACCGAGCAGACCGTCCCCGACAGCGGCAGCAATCCCGGGACCGCCCCGGAGGAGCAGCCCGCTCCGCCGGCGCAGCAGCCCGCACCCGGCCAGGAGGCCCCGGCCCCGCCGCCGCCCGTCGACGACAGCGCCGGCGGTGGTGCCGGCGGCGCGGGTGGCGAGGAGCAGGCGCCGCCTGAGGAGCCGGGAGCCCCGGACGAGGGAGGTGGTGGGAGCAGTCTCGGCCGTATCGGTGGACTGCTCGGTTAGGTGGCCTCCTCGGCGAGTGAGACACCTGTGCACCACCGTCCGCGACCAGCCGGCCCCGGGTGAACGCGGACGAACGAAGAACGCAAGAGCCCGGGAGACACCGGGCGCTTTCCCGGGGTCGTCGCACCACGTGGTCGTAGTGATCAGGCCGCGAGCAGTTCATGCAGGCGCTCGGCTGGGTTTCCCAGCCGAGCGTTCTGCGTGGGCGGCCGTTGAGTTCGGCGGCGACACCGTCGAGGTGTTCGCGGCTGTGGGCGGACAGGCCCGTGGCCTTCGGGAAGTGCTGGCGAAGCAGGCCGTTGCTGTTCTCGTTCGAGCCGCGCTGCCGGCGCCTGCCGGTCTTCGGATTGACCCCGAGTCGTCGGGGTCAGGGGGACGCGGAGCGCGGGGCCCCGCCCCCGGACGGCCGGGTCGCCCCGGACGCCTCAGTCGTCGTCGTCATCGTCGTCGTCGTGGCCGCCGGGCCCGCCGTGGTGCGAGGACTCGCAGAAGACGGTGACCGAGCTGCCGGCCTCGGCGGGGACACCGCCTGCCGGTCGGCTGTAGCTCGCGGTGCTCCGCGGCCGAAGACAGGACTGGTCCAGATCGGCCATGAAGCCGGCTTCCAGGAGAGTGCCCATGGCCTCCATCGAGCGCGAGCCCGCCACGTCGGGGACCGGCGTGGTCGTCACCTGGGCCGGCCCGGTGGAGACGGTGATCGTCACCGGGCTGCCGGGGGCGACCGCGGCGCCGGAGGCCGGTTCCTGCCCGATGACGACGCCGGGCGGGGCACCGTCCTCGGAGTTGACCTCGGCCACGGCGAGACCGAGGCCGGCCAGCGCGGCCCTGGCATCGGCGACGGAACGCCCGTTGAGGTCCGGCACGTTCACGGTCTCGGCGGCGGACGAACCGGTGTCGCCGCCCTGTTCGCCACCGCCACCGCCACCACCGTCACCGGCGGCAGGGGCGGTGGCGACGGTCACGGTGACCTCGGACCCGGCCTCGGCCTCCTCGCCGCCCTCGGGGCTCTGCGACAGCACGGTCCCCGCCGGCGTCTCGGAGGACTCACGCGTCTCGCGGACCGGCTCCAGACCGGCCTCGCGCAGCGCGCTCATGGCGGCGTCCTCCTGCTCGCCGGTGACGTCGGGAACCTCTACGGAGCCCTCGATCTCGCCGGTGCCGTCGGAGGGGAAGAGGGTGATGGTCGCCCCGTCGGTGACCTGGGAGCCCGCCTCCGGGTCGGTCGCGCAGACCACCTTCTCCGGCTTGCCGCAGGAGCGTGCGGTGCCCGTCTTCGGCGTCAGCCCGTCCTGCCGGAGCTGCTCGGCAGCCTCGCTGGTCGAGGAACCGGAGTAGTCCCGCAGTGTGAACGTGTCGTCGTCGCCGCCGCCGAGGAGCGAGGTGAAGGCGACGATGGAGATCACCGCGAGGGCGACGCCCGCCGCGATCAGCAGTGTGCGCTTGCGCCGGTCGTCCCCGGCGGAACGCGCGGCGCGCTGCTCGGCACGGCGCCCGCCACCGCTCTGGGTGGGCGCCGGCACGGGGTGGCCGACGGCGGTGACCCGCTGGGTGCTGCTGGTGCCGGGCACCGGCGCGTAGCCGAGCACCGCCTCGATGTCGAGGCGCATCTCGTCCGCGCTCTGGTACCGCTCCTCGCGTCCCTTCGCGAGCGACACCATCACCACGTCGTCGATCCCCGACGCGACGCCCGGTGCCCGGTTGCTCGGCAGGTCCGGCTCGGCGGTCACGTGCTGGTACGCCACCGCGACCGCGGACTCGCCGTCGAACGGCGGTCGCCCGGTAAGGAGTTCGTAGAGCAGGCAGCCCGAGGAGTAGAGGTCCGAGCGGGCGTCGACCTTCTCGCCGCGGGCCTGCTCGGGCGAGAGGTAGTGGGCGGTCCCGATCACGGTCGCGGTCGCGGTCATCGTCATCCCGCCCGCGCCCATGGCGCGCGCGATGCCGAAGTCCATGACCTTGACCTGGCCCTCGGTGGTGAGCATCACGTTGGCCGGCTTGATGTCCCGGTGGACGATGCCGTGTTCGTGGGAGTAGGCCAGCGCGCGCAGGACGCCGGCGCAGATCCGCAGTGCCTCCTCCGGCATCATCGGACCGCGCTCCAGCAGGTCCGCCAGGGTGGCGCCCTCGACGTACTCCATGACGATGTAGGGGACGACGACACCGTTGATCTCGCCCTCGCCGGTGTCGTAGACGGCGGCGATCGAGGGGTGGTTGAGCGAGGCGACAGCCTGCGCCTCCCGCTGGAAGCGCTGCTGGAAGACGGTGTCCTGGGCGTGGTCCGACAGCAGCGTCTTGACGGCGACCGTGCGGCCGAGCCGACGGTCGTGCGCGAGATGGACCTGTGCCATACCGCCGCGGCCGAGCTGTCTGAGCAGCTCGTACCTGTCCGCGAGGAGCGTCGGCGCGTTCATGTTCGTGTCTCCCCCAAAGAGACTCACCACCGCGCCCCCGCCCGGTGTCCACTTTCCGCCCACACCCTAGCGGCTCCGAAGTGGCGCCCCGAACAGCCGCGTTGCTGTTCGAACGGCAGGTGCGGCCGGGCGGCGGTAGGGCGTGGGAAGGTCTTGACGGTGTGCGTACACTTGCGCGGCGCTGGGGACGAGTGGAAGGTGCACGGGTGTGACGACGAACACGGAGGACGCCGGTCGGGGGCGGCCGGCGGCCGGGGCGACGCGCCTGGAACGGCTGCGCGCGGAACACGCGGACGCGGTACTCGCGTTCGAGCGGGAGAACCGCGCCTGGTTCTCCCGCTGGGTGCCGGACCGCGGTGACTCCTACTTCGCGGACTTCACCGACCGCCACACCCGACTGCTGGACGAACAGGCAGCTGGGCGCGACCACTTCCACGTGCTCCTGGACGAAACGGGAGCGGTGGTCGGGCGGTTCAACCTCGTCGACGCGGCCGACGGGACGGCGGAGCTCGGGTTCCGCGTCGCCGAACGCGCGGCGGGCCGAGGTGTCGCCACCGCCGCGGTACGGCGGGTCTGCGTGCTCGCGCGGGAGGAGTACGGACTGTGGGGACTCCGGGCCGCGGCCGGCCTGGCCAACCACGGTTCCCGGCGAGTGCTGGAGCGGACGGGGTTCACCCCGGTCGGCGAGGTCCTTCTCGGCGGGGAGCGGGGGACCGCCTTCGTCCTGGAGCCGCTGCCGGTGGCGCTCCCCGAACCCTGACGCCGCTCGCCCGCTCGCCCGCTCGCCCGCCTAGCCGCTCGCCCGCTCGCCCGCCTAGCCGCTCGCCCGGCCGGCGCGCATCCGGACCGACCCGCGCCTGCCGAAGCGCTCACTTCTGCCGGCACCGGCCCGGGCCGGTGCGGTCGTCAGTTCCCGTTGAGCTCGCGGGCCGCCTCGTTCAGGTCCTTGGCCGTGTCGATCGCCCGCCAGTAGGCGCGCTGCGGCAGCGGGAACCCGGCGAGGAGCCGTTGGCGGGCCAGCCTCGGGAAGGTGTTGCGCTCGTGGTCGCCGCGGTCGGGGAGCAGCGAGGTGAACGCGGGGGAGAAGACGTACACGCCCGCGTTGATCTGGAACGAGACCGGAGGTGCCTCGATGAAGTCCGTGACGTTGCCGATCTCGTCGGTGGCGACCGCGCCCCACGGCAGACGGGGCCGGGCCAGTGCCAGCGTCGCCAGCGCCTCGCGCTCGGCGTGGAACTCCGCCATCTCCCGCAGCGAGAACCGGGTCCAGATGTCGCCGTTGGTGGCGTAGTAGGGCTCGTCAGGGCGGGGCAGCGCCGCCGCGGCGTACTTCAGGCCGCCACCCCGACCGAGGGGTTCCGTCTCGACCACGGTCGTCGCACGCAGCGGGAGTTCGGTCTCCCGCAGCCACTCCTGGAGCACCTCGGCGAGATGGCCGCAGGAGATCACGACATCGGTGACGCCCTCCGCGGCGAGCCACGCCAGCTGGTGCCCGATGATCGGAGTGCCCGTGCCGGGGATCTCCACCATCGGCTTGGGACGGTCGTCGGTGTACGGGCGGAGGCGCGAGCCCTGGCCGCCCGCCAGGACCACGGCCTGCGTGGGGTGCGGAAGGTCGGTCATGATCCGCAGCGTACGGGATCGCCCGGCCCGCGGGGCGGGCCGGGCGAGAGAGCCGCCGCAGCGGACGCGACGCTGCCGGTGACGCGTCAGACAGCGCCGGCGACGCCTGCCGCGAACGAGGTGTCGCAGACCGGGCGCGCGTGCTCCTGGGCGAGGACGGCGCTGCCGTACTTCTCGACGGCGGCCTGGCCGAGGGCGCGGGCGATCTCCATGCAGTGCACGGCGAGGGCGGGGTCGAGTTCCACCTCGCGCTGGAGGCTGGTGAGGGCCGTGCCGGGGTCGGCGGCGTGGAGCTCGTCGAGGAGCGAGACCAGCAGTTCGTCCTCGGCCGGGAGCGGCTCGGGCGCCACGTCGGTCTGCTGCGGCGCGCGCTCGGCGCCGGCGTTGACCACCGTGCTGTCGGCGGGGGGCTCGGCCCACGGCACCTTGGCGACGGCGAGTGTCCCGGAGAGCACCAGGACGACCGGGAGGACAAGGGCAAGGGTGCGGCCGATGCGGCGGGCTGCCTGGTTCACTGGATGTCTTCCTCGCGTGTGTGGTTGCGGTCGGTTGCAGTGGCCCGGGGGACGACTGCGATCGTAGCGAGGTGTAGTGATGTGGCGACATCTTGTCACCCGCAAGGGCGATGTCGGGACACACGTTCGCCGGTTCGAGTCGGCGAACCGGCCCGGGCGGGCCGGCGTTCACCGAACCGCTCCAGTGGGCCCCACGCATCGGCGCGCGGGGAAGGGCCCGGCTACCGGCGTCGGAGGTGCCGACGACAGCGCGGGCCGTACTCTCGCTCCCGGCGAGAATACGGCCCGCAATGGTCCGATTCGCTGTGTCACGGGCGGAAACCGCCCGCCGAACGTCAGTCGGAGAGACGCTTGCCCGAGCCGGTGGCGAAGACGTGGGTCTCGCCGGCACGCGGCACGACGTGCAGCACGGCGCCCTTCTCCGGGATCTCACGGCCGCCGACGCGGACGACGAGGTCCTTGGTCTCGCCGTTGACCTCGGCGGTCCCGTAGATGTAGCCGTCGGCGCCGAGCTCCTCGACGACGTTGACGGTGACGGCCAGGCCGGCGGCGCCGGTCGGGTCGTCCTTCGCGAGGTGGGTGCCGGAGTTCTCGACGATGTCGAAGTGCTCCGGGCGGCAGCCGACGACCACGTGGGTGTCGCCCTGGTCCGCGGCCTCGGTCAGCGCGCTGCGCTCGATCGGCACCACGCTGTTGCCGAACTTCACGCCGCCGTCGGTGATCGGCACCTCGACCAGGTTCATCGCCGGGGAGCCGATGAAGCCCGCGACGAAGAGGTTGGCCGGCTTGTCGTACATGTTGCGGGGGGTGTCGACCTGCTGGAGCAGACCGCCCTTGAGGACCGCGACCCGGTCGCCCATGGTCATGGCCTCGACCTGGTCGTGGGTGACGTAGACGGTGGTGACGCCCAGGCGGCGCTGGAGGCCCGCGATCTGCGTACGGGTCTGGACGCGGAGCTTGGCGTCCAGGTTCGACAGCGGCTCGTCCATGAGGAACACCTGGGGCTCACGCACGATCGCGCGGCCCATCGCCACACGCTGGCGCTGACCGCCGGAGAGCGCCTTCGGCTTGCGGTCCAGGTACTCGGTGAGGTCGAGGATCTTGGCGGCTTCCTCGACCTTGGTGCGGATGTCCGTCTTGTTGACGCCGGCGATCTTGAGCGCGAAGCCCATGTTCTGCGCGACGCTCATGTGCGGGTAGAGCGCGTAGTTCTGGAACACCATGGCGATGTCCCGGTCCTTCGGCGGCAGGTGGGTCACGTCGCGGTCGCCGATGCGGATCGCGCCGCCGTTGACGTCCTCCAGGCCCGCGAGCATGCGGAGCGAGGTGGACTTGCCGCAACCGGAGGGGCCGACGAGGACGAGGAACTCGCCGTCGGCGATGTCGATCTCGAGCTGGTCGACGGCGGGCTTCTCGGTGCCGGGGTAGACCCGGGTGGCCTTGTCGAACGTAACGGTAGCCATGGCTTCTGTACTCCCTCACCGGCAGGAACGTGCCGGACGATCCGAGTGGGGTCGAGCGCCCAGGGGTCTGGACCTCCGCAACCTAACCCGAACGGGTGTCCCGTGTCACCAGTCACGACGTGGCGTTTCCGGAGGTCGTCGCGGTGCGTCGCCGTGCGTCGCGGAGTCGGCGGTCCGGTGCGGGCACGGGGCCGCCACCGGCGCCGACACGGCGGGGACGCGGAGCGCGCTACGCCGCCGCTACCGAGTTGGGACGGGGGCCCGCACACGATGGGACCGGTGCGATCGCCGACGCCGGACGGCGGTCCCGGGTGGGGACCGGGACGTCGCGCCACCGGGCGGGAACACCTCCCGTCCACGACCGGCGGGGCGGTCGGCGCCGCCCGCGAGGGGGAACATGCACTTTCGACTGCTCGGGCCCGTCGAGCTCCGGACCACGGACCGGTGGCATCCGGTCGCCGCTGCCAAGCAGCGCCACCTGCTGGCCCTGCTGCTGCTCAACCGGTGCCGGACGGTGCCCGTACCGGTGCTGATCGAGGAGCTCTGGCCGGTCGACCCGCCCGCCACCGCACGGGCGCTGGTCCGCAACTACGTGATGCGGCTGCGGCGGCTCCTCGGGGACGACGGCGCCACCGTCATCACCTACCGGGCGCCCGGCTACTGCCTGGAACTGCCGCCGGGGCTGTCCGACGCCGAACTGTTCCGGGCGGGGCTGGCCGCCGGCCGCCGGGCGCTCGGCGAGGGCGACGCCGCCACCGCAGTCGTCCGGCTGCGCGAGACGCTGTCGCTGTGGCGCGGCACCGCGCTGGCCGACCTGCCGGGGGAGGGGATGGTCGGAGTCGCCCGGCGGGAGCTGGCGGCGCGCCGGGAGGCCGGCGACGACCTGCTCATCGACGCCAGGCTGGCCATCGAACCGGCCTCGCTCGTGCCCGAGTTGCGCGCGCTGGCGGCGGACTCGCCGCGGGAGTACCGCTGGGGGCAGCTGATGCGGGCACTCTGGCTCTCCGGCGCCCCGGCCGAGGCGTTGGGCTGCTACGGCCGGTTGCGCGCCACCATGGCGCAGCGGTACGGCGCCGAACCCAGCCCGTACCTGCGGGAACTGCGCGACCGGATTCGCGCGGGGGAGCGGGAGAGGCTGACCACCGGCGTGCGGTGAGGAGGCGCGCCGCGCCTTCGGGTCGGGCGCCGGGCGGTGACGGGCTTCGTCCGGCTGGTTCGGGGCCGCCCGAGCGCGGCGCCCGGCCCCGCCCGGCCCTGACCGAACGGGGGCCGGTGCGACCCGCGCCGCCTTCGGTACACTGCTCGGGTCGCGCCGCCTTAGCTCAGCTGGTCAGAGCAGCTGTCTTGTAAACAGCAGGTCGTCGGTTCGAATCCGACAGGCGGCTCAGCGGTCACACCCCGTGTGACCTTGTGGGGAACGCCCCGCCCGGCCCTCCGCCGGGTGGGGCGTTCCGCCGTTCCGGCCCGTGCCAGGAGCCGTACCGGGGCCGGGCCCGTGCCCGTGCCCGTGCCAGGAGCCGTGCCCGTGCCGGGAGCCGGGGCCTCGGCCCGGCTGCGACGGTGACCCCGACCGCAGCTGCGGCCGAGCGCCGGACGCGCTTCGCTGCGGGGTGGGACGACGGGGCGCCCGTAGTGCGCCGCCGTCCCCGCCGGGTGCCGTCGTGGGACCGGCGCCTGACGCCGTCTCGGAGATCGATCGGTCTCCCACAGGTGGCGCGGCGGCATCCGGTCGAGCCGTTCCGCTGTCCGGTCACGGAGCGGATTGCACCCCTCACCAGGTGGTCTGTGATCAGTTGCCTTCAGGGTGTTGCGTGTCACATCCATTCGGTGACAGGCTGAGGGAACTGAGGCGGCTGATTCTGGTGTGAGAGCGATCGGTGGTTGCGCCGCTCCGGGCTCTGCGCCGCTGTTCCGCTGGTGGGTGCCGGGCGGGGTGGCTCGTCGAGATGACCACGCAGGCGCTACGACCGATCACTTTCGGTCGGGGGTGCGGCTGTAATTCCGACGTGAGCATGCCAAGCTGTACGGGTTCCAAATACACGATGAGCAAGATGAGTTGATCGTAGTGATGGATGAACCCCGCACATCCGAGGCGCCCGAGCCGTCCAGCCGCGGCAAGGCACGCACCACAGTGACAGCCCGTCACCAGCGCCCCGCTCCGGCCCGGACGGCCGGAACGACCTCCCCACCGTCGTGGACGACGACGGCCGGGCCGGTCACCGAGAGGACCCGCGACAGACGCGGGCTCCGCCCCCGCCTGCTGGCGCCGTTCGCCGCAGCCGCGGCCGTCTCCGCCGTTCTCGTGCTCACCGCCTGCGGCAGTGAGGGCGAGGAGGCCTCGGCCGCCACGGCGCCGGGGGTCACCGCGGAGACACTTGCCAACGACCTCGCCGCGGTCACCGAGATGCCCAACCCGCGCGACACCACGCACAGCTGCGACAGCGAGGACATCGGCGACCACGCCTGCGAGCAGATGATCAGCACCGACACCCTGTCCGTGTACCAGCTTGCCGGCGGTGAGTCGGCCGAGCACTGGGCGGACACCATCGGGCAGACCCACACGGTGGCCGTCGTGGGCGCGTTTCTCCTGAAGTGGCAGTACACCCCCGCGCCCGACGACTTCAACGCGGTGGTCGAACGCGCGGAAGAGGTGGTCGGCTGAGACGCCGGGCGCCCGGCAGCGCCCTGATGCCACCGGCCCGGCCACCCCGAGCGGGTGCCGGCCGGTAGTTCCGTGCGTTTCGCGACGCTCGGCGCCGCTCTGTTGCGGCGGGCCGGTTCGTTCCCCGCCGCTCCCTCCCGGTTCTCGCCCGCGTCCGCACCGCCGGCCGCGGGCCTGGTCAGGCCGCTCCCCGGATCGTCACGGTGAGCGGCCCGTTCGTCGCGCCCGCACGCCGGCGTCGTTGTGGATGCCTCCGCCTCCTCGTCGCCTCGGCCGCGGGGCCCATCTCTCCCCGGCCTCGGCCCCGCCGGCTCGTCGCAGCGCCGCCCGCTCCGACGGCTCACACCCTCCCCGTGTCACGCCTCGGCCGGGCGGCTACCCCTCGCACGGCCGTGCTGCCACCCGCGCCGGCGCCGCCCGGTGAAGCGGCTGCCGCGCCAATGATGGCCGGCTGTTACGTCGCCGCCGGGCGATCGCCGGGGTAGGTGCCTAGCGTGGGAACCACGGACCACGGACCACGGACCACGGACCACGGCCCCGCGGGGCCGCCCGCACGGACCTGACGGCAGCGCACGGTGGACACACGGAGGTACGGCATGACCTACAGCGGACACCCCGGCATCACCAGCCCCGGCACGGCCCGGCGCCGAACCGCCGTGGGGGCGCGGCGTCTTCTGCTCGGTGGACGCCGTGCGCGCCCCGTCGTCGCCCTGCTCGGCGCGGTGGTCCTCGCCCTCTCCACGGTCGGTTGCGGCGGGGACGACACCGGCACCGACGTCTCGGCCGAGACCACCCCCGAGACCCCCGGCACCACGACGGGCGGCACCGGCGAACCGGACACCGCGGACGGCGGCAGGGGCGACGCGGACACCTCCGCCCCGGCGGAGCAGGAGCCGACCCCGGGCAGCGCCGGTGGCACCGCCGCGGAGGACACCGACGGTCCCTACGTCGTCAACTTCTACGGGGAGGAGAACGCCGACGGTGCCGCGGAGCGCGAGCCCGCCAACCTGGTGCTGAGCGAGCACTCCTCGCTCCAGGACATGGAGTGGACCGAGTGGGGCGCCGACCGGGCGGTGGGAACGGGGCGGCTGAGCGGCATGTGGTGCCTGCCCGACTGCGCGGACCAGCCGTTCGACGCGACCGTCGTCCTCTCGGGACCCACCGAGGTGGACGGTGACGTCTACTTCGCGGCCTTCGATCTGGACGCACCGGACGCGGGGGAGTTCCGCACGGACGACCTGGACGGCGAGCGCCCGCTCCAGCTCCCCTGACCGCCCCGCCCGGCCCCGCCCGGGGTGACGAGCACGAGGGCCGGCGCGCGGCCCGGCGAGACGGACGGGGGTGGGGCATGCGGTCGATCCGGCGGACCCGCCACCCCGGACGGCCTTGCCCGGGCGCCCTGGTGACGGCGGCGCTGCTGTCTCTGGCGACCGCAGCCGGTACGGGCTGTGCGGCGGACCCCGGTCCGCACGTCGAGGGCCCCGCTCCGGCGGTCGACCGCGACTCCCGCCCGCTGTACGTCAGCGACGCGGCGGGCGAACCGCTGCAACGGCCGGAGCGGTTCGCCGTCACCGAGTTCGTCTCGCTCACCGGGCTGCGGTGGGAGTCCTGGGGCGAACCCAGCGCGCGGGCGACCGGCTCGGTCGCGGGCACCTGGTGCCTGCCCGACTGCGAGGGCGGCTACCCCGCGACCGTGGAGCTCCACGCGCCCGCCGTCCGCGAGCGCGTCGCCTACTACACCCGCGTCACGGTCGAGGCCGACGGCCTTCCCGAGAACCGGGCCGCCGAACTCGACGGGTTGGAGCTGTACGCGCCCTTCCGCTGACGTCCGACGCCCGACGCCGGACGCCCGCACTCACGGCCCCGATCACCACCCGGCCCGCACGGACCCGGCCCGCCCGCACTCGACCTGCCCCACCCGACGTCGTCCTGGACGAGGAGCGCCCGTGAGCCGACCGCCCCACCCGCCGCCGGACCCCGCACCGGAGGTGCTGCTGGTCGAGGACGATGCGGTACTGCGGGAGGCGACCGGCATGGCGCTGGAACGCCACGGCTTCCGGGTGCGCACCGCGGCCGACGGCCTGACGGGGCTGGAGATGTTCCGCGCCCGCCCGCCGGACGTGGCGGTGCTGGACGTGATGCTGCCCGAACTCGACGGCGTCAGCCTCGTGCGGCGCATCCGGGAGACCAGCGGCGTCCCTGCGCTGATGATCTCCGCCCGAACCGACCCCATCGACGTGGTCCAGGGGTTGGAAGCGGGCGCCGACGACTACCTGACCAAGCCCTACGACACCGCCGTGCTCGTCGCCCGGATGCGTGCCGCGCTGCGCCGCGCGGGTCCGGGGGCGGGTCCGACGGCCGCCGCCCCCGCCGAACAGGCCGCGCCGGAGCGGTTGCTGCGGGCCGGAGACCTGACGGTCGACGCGCGGTCGCTGGAGGTGCGCCGCGGCGACCGTCAACTGGATCTGACACCCACCGAGTTGAAGCTGGTGCTGGAGTTCGCCGCGGAACCGGGGGTGGTGCTCAGCCGCTCCACGTTGCTGGAGCGGGTCTGGGACTACAGCTGGGGCGGCGACAGCCGCGTCGTCGACGTCCACGTGCAACGGCTGCGGGCCAAGGTCGGGCACAACCGTATCGAGACCGTCCGCGGTTTCGGCTACAAGCTGAGGCCGTGACCGGCTGTGGCAGCCACCGACCCCGCCACCGACCCCGCCACCGGCCCCGCCACCGGCCGTCGCACGCCGCCGGGGCGGGGCGGCACGGACCGCTCGGCCCCGCCGGTCGGGGCCGAGAGCCACCACGCCGACGTTCGCGGCAGCCGTCTTCACGACGGCTGCGGGCCGGGCGGTGGGGCCGACCCGGAGGGTGTCACCGTGCGGTGCGTCCGTCCGGGGCTGCTCGGTCTCCGCGGCAAGCTCGCGCTCAGTGTGGCCGCGGTCGCCGCCCTGGTGGCGGCCGTCATCGGTGTGCTGGTCCACGAGCAGACCTCGCGCACCCAGCTCGACACCGCCCGCCGCGACCTCGACGCCTCGCTGCTCGCCGCCGTCGCCGACTACGAGCGGATGATCGACGGCGGCGTGCTGGTGAACCCGCCGGAGCTGCCGCAGCTCCTGCGCGACACCATCGAGACGCGACCGGTGCGCGCAACGCTCCTGGACCACTCCGATGGCGAACCGGTCCTCTGGGCGGCGCTGCTGGAGCGCCCCTCGCCGGTGCCGCCGCCCGACGACGCGGCGGCGCCCGTCGACAGCGCGCCGGGGGCGGCGGAGGGGCCCGCCACGGTGCTCGCCGTCCGGCAGAGCTACCTGCCGCAGACAGAGGCACTGGGCGCGCTCGACCGGACTCTCCTGGGTGCCGGTCTGATCGCCACCGGGCTCGGCAGCCTGCTCGGGTTGCTGCTGGCGACCGTCGGCGGCCGTCGCATCGCGGGGTCGGCCCGGACCGCCCAGCGCATCGCCCAGGGCGACCTGGCGGCGCGCGTCCGACCCCGCGGCCGGGACGAGATCGCGCGCATGGCGACCGCCGTCAACACCATGGCCGACGCGCTCCAGGTGCGACTGGAGGCGGAACGCCGGATCACCGCGGACATCGCCCACGAACTGCGGACCCCGGTCGCCGGGTTGGTCACCGCGGCCGAGCTGCTGCCGCCGGGCAGGCCGACCGAACTGGTGCGGGACCGGGCCCGGACCCTGCGGCGTCTGGTCGAGGACGTGCTGGAGGTGGCGCGGCTGGACACCGCCGGCGTGGAGGAGGCCGAGTTCGAGTGCTGCCTTACCAGCGAACTGGCGCGGCAGGCGGTCGCAGCCTGTGCCGACCAGCTCCCCGAGGCGGCGGGGGGCGAATCGATCACCCTGACCGTCACCGCCGACGCGGAGGTACGCACCGACCCCCGCCGGGTCGCCCGGGTCCTGGCCAACCTGCTCTCCAACGCGTTGCGCCACGGCGGTGCGCCGGTGGGACTGGAGGTGGACGGTCCGCTGCTGCGCGTCCGTGACGACGGCCCGGGGTTCCCCGTCGAACTCCTGGCCCAGGGACCCCAGCGGTTCCGCACCGCCGCGCGCGAGCGGGGGCGGGGAACGGGCCTGGGGCTGACCATCGTCGCCGGGCAGGCACGGTTGCTCGGCGCCCGCGTCCACCGTGCCAACCCCCTCGGCGGCGGCGCCGTCACCGAACTGCTGCTGCCCACCGGCAGCCCCGGCAGCGGGGGCTCCGGCAGGTCCGGCCCCGGCAGCTCCGGCGGCGGTCTCTCGGCGGTCTCCGGAGCGCCGACGGCCGGGTGAGTCGGTGAGCCGGCACGGGGCCGGCGCCGTGCGGACGCGGGCCCTCCCCGCCACACGCCGCACGACCGCCGCACGCCGCCGCGCGGCGGGGCGCAGCGGCTGTCGGTGGTGTGGGTGAGACTGGCGGGATGGCACCGCCCACCTCACCCCGGCCCGCCCGATCGACGCGCTCCACCGGCGGCGGTGAGCCCACCGCGCCGGCGGTGGCCCCACCGCGCCCGCCCGTGTACGAGACGCCGGTCCTGCGGCCCGGCGACCGGTACGACCTGGAACCCGGCGCCGACTGCGACGGGGTCGAGTTCGACGGCACCGACCTCGCGGGCGGGTCCGGCAGGGGCGCCACGCTGCTGGGGTGCGTGCTCCGCGGCTGCCCGCTCGACGAGACCGATCTGCGCCGGGCACGGCTGGTCGACTCGCTGCTCACCGGGGTCCGAGGTGTCGGGACGGCACTCGCCGAGGCGACGCTGCGCGACACCGAGATCCTCGACGCCCGCCTCGGCGGGGTGCAGTTGAGCGCCGCGCGGCTGGACCGCGTCCGGTTCCGGGGCGGCAAGGTCGACTACCTCAACCTGCGGCAGGCACGGCTGACCGACGTCAGCTTCGAGGACTGCGTGCTGGTCGAACCGGACTTCTCCGGCGCCCGGTTGGAGCGGGTGTCGTTCGCGGGGTGCGAGCTGCGCGGTGCCGACTTCGCGGGCACCACCCTGCGCGACGTAGATCTGCGGGGCGCGGCGCGGCTGGAGGTCGGTCGTGGGGTGGCCGAGCTGGCCGGTGCGGTGGTCAGCCCCGCGCAGCTGCTGGAACTCGCCCCCGCGTTGGCCGCGGCGACAGGGCTGCGGGTCGTCCCCTGACGGCTGCGTCCGGCGTGCCGCGGCGTCAGACCCGGGGAAAGCGGGCGAGCAGGTCCCAGACGGCCGGGTTGTGGTCGAGCTCCTCGTGCATGTCGGTGAGGTCGGCGACGAGGTCGTGCAGGAAGTCCCGCGACTCGCGGCGCAGCTCGCTGTGGGGCACGGAGAGGGTGGGGCCCTCCTCGCGGTCCCAGTCGGCGCGGACGGCGACATGGCCGAACCGACGTTCGAACCGGAGGAGTTCGGTGGACTCGGTGAAGTCCAGCTCCGCATGTTGCGGTCGCGCGGCCCGGCTGCCCATGGGATCGCGGTCCAGCCGCTCGGCGATGTCGCACAGCGCCCAGGCGAAGTCCAGGACGGGTACCCACCCCCAGGAGGTGGAGAGCTCCTCGTCGGTCACGGTGTCGGCCAGGTAGACGTCGCCGCAGAAGAGGTCGTGGCGCAGCGACCGCACGTCGGCGGTGCGGTACTCCGTCTGGGGCGGGTCCGGGAAGCGACGGGAGAGCGCGTAGCCGATGTCGAGCACCGGTCCATCGTGTCACGCGGGCGGCCGGGGCCTCCCGGCGGTCCGCGGGGGCCGGGCGGTTCGGGCACAGCCCGCCGCCGGTGGCCGCCGGCCCCGGGAACGCCGGCCGGGCCCGCTGCGGGGCGTCGGCCGGCGTCCGGCGCGCAGGGCCGTGGTGGCTCAGACGTTGACGCTGTAGTCCTGCGCGATGCCGCGCAGGCCCGAGGCGTAACCCTGGCCGACCGCGCGGAACTTCCACTCGGCGCCGCTGCGGTACAGCTCGCCGAAGACCATGGCGGTCTCGGTCGAGGCGTCCTCGGTCAGGTCGTAGCGGGCGATCTCGGTGCCGCCGGCCTGGTTCACGACGCGGATGTACGCGTTGCGGACCTGGCCGAAGCTCTGGCCACGCGCGTCGGCGTCGTGGATGGAGACCGGGAAGACGACCTTGTCGATCTCGGGGCCGAGACCGTCGAGGAAGACCTTGATCTCCTCGTCGTCGCCCTCGCCTTCGCCGGTGGTGTTGTCACCGGCGTGCTGGATCGCCTGGTCCGGGGAGATCAGGTTGTTGTAGAAGATGAAGTGACCGTCGGAGACGACCTTGCCGCCGGCGTCCACGGCGATGGCGGAGGCGTCGAGGTCGAAGTCGGCGCCGGTGGTGGTGCGCGTGTCCCAGCCGAGACCGATGGTCACGGCGGTCAGGCCCGGGGCCTCCTTGCTCAGCGAGACGTTGCCGCCCTTGGTGAGGCTCACAACCATAAGTAGATCCCCTTGGTCGTTATCTGGCGTTGCGTTGCGGGGGCACGGAGTCGTGTCCGGACCCGACGTTACCGTTTCTTTGCCAACGGCTCGTGGCCCCGGCTGGTTCCCGCCCCCCGGGGTCCACCTGCGGGCGGTACGCGGGGTGACGGGTCGGGTCCGCGCGTGCGTTCCGCCGTCGCCCGCCGATAACGGGGTGCGGGGGAGCGCCCCCGAGGGGGATCATTGCCCCCATGCCCGGGCCCTATGTCATCGCAGCGGCACCCGTCGACGGCTCCGGCCGCGCGGGTGGGCCGCTGTACCTGCCCGAGGCCGAGCTGAGCTGGCGGTTCTCCCGTTCCTCCGGCCCGGGCGGACAGCACGTGAACACCAGCGACAGCCGGGTGGAGCTGAGCTTCGACCTCGCGGCGACCGGCGCGCTGCCGGAGGCGCTGCGGGAACGCGCGCTGGAGCGCCTCGCCGGACGGCTCCGCGGCGGTGTCCTCACTGTCCGGGTGTCGACCTTCCGTTCGCAGTGGCGCAACCGGGAGGAGGCGGCGCGGCGGATGGCGGCGCTGCTGGCCGAGGCCGTCGCGCCGCCGCCGCGTGCCCGGCGGAGCCGCAAGGTGTCGCGCGGCTCCAACGAGCGGCGGCTGCGGCAGAAGAAGGCGCGGGGCGACGTCAAGCGGGGGCGGACCGGGGACGGTTGGGACTGACCGACCGCCACTGCCCGTTGCGCGCCTTCCGGTACCACCCCGGGCGCGCCGGGGACGGTCACGCCGGGGCGGGGCGGGGCGGGGCGCGTCCGCGACCCTCAGCCGAGGGCGCCGTACCTGCCGCGCGAGTACAACAGGGGGCCGTCGGCGGTGGCCGGCAGCCGGGTCGCCAGAACCCGGCCGATGTACAGCGTGTGGTCCCCGGCGGTCACCCGCTGCTCGGTGCGGCACTCGACCGACGCCAGGGCGCCGTGCGGCAGTGGGGCGCCGGTGTGCTCGCCGATGTCGTGGGGCGTCTCGCGGAATATGAGCCGGTCGCTGAGTCTGCCCTTCATGGCGAACCGTCCGGCCAGCGCGTGCTGCCCCGCCGCGAGGAGCGAGGCGGCCCAGTGGTCCTGGCGGTCGAGGATGTCGGCCATGCGCGAACCGGTGCGCACGCTGACCATGACCAGCGGCGGTTCCAGGGACACGGAGAGGAACGAGGTGGCGGTCATGCCCGCCCCCGCACCGATCGGGTCCTCCTCCTCGTCGTGCGCGGTGACCAGCACCACCCCGGCCGCCAAGCGGGTCATCGCGGCACGGAACTCGTCCTGGCTCACCCCTCCAGCATGACCGCTCGGGGGCTGCGCCGCGGGCACCGGCGCGGCGATGGTCGCCGCCCCCGGCGTCCGGGCACCGTCGGCTCCGGTGATACTCCTGGGACTCTCCGCGCTACTGAACACAGGGAAGAACGTAACCGCCGTGGGCGCGCCCGCGCATCGGGCGGTGGTACCAGTGGGACGCGCGTGGACCTACGTCGCGCGACCGAGCACCACCGTTGTGTGACATGGATCACAGCAGCAAAGTTCTGATTGACCCTGTGTACCTAGCGCACAGCTCGCTGTGATTCAGTGGCCTGTGTATCTGCATGTGCATTCGGCTGGGGGTGTGAATGGGAACGGAGACCGAGCCGTACGTCCGCCTGGCATCGCTGCGCGAACTGCACAATGCCGTGGCTCGTCTCAACACCGCCCGCTCCATGGCCGCCACCCTCCAGACGATCGTGGACGGCGTGGTCGAGGCCGTCGACTTCGAGCTCGCCGCCGTCAACCTCGTCCGCCCCGACGGCGACCTGCTGGTTGCGGCCGTCGCGGGCGACACCGAGGTCGAGACCAACCTCGCCGGCCGCACCGGCTCCCGGGAGTCGTGGCAGCGGCGGCTCGGCATGGGCGAGCGCTGGGGCGAGCTCTGCTTCATCCCCTACACCGAGTCCTGGGCACTGGACGACGACGTCCCCACCTGGACCAGCACCGGGCCCGCCCCCCGCTACCCCGACGAGTGGCACCCCATGGACCTGCTCTACGCACCCATGGCCACCGCCGAGGGCGAACTCCTCGGCGTGCTCTCCGTCGACCGCCCCAGCAACGGCCGCCGCCCCGGGCCCTGGATACGGGAGGCGCTCCAGCTCTACGCCTCCCAGGCCGCGATCGCGATATCCAACGCCCGGCTGCGCGGCAACATGCAGCGCGCGCTGCAACGGCTGGAACGGGAGCAGCAGGCGCTCCGCGCCAGCGAGGAGAGCTTCCGGCAGGCGTTCGAGTACGCGCCCAGCGGCATGGCCATCGCCGAGGTCGGCGGCGAGGAGGAGGGGCTGCTCCTCCGCGTGAACGACGCGCTGTGCCGCCTCCTGGGCCGCCCCATGACGCTGCTCCGCCGCTGCGCCTTCTCCGACCTCGTCCACCCCGAGGACATGGGCGTGCTGCTGCGCACCTCGGCCGAGGGCGGCCGTGCCGAACTCCGGCTCAGCCGCCGCGACGGCTCCTACGTCTGGGTCTCGCTCCGCAACTCCGTCGTGGCCGACACCACCGACGGCCCCCGCTTCCTCCTCACCCACGTCGAGGACATCGAGGAGCGGAAGCGCCACGAGCTCCAGCTCCGGCACCGCGCCAGCCACGACTCCCTCACCGGTCTCCCCAACAGCGCCGAGCTGCGGCAGCGGCTCGGCAGTCGCATCTGCGACCGACCGGGCGACGGCCCGCCGCTGCGCTCCACCGACGCCTTCACCGGCCTGGGGACCCCGGCGCCACCCCCCTACGACCACCACGAGCACCTCGTACCGCCCGACGCCCCCGGCAGCGACGGCAAGGGCCTCGCGGTGCTCTTCTGCGACCTCGACGGCTTCAAGTCGATCAACGATCGGCACGGGCACGGCTACGGCGACGCCGCCCTCCAGGAGGTCGCGCGGCGGCTGCTGCGGGCCGTGCGGGACGACGACACCGTCGCCCGGCTCGGCGGCGACGAGTTCGTCGTGCTCGCCGACGGCCTCGGCGCGGCGGAGGCGTCCGACCTGGCGGTCCGCCTCCGGCAGGCGATCATCCCGCCGATGCGCGTGGAGGACCGCGTCCTGCGGGTCGGCGCGAGTTTCGGTATCGGGTGGGCCGCCTGCGGCACCACGACGGAGCAGATCCTGGAGTCGGCCGACCAGCGCATGTACATAGAGAAGCGGTCCCGCCCCCACCACCGGCGCCGGGCAGGCTGAGTCGCCGGTCGGAGCCGGGTGTGGCCGTCCGCACCTCCACCGTGCCGTTCTGTGTGCCACGAACGCTGTAGGCTCGGCCTCGAAGGACCAGGGCGGGGACGATGGGAGCGCAGGAGATGAGCGCGGGGAACAACGGTAACGGCCGGCCCGAGGGCGGCGAGGACCCCTTCGGCTACCTCTACCGTCCGCAGGACGGCCAGGCGGCGCCGCCCCAGGGGCCCCAGCAGCCCTCGTACCACGATGTGCGCCCCGTCGGTGAACGACGCGGACAGCGCACCGGTTACGGCTACCCGCAGCCCGCACCCTTGCACCAGCACCCCCAGGACCCCTACTACGCGGCTCCCGAGACCCAGCCCGGCGGTGGCGGCTACCACGCGGCGGGCGGCCCCGGGCCCTACCAGCCCGGCGGTGAGCCCCCGCGCCGCAACACGCTCCTCATCGGCGCCATCGCGGTGGTCGCGGCCGTCGTCATCGGCGTCGGCGCCGCGCTGATCTTCAGCGGTGACGGCGACGGCGACGACCGCGCCGACGACGGCGGCAGCGAGGTCGCACCCGACGGCGGTGAGCAGGGCGGGGAGGATCCCGAGGAGGACGCGACCGAGGAGGAGCCCGGCGACGAGGGCGAGGACGAGGAGCAGCCGGAAGGCGAGGAGGAGAACACCGGTGGTGCGCTTCCGACCGCCGACCTCACCTCCGACCTCGACCTCCGCAACGGCGCCCTTCTCGGCGGCCAGCACGTCGAGGGCGCCCGCAGCCCGGACGGCAGCTACATCGCCGGCCTGGAGGCCGAGCAGGCCACCGTCAGCTGGCGGTTCGATTTCGACGGCTCCCCGGGCACCTACCGGCTCTACGTCGGCTACACCATGAACGACGGTGACCAGGAGATGAGCTTCGCCATCAACGACACCGTCCGGTCGGACAAGGTCAACTTCCGCGACTACCGCTCCGGCGGCTCGTACAAGGACAACTGGACCCGCACCTACAACGAGGTGACCCTTCAGGAGGGCTCCAACCTCATCCAGATCGGCTGCGGTTCCAGCGACGGCTGCGACGTCCTCATCGACCGCATCGAGATCACCGAGAACCGCGACGGCGCCGTCGACTGGTGACGGTCGGCGCCCCGGAGCGCGGCGCGCACCCGGACGGCCCCGGTGCCGCACCCCGCGAGGGGCGCGGCGCCGGGGCCGCTGCCGTGCGTGCGCCGCGCTCCTGAGTTCGGCGACCCAGGGCGGGTCAGCCGGTCGGGACCGCTGCCGGTTCCCGCAGCCACCGTCCCTTGCGCATCACGCCCACGACCCGGAAGCCGTCGTCCAGCACCACCAGGTCGGCGTCCTTGCCCACCTCGACCGAGCCCACCCGGTCGTCCACGCCGAGCATCCTGGCCGGGGTCCCGGCCAGCGCCCGCACCGCGTCGGCCACCCCGATCCCGTCCACCGTCACGGCCCGTCGCAGCGCCCGGTCCAGCGTCAGCGTGGAACCGGCGATCGCGCCGCCCTCGACCAACCGCGCCACCCCGTCGGTGACGTCCACCTCCAACGGGCCCAGCGGGTAGCGGCCGTCGCCCATTCCGGCCGCGCCCATCGCATCGGTGATGAACGCCACCCGGTCCGCCCCCGCCCGGTGGAACGCCAGCCGCAGCGCGGCCGGGTGCAGATGGGTGCCGTCGTCGATCAGCTCGACCGTCACCCGCTCGTCCTCCAGCAGCGCCGCGACCGGGCCCGGCGCGCGGTGCGCCAGCGGCGGCATCGCGTTGAACAGGTGGGTCGCCACACTCGCCCCGGCGTCTACGGCCCGCCGCACCACGTCGTAGTCCCCGTCGGTGTGTCCGACCGCCGCCAGCACGCCCAGGTCCCGCAGCAGTGCCACCGACTCCAGCCCGCCCGGCAGCTCCGGCGCGAGCGTCACCATGCTCGCGGTGCCGCGCGCGGCGTCGACCAGCTTGCGGACGTCCGCCGGGTCGGGGTCGCGCAGCAGGGACGGCTGGTGCGCGCCGCAGCGGTGCGCCGAGATGAACGGCCCCTCGAAGTGCAGGCCGGCCAGCTCGCCGTCCTCCACCAGTTCCGAGAGCGTGCCCGCCTGCCGCGCCAGGTCGGCGAGGTCCCCGGTCACGGTCGAGGCGACCATCGTGGTGGTGCCGTGCGCGCGGTGCGTCCCGATCACCGTGCGGGCCTCCTCGACCGTGCCGGCCGAGAACGAGGCGCCGCCACCGCCGTGGACGTGCATGTCCACGAACCCCGGGGTCACCCAGTGGCCCGTCAGATCGTGCGTGGGCTCGTCCTCCGGCCGCGCGGTGACGATGCGGCCGTCCGCCACCGTCACCCGGCCGTCCTCGACCACACCGGTCGGCAGGACGACGCGGGCCCCGGTCAGCACCGTGCGCTGTGTCTCGGTCGTCATGACTGGTCGAACCTCCGGGGAGTCGGGTCGGTCGTGGCGGACCCGCCGGGAGGCGGGCCGGCGTCGTGGTCGTGCGCGGCGGTCGCCGCGGAACCGGTCCGACGGCCCGTCGCCGGGTCCGTGGTGTGTGCGGACGTCGCCGTCGTCGTACTCGCCCGGTCCGCCACGCCGGCGGTACCGGAACCGGGCAGCGTTCGTGCGCGGAGTTCCCAGGCCAGCAGGCCCGCGCCCAGGCAGCCGGCGACGTCGCCGAGTGCCGCCGGCACCAGCGCCGGTTCCCGTTGGAAGCTGAGCCGCCTCCGCAGCGCGGCGCGCAGCGGCACCAGCAGGGTGTCGCCGGCCTCGGCGAGACCGCCGCCGACGATCACGACGCGCGGGTCGAGCAGGGTCACCGCCGTCAGCAGGCCGTCGGCGAGCGCCTCCACCGCGCCCTGCCAGACGGCGAGCGCGGCCGGGTCG
>NZ_JAAVJB010000330.1 GCF_012034385.1 Streptomyces spiramenti
CTCCCGGGGCGTGACACGGTCGAGGCGGCGGCGGGAGCGGGAGCGGCGACGCGGACGCGGCCGAGCCGGGCACCGGGCCGGCGGGCGAGGGCGCGGTGGACGAGGAGGGGGCCCGGGACGGCGAGAGCGTGCCCGAGGTACCGATCGAGTTCAGCGAGGGCCAGCGCGACTTCCTCGGCGCGCAGGAGGCGCCGCGCGGCGCCGACCCGGGGGCGCTGCTGCTGCTGGGCGAGGAGGCGTGCGAGCGGCTGGGGTACCTGTCGCGCCACGCCCCCGAGGCGATCGAGGAGGCGGTGGAGTCCGGCGAGATCCCCGGGGCGGAGGAGGCGGTCGCGCATCTCTGCCCGGAGCACGCACCGCTGATGCCCTGAACCGGGGCACCGCCGGGGCTGCCGGCGCGTCGCGCGCTCCGGGCGCGCCGGCAGCACACCCCGCGGTGACCGGGGCGGGGCTCAGCTCAGGCGTGGAGGGCCAGCACCTCCGCGTAGAGCTCCCGCAGCCGGTCGGCGACGGCGTCGATGGTGAACCGCTCGGCGACCAGCCCGTGCGCGGCGACGGAGGCGGCCTCGTTGGCCGAGGGCTCCAGCAGTTCGAGGACGGCGGCGGCGATCAGGGCGCCGTTGCCGTCGGTCGCGCCGTCCCCGGGGCGGGCGCCCCGGGCCGCGGGCAGCGGCGCGCCCGGATGGCCGGCGAACCCGGCGTCGCCGTCGATACCGGCCACCACCCGCCCGGCGCCGGCGCGCAGCACGTCGGGGGCGAGGCCGTTGGTCGCGGTGACCACGGCGGGCAGCCCGACCGACAGCGCCTCCAGCGCGCTGACAGGGAAGGGGTCGAAGGTCGAGGGCAGCACGTACACGTCGGCGGACCGCATCAGGGACATCACCCCCGCGTGGTCCCGCGGCCCCACGATGTCGACGGCGTCGGCGACGCCGAGCCGTTCGGCGTGTGCGGTGAGACGGGCGGCCAGTCCCCCGGTCTCCGCGCCGGCCAGCACGAACCGCGCGTCGGGGTGCACCGCGCGCACGGCGGGGACGGCGGCGATCAGGTCGGCGGGACGCTTGCGGTCCTCCAGCCTCGCCAGGAACAGCACCACCGGCGGTCCTCCGCGCTCGGACCGCGGGGGTCGGCGGTGTTCCTGCCGGGCCACCCCGTTGACCAGGCGCCGGGAGCGGGCGGGCAGCCGGGGGGCCGTCACCGAGGCGACGCCGAGGCGGTCCGCGTCGGTGAGGTGGAGCAGCATGTCGGCGCCGCGCAGCACCCGCCGCACCCCGAGGGCGTCGGCGAGGCGGGCCGCCGGGACACGGGTGGGGTCGATCATGCCGTGGGTCTGGAGGACCAGGGGTCGACCGCCGAGCAGCGCCAGGAGGGCCACGGGGAAGGTCACCAGGTCACGGGCGAGGTGGACGTGGACCACGTCGGCGGAGCGGACGAGGCCGCCGGCGCGGGCCAGCAGCGAGGGGGAGGTGATCCCGGCGAAGCCGAACCCCGGTATCAGCCGGCGCGCCGGGAACAGCTTCACCGGGACGCCGTCCACCTCGCGCGGCAGGTCGCCCTCGAATCCCTCCCCCACGGTGAGGACGGCCGCCTCGTCGCCGGCGGTTCGCAACGCGCGGCACAGGTTGAGCGCGACCCTGGTCGGGCCGCCGAAGACGTGGTCCGGCGAGTGGTGGGTGACGACGTGCAGCACGCGCATGGTGCGGTTCCCCTTCCGGCCCGGTGGCGGGCCCGGTCTGACCCGCCCCGCGCGTGGCGGCGGGGCGGCGGAGGTGCGTCGCGGCCGGAACACCCGCCCGGCTGCGGTCTGTCGGAGCGGTCGCGGAGCGGTCGGCGTGTCAGGACGGCGGGTCGGCGGTGCCCCCGGGCGGCACCGGCGCCCCGGGGGCGTCCGGTGTGTCGGACGTGTCGGGGCGCCCGGGCTCCGACACGTCGCGGAAGAGCACGAAGTCGGCCTGGAGCATCTGCCCGGTCCGCGGGTCGACGTAGCCCGGGATGACCGCCATCGGAGTCATCCCCATGCGGCCGACGACGAGTTCCAGGGTGTCGGAGAGCAGCATCGACCCTTCGTAGAGCGGCACGAAGGAGGTCTCGACCTGGAGACCGGCGCACTCGGCCGCCCGTCCGCCCGCGCCCCGCAGCACCTGCTCCTCGTAGCCCTGGACGTCGAGTTTGAGGAAGACCCGCTCGCCGGGTCGGACGATCTCCGGCCACAGTTCGTCCAGCCGCCGCAGGCGCGCCTCCTCGGTCCCGACGTAGCGGGCGTGCGGGGCGGCGTCGGAGTGCCGGTCCAGCATGGGCAGCAGCGAGCTGCTCGCGCCGCGGTTCCCGGAGACGTTGACGGTGGTGGTGCCGGAGGTGTCGCCGAGCGCGAAGGGCAGCGCGGTCCAGCTGGGGTCGGCGTCGGCACGGCGGGCGAGCGCGCGGCCGGGCGTGGTCAGCGGTTCGAAGGAGACGATCCGCCCCGCGTAGCCGGCGCGGCGGAGCATCGCGCCGTACTCGCCCTCGTTGGCCCCGACGTCCAGCACCACGTCCACCCGGTGGGCGCGCAGCAGTTGGGCGAGCTGCGGGCCGGACCAGCCGGCCGGGTAGCGGGTGATGTCGACGCCGAGGCGGCGGACGGCGTTGCGGAGGCGGTGGAGGACACTCATCGGTGCGGGCACTCCTCGGTTCGGGGCCGGCGCGTCCGGATCGGGCGCGCGGGCGGGTGGGGCCGGTGGCGCGGTGCGCGCGGCCGTGGCGTCACCACAGCCGCCGGTCCGGGCGGTCCCGGAAGCCGGTCACGAGCGCCAGGCAGAGGGCCGCGATGACGATGCGGCCGGTGGCCTGGAGCAGCGACCCGCGCAGCAGAATGAAGCTGTACCCGGCGACGAGGGGCACAACCACAGCGAACACGTTGCCGGGGGCGGGGTCGTGGAGCGTGCGGTCGACGTAGCGCCGGTCGGCGCGCCCGGCGCCGTAGCCCACGGCGAGCAGCCCGGCTGTCATCCCCAACGGCCCGAAGTCGATCCAGAGTTCGGCCCACAGCGGGGAGGAGAGGTTGGTGTTGTTGGTGCCCATCCACTCGCCGACGAGGACGCCGCTGTCGAGCGGCTTCTCCTCCCACAGGGTGCGCGGCACGAAGAACAGCACCGAGCCCAGGAGTTGGCGGCCGAAGGTGTGCTGGCCGTCCTCCACGTAAGAGATGTGGTTGGCGAACATGCCGACCTGGTCGTAGTCCTTGACCGTCAGGGGTTCCAGCAGCGAGTCGGTGGCGGCGGGTCCGGCGGCGTCGTCGCTGTAGCGGTAGCGGTCGGCGAAGGGGAAGATCAACAGCGCCACGACGACGCCCAGCGCCAGCGACGCCCGGTACATCACGGGGCTGCGGGGGAAGACGGTGAAGAGCAGCGAGAAGAGCACCGTCAGGAACCAGTAACGCGGATTCGATACAGGGTTGTTGACCACGACGTTGACGGCCAGGACCACCGTCCACGCCCCGAGGACCGCCGGCCGCCGCCTGGCGTTCCGGGAGGTGACCAGCCACCGCGTCAGCAGCAGCAGCGACAGCAGCACGGGGACGGTGCCGAAGCCGCGCAGCAGCGCGTTCCCCGCCTCACCCGTCTCCTGGTCGACCTCGCCGGCGGTGGCTTCCGCGAGGCCGGCGATGATCTCCTCCCGGCTGGTGAAGAACACTGCGGGGCCGCCGAGTTGGACGATGAGCAGCGAGCTGGCGAGCAGGGAGAACCCGACGAGCAGCCAGAGCCGGGGGCGGTCGACGCGGGCGGGGCGGCGGGCCCGGCGCCGCAGCGTGGGCCGGTTGCGGGCCAGCAGAGCGCCCACGTCGAAGGCGACCATCCCCAGCAGCACCAGGGCGGTGGCCAGGACGGTGTCCGAGCGGGGCCCGACCACCGGCGTGGGGTCGCGGCCGAGGACCGACTGCGCCAGCGGCGCGATGCCCATCGCGAGGTAGCAGAAGAGCCAGAACGCGCCCTGGATGAGCCGGCGTCGGCCCGCGAGGACCATGGCGCACAGCCGGGCGCCCGCGTAGCAGGCGACGACGAACTGGAGAGCGAACGCGGTGTCGCGGATCCCTTCGCCCGGTTGTGCGGCGACGGCGAAGGGCAGGGCCGCGACGACCCCGAAGATCAGGGGGAACGCGGTGGCGCGGGAGAGCCCGGCGCGGGCCGCGGCGCGGCGGTGCTCCTGCGGCTGGGCCGGGGCCGCGGGGGGCGGGGTGCGGCCGTTCACCGGTCCGCCTCCGGCGGGACCGGCGCGCTTCCCCCGGCGGGGG
>NZ_JAAVJB010000331.1 GCF_012034385.1 Streptomyces spiramenti
GTCGGCGTGACGGACGGGGGCGGTGCGAGGGTGCCGGGGCGGCGCCCCGGGGACGCGGTCAGACGCCGGCCGGGGCCTTGGCGGGCTCGGCGGCGGCTGTTGCCGGGACCGCGCCGGGCGCGGGGCGCAGCCCCTTGAGGACCACGGTGATGGCGGCGGTGACGAGGGTGCCGGCCACGATCGCGACCAGGTAGAGGAAGGGGCTGCCGATCAGCGGTACCACGAACATGCCGCCGTGCGGGGCGCGCAGCGTGCTGCCGAACGACATGGTCAGGGCACCGGTCACGGCGCCGCCTGCCATCGATGCCGGAATGACGCGCAGCGGGTCTGCGGCGGCGAACGGGATCGCGCCCTCGGTGATGAACGAGGCGCCGAGGACCCAGGCGGCCTTGCCGTTCTCCCGCTCGGAGGCGGTGAAGAGCCGCTTGCGTACGACCGTGGCGAGGGCCATTCCCAACGGCGGGACCATACCGGCCGCCATCACGGTGGCCATGATCTCCAGGCTGGCCTGGCTCGGGGAGGACGCCGCGATGCCACCGATGGCGAAGGCGTAGGCGACCTTGTTGACGGGTCCGCCGAGGTCGAAGCACATCATCAGGCCGAGCAGGACGCCGAGAAGGACGGCGTTGGCGCCGGAGAGTCCGGACAGCCAGTCGGTCATGCCTTCCTGGGCCGCGGCGATGGGCTGGCCGATGACGACGTACATCAGCGCACCGACCACCGCTGTGGACAGCAGCGGGATCACCACGACGGGCATGATGCCGCGGAGCACGTCGGGCACGCGGACGCGCTGGATGGCCATCACGACGGCACCGGCGAGGAGGCCACCGATCAGACCGCCGAGGAAGCCGGCTTCGATGGTGACGGCGATGGCGCCGCCGACGAACCCCGGTACCAGCCCCGGCCGGTCGGCCATCCCGTAGGCGATGTAGCCCGCGAGTACCGGGATCAGGAAGTCGAACGCGGTGCCGCCGACCTGGAACATCAGGGCGGCCCAGCTCTCGGTGCTGGTCCAGGTGAACTGGTCGATCACGGACGGGGCGTCGGTGATCTCGTAACCGCCGATCGCGAAGGCCAGCGCGATGAGCAGGCCGCCCGCGGCGACGAAGGGCACCATGTAGCTGACGCCGCTCATGAGCCACTTCCGCAGGCGCACGCCGAGGTGGTCGCCGGCCTCGGACCCGGCGTCCATGGGGGCGGCGGAGCCGGCCGGGCCGGCGGCGCTGATCTCGCCCCGCTCGGCCTTGCGGCGTGCCTCGGCGACGAGTTCGGCGGGCCGGTTGATGGCGGCCTTGACGCCCACGTCCACGACGGGCTTCCCCGCGAAGCGGTGCTTCTCGCGGACCTCGACGTCGTGCGCGAGGATCACGGCGTCGGCTGCGGCGACGACGGCCGGGGCGAGGGGCTTGAACCCCGCCGAGCCCTGGGTCTCGACGACGATCTCGTGTCCGGCCGCCTCGGCAGCCTGTTGCAGCGACTCCGCCGCCATGTAGGTGTGGGCGATGCCGGTAGGGCACGAGGTGACGGCGATCAGCCGCAGCGGCCGGTCCCCGCCGGTGCCGGGCACGGCCGGTTCGGCGGCAGCAGGTTCGCCGCCCGCCGGGCCGTCCGTGACGGGGCCGTCGGCGGCGGGGACGCCGGTCGGCTGCGGGGTGTCCGTCGGCTGCGGGGTGTCGGTCGCCCGGCTGGTGTCCGCGGGGCGGGCTTCGGTCGCCGCCGGGTCCTCGCCGCGGACGAGCGCCGCGGCACGGGCGGAGTCGTTCTCCTCGCGCAGCGCGGTGGTGAACTCCTGGCGCATCAGGTCCCGGGCGAGCGCGGAGAGTATGCCGAGGTGGGCGTCGTCGGCGCCGCTGGGTGCGGCGATGAGGAAGATCAGGTCCGCGGGCCCGTCCGCCGCCCCGAAGTCGATGCCGTCCGCGCTGCGGCCGAAGGCCAGGGTGGGGGCGGTGACGTGGGCGCTGCGGCAGTGCGGGATGCCGATGCCCCCGTCGAGGCCGGTCGGCATCTGTGCCTCGCGGGCGGCGACGTCGGCCAGGAAGCCGTCGAGGTCGGTGACGCGGCCGGCCGCGACCATGCGTTCCGCGAGCGAGCGGGCGGCGGCGTCCTTGGTGGTGGCCGCGAGGTGGAGGTCCACCAGATCGGCAGTGATGAGCGGCCCGTCGGTGGTGCCGCCCCCGGCCGCGGTGGCCGGCTCTCCGTGGTCGTGGTGTCGTTCGGTGGGACTCATCGGGCGGCTCCGTTGGCGGGGACTGCGGGTGAGGAGAGCTGCCTTCCCGTCGGGGGGTCGGCGGTGACGGTGACCTCGTGGGGTCGCAGATCTGCGGGGGTGGGCATGGAGCTGCCCGGTAGCTGCACGGCGGCGGCGCCGTGCGCGACGGCCGCGGCGAGCGCGTCCGGTCCGGCGCCGCCCGCCGCGAGGAAGCCGGCGAGAGAGGCGTCGCCCGCTCCGACGTCGCTGCGGACGACGGCGACGGGGGCGTGCCCCCAGTAGCGCCCGCCGTCCTCGACCAGCAGCTGTCCGTCGGCGCCGAGGCTGGCGAGGACAGCGCGGGCACCGGAGGCCCTGAGCTCGTCGGCTGCGGACAGCGCCTCACCGATGGTGGTGACGGGGCGGCCCACCGCCTCGGCGAGTTCCTCGGTGTTGGGCTTGATGACGTCCGGGCGCTGCGCCAGTGCGGCGGGCAGTGCGGGGCCGGAGGTGTCCAGCGCGATGCGGGCGCCGGCGGCGTGGGCGGTGGCGACGAGTTCGGCGTACCACCGGGGCCCCAGGCCCCGCGGCAGGCTGCCGCAGCACGCGGTCCAGGTGGCGCCGGGGGCGTGTTCCCGGACGCGGGCCAGCAGGGCGTCGGCCTCGGCCGGGGCCAGTAGGGGCCCGGCCGCGTTGATCTTGGTGAGGGTGGCGTCCGCCTCGATGACGGCGACGTTGACGCGGGTCGATCCGTCGATGTCCACCCCCGCGACGTCGATGCCGAGCCGCTCCAGGAGCCGGGCAAGGAGGGCTCCCTCGGGTCCGCCGAGGGGGAGGACGGCGGTGGTGTCGAGGCCGGCGGCGCCGATCGCGCGGGAGAGGTTGACGCCCTTGCCGCCGGGGTCGACGCGGTCGGTGTCGGCCCGCAGCACGGTGCCCCGCTCCAACGTGGCGATGTCGTAGGTGCGGTCCAGGCTGGGGTTGGGGGTGATGGTGAGGATCATGTGCGCCGGACCTCCGTGCCGGCTGCCTCGATGGCGGCGGCCTGCTCGTCGCCGAGCTCGTCGTCGGTGATGAGGAGGTCCACCTGGGAGAGGTCCCCGAACCGGGCGAAGTGGCGCTGACCGACCTTGCTGGAGTCGGCGAGCAGGACGACGCGGCGCGCGGCGGCGATCATGGCGCGTTTGACGGCGGCCTCGGCCAGGTCGGGGGTGGTCAGACCGGCTTCGACGCCGAATCCGTTGGCGGCGACGAGGACGACGTCGGCGGTGACCTCGCGGTAGGTGCGCAGCGCCCAGTCGTCGACGGCCGCGCGGGTGCGGGTCCGGACCCGCCCTCCGACGAGGTGGAGTTCGGCGCTGGGGTGGTCGGCCAGTCGGGCGGCGACGGGCAGCGCGTGGGTGAGTACGGTGAGCCGCGCCTCCAGGGGGAGGACGGCGGCGACGGCGGCGGTCGTGGACCCGGCGTCGATGATGACGCTGCCGTGATCGGGGAGTTCCTCGACGGCGGCGCGGGCGATGCGTTCCTTCTGGCCCACCGCGGTGGCTTCCCGCTCGCTGAGGTCCGGCTCGAAGTCGAGGGCGCCGGCGGGGATCGCGCCGCCGTGGACGCGGCGGAGCAGTCCGGAGCGGGCGAGGGCCTTCAGGTCGCGGCGGACTGTTTCCGGGGTGACGCCGAAGTCGGCGGCGAGCGCCGGGACCTCGACTCTTCCCTGCTCGGTGGCCAGCCGCAGGATCTGCTGCTGCCGCTCGGCTGCATACATACGCGGTCCGTTCATGCCCGAGTGTGTCCGTTGCGGACAGAGTACGACTGGAAATCCGCGAAGTAAACAGAAAGCCAATCGATGTGGTCACAAACGGGCAGAGTTGCCGCAGTGGTGGGTGGGGTGACGGTGGCCCGGGTGCCACGTCGAAGGACGACGGGCGGGGGTCGCGCGAGGCCGCCCCGCCCGCCCCGCCCGCTCCGCCCCGGCAGCGCGGGCCCGCGGGGCGGCCCCGGCCGGGTGCGCCTCGACCTCGACGACGGTTCGCCGCGGCGCGCCTGCCCCCGGCGGATCGGAACGGACGCACGCC
>NZ_JAAVJB010000332.1 GCF_012034385.1 Streptomyces spiramenti
CCGTCGGTGCGTGCGCGGGTCGGCGTCGCGGCGCCGGGCGGCGGGCTCCGCGCCGCGCCGCGGCTTGTACCGTGAGGAGTGCGTGCCGCACCGGGCGGTGGAGCGCGGCGGAGCCGCATGAGCGACCCCGGCTGTGCGGCGTGCGCGACCCGGTGGCCGGGTGACCCGTGCCCGACGCGCCGGTGCAGAGACCCGTGACGCGAAAGGTCCCGATGTGAGCGTCGAAGACGCCGGATTCCCCCAGGTGCGACCGCGACGGCTGCGGAGCTCGGCAGCCATGCGCGAGCTGGTGGCCGAGTACCGGGTGCGCCCGGCCGACCTGGTGCTGCCGGTCTTCGCCCGGGAGGGCATCGACCGACCGGTACCCGTCTCCTCGATGCCGGGCGTCGTCCAGCACACCCCCGACTCGCTGCGGCGCGCGGCGGCCGAGGCCGCCGAGGCGGGTGTACGCGGCATCATGCTGTTCGGTGTTCCCGAGCACAAGGACGCCGTGGGCTCGGCCGGTACCGACCCCGACGGGGTGCTCCAGCGGGCGATCCGCGACGTGCGGTCCGAGACCGGCGACACGCTGGTGATCATGTCCGACCTGTGTCTGGACGAGTTCACCGACCACGGCCACTGCGGCGTCCTGGACGAGCGGGGCGCGGTGGACAACGACGCGACGCTCGCGCGTTACGCGGAGATGGCGCTGGTGCAGGCCGAGGCGGGCGCGGACGTGCTGGGGCCCAGCGGCATGATGGACGGCCAGGTGGGCCACGTGCGCCGGGCGCTGGACGCCGCCGGCCGCACCGACGTCGCGATGCTGGCGTACACCGCGAAGTACGCCTCCGCCTTCTACGGGCCGTTCCGGGAGGCCGTCAACTCCTCGCTGACCGGCGACCGCAAGAGCTACCAGCAGGACCCGGCCAACGGGCGGGAGGCGCTGCGGGAGCTGGAGCTCGACCTGGCCGAGGGCGCCGACATGGTCATGGTGAAGCCCGGCATGCCCTACCTGGACGTGCTGCGCCGGGTGGCGGACGCGGTGACCGTGCCGGTGGCGGCCTACCAGATCTCCGGGGAGTACGCGATGGTCGAGGCGGCGGCCGAGAAGGGGTGGATCGAGCGGGAGCGCGCCATCGACGAGACGCTGCTCTGCTTCAAGCGCGCCGGGGCGGACCTGGTCCTGACCTACTGGGCGACGGAGGCGGCGCGGCGGCTCGGCCGCTGACCCGACTCCCGGCCGGGGCGACGCAGACGGCGGAGCACATCCGCCGTCGTACGTCGCCGCCGGGGCGGACTGCGGCAGGCTCGTGCATCTGGCGCCACGGGAGCGGCAGGTCCTCGCGTTCGTCGGGCGGGGCTTCTCCAACCAGGAGATCGCCGAGCACCTCGTGCGTCTCCCCGCTGACCGTGAAGACGCACGTGTCGCGGCTGTTCGCCAAGCCGGCGGTCCGTGACCGCGCCCGGTTGGTGGTGACGGCGTACGAGACGGGGCTGGTGGTGGGGCCGCGGGCGGACGGCTGACACACCACCGCCCTGCCCCGACCGCCCGGCCCCGGCCACGGGCAGTCGCCCGCCGACCGGTCCCGGTCTGCTCCGACGGGGCGTCCGCCGACGGGCGACCGCCGCCCTACTCCGCGCGCCGTCCCCGTTCGGGCCCGTGCTCGCCGTCTCCGCCGGGGGCGCCCGGCCCGCCGGGGGGCGGGGGCGGTGCTCCGGCCCCGGCCGAGGCTCCGACGTCCGCCTCGGTCGCGGTGAGGTAGCGCTGCACGGTCGGTCCGAGCCAGGCGACGACCTCGTCCTCCGACAGGGTGACGGCCGGCGGCAGCCGGAGCACGTAGCGTGCCAGGGCCATCCCGAGCACCTGTGACATCACCAGTGCGCCGCGCGCCGGTGCCTGCGCCGGATCGGGGCAGACGCCGCGCACCGCGGGTCCCAGCTGTTCGCGGAAGACCGTCCGCATCCGTTCGGCGCCCGCCGGGTTGGTCGCGGCCACCCGCAGGACGGCGGCGAGTGTCTCGTTCCCCTCCCACAGCCGTACGAAGTGCCGGACCAGGGTGGCGCCGATGGCGTCCCGGGGCACGCGGTCGAGGTCGGGGAGGCGCAGGTCGAGTTCGGAGGCGGCGGCGAACAGCCCCGCCTTGTTGCCGAAGTACCGCATGACCATCGAGGGGTCGATGGCCGCGTCGCGGGCGATGGCGCGGATGGTGGCGCGCTCGTAGCCGTCGCCGGCGAAGCGTTCCCTTGCGGCGGCGAGGATCGCGGCCCGCGTGGCGTCCGAGCGCCGGGGGGGCTCGCGGGGTTCGGGTGCGGTGGCTGCGGAGTTCTCGGCGGGGTCGGTGCGCGTCGGGCCGGTGGGGTCCGACGCGCCGGACGCCGCAGCGGGTCCGGTGGGCGCGGCGGCGTCGGTGGACGCGTCGCCGGGGGCGTCGGCCGGAGCTTCGGCGGTCGTGGTCCGGGCGGCGGGGGCCGGGGCCCGCGGGGAGGGCTCCGGAGGGGACTCGCGGGCGCCCGGCCCGGGCGCCGGAGTGGTGTCGGGTGGTCCGTGTGCGTGGCCGTCCGCGCCGGTGCGCGGGGGGCGTGAACCCTCGTGGTCTGCGGCGCGAGCCGGGTCCTCCAGCATCATGGCGCACACCTTAGGCCAACGCTTGTTGGCCTACAAGCGTTGACTCGCGGTAAGGGGGTCGCTACTCTCGTCAACACTCGTTGGCCAACACCTGATGGCCAACGCTTGTTGGCCCGTAACCGGGCCTACTCGGTCAAGGAGGCAGTCATGTCCGGCACCGCCGGTACCCGAACCCGCCACCACGCCACCGAGGTCGCCGTCGTCGGAGCCGGCCCCACCGGGCTGCTGCTCGCAGGCGATCTCGCCGTCGCCGGCCACCGTGTCACGCTCGTGGAGCGACGTGCGCCGGGCCTCTCCCCGCTTACCCGCGCCTTCGGAGTGCACGCCCGCACGTTGGAGCTGCTCGACGCCCGCGGCATCGCCGACGACCTCGTCGCCACCGGTGCCGCGCTCACCGAGGTCCGCCTCTTCGGCGGGGTGACCGTGCGGCTCGACCGCCCCGACAGCCGCTTCGGCTTCCTGCTGGTGACGCCGCAGTTCCAGGTCGAGGCGCTGCTCGCCCGCCGGGCGCGGGCGGCCGGTGTCCGCTGCATGCCGAGCACCGAGGTCAGCGGACTGGCGCAGGACGGCGGCGGCGTGACTCTCCGGCTGCGCCGCGCCCCCGGCGCGGACCCCGCCACCACCCCGGCCGTCCGTACGGTGCGCGCCCGGTACGTGGTCGGCACCGACGGCCACCGCAGCACCATCCGCCGGGCACTCGGTCAACCGTTCCCAGGGGTGTCCGTGCTGCGTTCGATGGTCGTCGCCGACGTCCGGCTGCTGGAGGACCCCGGCGAAGGTGCCCTCACCGTCCGCGGCGTACGGGGCGCGGTCGCCTTCCTGGCTCCCTTCGGGGACGGTTACCACCGCGTCTTCGCCTGGTCCGCGGAGGAGCGCGAACCAGGCGCCCCGGTGGATCTCGCCGACGTCCGGGACACGGTGTGGCGCGCCCACGGCACCGACTACGGCATGTACGACGCCCGCTGGCTCTCCCGGTTCCACTGCGACGAACGGCAGGTCCCGCAGTACCGGACCGGCCGGGTCTTCCTCGCCGGGGACGCCGCCCACATCCACTCGCCCGCCGGTGGCCAGGGCATGAACACCGGGCTCCAGGACGCCGTCAACCTCGGCTGGAAGCTCGCCGCCGCGTTGGACGGCGTTCCCGGGGCGGAGGAGGTCCTCGACAGCTACCACGACGAGCGCCACCCCGTGGGCGCCGCCGTGGTGCGGTCCAGCGGGGCCATCCTGCGGCTCGCCACGGCGGAGAGCGCGGTCGACCTCCTCCGCCGCACCGTGGCGACCGGGCTGCTGGGCGGCCTGCCGCCGCTGCGGCGGCGCATCGCCGGGCGACTGAGCGGGCTCGACATCCGCTACCCGGCCCCGCCGGGCGCCCACAGGCTCGTCGGGAGACGGGCGGTGGACGTCCCGCTGCGCGGCGGCGGCCGGTTGTACGAGTCGCTCCGCGCCGGGCGGCACGTCCTGGTGACCCCGGAGTCCGTCGCCGCGCCGGCCCACCCCGGCGTGGGCGTCGCCGGGGCGATCCACGAGCACTGGGCGGACCCGGAGCGGCGCGACCAGTGGCTGGTCCGGCCCGACGCCTATCTGGCCTGGGCCGCCGACACCGCCGCGGCCCGGCCGCCGCTGGCACCGGCCGCCCAGCTGACCGCCTG
>NZ_JAAVJB010000333.1 GCF_012034385.1 Streptomyces spiramenti
CGGGGACCGGGGTGGGGCGGCCGGCCAGCCTCAGGGCGTCCCGGCGGTACGGACACGCAGCGCGCGGGCCATGTCGTCCAACTGGTCGGTCAGCCCGCGGCGCAGGGCCGCGCCGACCGCCGCGTCGTCGCGGACGGCGGCGCCGAGCCGCAGCGCCTCCGGGGAGACGAAGGTCGCGGGGAAGGCGTGCCGGCAGGCCGCCGCGGTCAGCGCGTGGCCCCGGCGTTCCGCGAGTGCGGGGACCTCCGCGAAGTACCGCTCGACGTAGGGCGCGAGCAGGTCGCTGTGTTCCGGGTGCCAGAAACCCTGGGCGGTGGCGGCGAACAGGTAGGCCGACAGCCGGTCGCCGGTGCCGAACATGGCCTCCCAGGCGGCGGCCTTGTGCTCCGCCGTGGGCAGCGCGGCGCGGCAGCGGGCCGCGCCCTCCTCGGCGGTGGCGCCGGGGTCTGCGGCGGCCTCCACGTCGATCTCCTCGGGGGTGAGGTCACCGAGGACGGCGAGCCGGTGCAGCACCTGCCAGCGCAGCTTGGGGTCGAGCTCCGGCCCGCCGGGGACGGTGCCCTCGCCGAGCCACTCGCGCAGGTCGCCCGGGTGGGCCGCCGCGCCGATGAGGCACCGGGCCGCAAGGAGCCGGCGAGCCGGGGTGCCGGGGCGGTCCAGGATCTCGCGCGCGAGGTCGCGCAGAGAGGCCAGCGCCAGCTCCCGGGCGCTGCCGGTGAGGTAGCAGTCGGCGACGGTGGCCCGCGCGAAGGTCAGCACGGCCTCCAGTACCGCGAGGTCGTCCTCCTCGGGGAGCTGCTCCCTGGCCATCTCGACCAGTGCGGCGGGCGCCAGCTCGGCGTCGCGGACCATCTCGCGGGCGGCGCCCCAGACCACGGTGCGCGTCAGCGGGTCCGGCAGTGCGGAGACCGTGCGGCTCGCGGTCGCCCAGGAGCCCTCGTCCAGGCCGACGCGGGCGTAGGTGAGTTCACCGTCGTTGACGACGAACAGCGCGGGCCGCTCCCCCGTCCCCTCGACCGCGGCGACGCCGTCTGCGGGCGGCAGCTCGATGTCGTGGGTGTCCAGCGGGACCGGGCGGCCGGGGTCGGCGGTCGCGGTGCCGTAGGTGCCGACGCGCAGCCGGTGCGGGCGGCCACCGGTGTGGGTGAGCTCCAGTCGCCAGCCGTCCGATGCGGCGGTGACGGCGGGGGTGAGGGTGTCCGGGCCGGCGGTCCGCAGCCAGCGGTCCGCCCAGGCGTGGACGTCGCGCCCGGAGGCGTGGCTGAGGGAGTCGATGAACTCCGCGAGGTCCGCGTTGCCGAAGCGGTGCCGGGCGAAGTGCTCGTTGATCCCCGCCAGGAAGTCCTTCTCGCCCAGCCATACGACGAGTTGGCGCAGCGCGGAGGCGCCCTTGGCGTAGGAGATGCCGTCGAAGTTGAGCCAGGCGGAGGCGGTGTCGGGCACCGCCTCCGGCAGGGGGGCCACCGGGTGCGTGGACGGGCGCTGGTCCGCGGCCAGGCCCCACGCCTTGCGCTGGGCTGCGAACTCGGTCCACGGCCTGAAGTCGGTGGCCTCCGCCAGCACCTGGTAGCCCATGTACTCGGCGAACGCCTCGTTCAGCCAGATGTCGTCCCACCAGCGGAGGGTGACCAGGTCGCCGAACCACATGTGGGCCATCTCGTGGGCGATGACGATCCCGCGCTGCTGCCGCTCGGTGTCGGTCACCGCCGAGCGGTGGACGAACTCGTCGCGGAAGGTGACCAGCCCTGGGTTCTCCATGGCGCCGGCGTTGAACTCGGGCACGAACGCCTGGTCGTAGGAGTCGAACGGGTACGGCTCGTCGAAGATCTCGTGGTAGCGGTCGAAGGTGCGGCGGGTGATGTCCCACAGCTCCTCCGCGTCCTTGTCGAGGTGTTCGGCGAGCGACCGGCGGGCGTGCAGCCCGAAGGGCAGCCCCGCGTGCTCGGTGCGGACGGAGTGCCAGGGGCCGGCCGCGACCGCGAGGAGGTAGGTGGAGATCGGCGGGGTCGGCGCCGCGCGCCAGCGGCCCGGCTCGTCGTCGACGGCCGTGCAGACGCCGTTGGCCAGCACCGTCCACTCCGTGGGCGCGGTCACGGCCACCTCGAAGACGGCCTTGAGGTCGGGCTGGTCGAAGGCCGCGAAGACCTTGGGGGCCTCGGAGAGGCAGCACTGGGTGTAGAGGTAGGTCAGGCCGTCGGCGGGGTCGGTGAACCGGTGCATGCCCTCGCCGGTGTGCGAATACGCCATGTCGGCCTCGACGTGCAGCTCGTGCTCGCCGGCGGTCAGGGCGAGCGGCAGCCGCCCGTCGGCGACGGCGGCGGGGTCGATCTCCCGGCCGTCGAGGCTGATCCGGTGCACGGCGGGCGCGACGACCTCGACGAAGGTCTCGGCCTCCTCGCGCGCGGCGAACCGCACCGTGGTCACCGACCGGAAGACCTCCTCCCCACGGGTGAGGTCGAGATCGACGGTGTACCGGTGCACGTCGAGAAGCCGGGCGCGTTCGCGCGCCTCGTCACGGGTCAGAATCGCCATGGCCCCATGCTGCCGCATGGCCGGGCGGGGCGGTACGGCAGTGCCGCCCCGCGGCCGGGCCGGCGCCGTCCGCACCGCCGGGCCGGCGCCGTCAGCTCTCCCGCGCGATGGTCTCGTGGTGGCGGATCACCTCGGCGATCACGAAGTTGAGGAGCTTCTCCGCGAACGCCGGGTCCAGGCGGGCCTCCGTCGCCAGTTCGCGCAGCCGCGCGATCTGGCGGCTCTCCCGGGCGGGGTCGGCGGGCGGCAGTTGGTGCTCCGCCTTGAGCAGGCCCACGCGCTGGGTGCACTTGAACCGCTCGGCGAGCATGTACACCACGGAGGCGTCGATGTTGTCGATGCTGGCGCGCAGCCGCTCCAGCTCCTCCTGGGCCTCCGGGGCCCGGGGCGTGGGTCCGGCCCCGGGCGACGCGGGGGCCGCCGGGCCCGTGGCGTCGTCCGCGGGCCCGTGGCCGGCGTCGGGCACCGGGTCTCGGCGCTGTTCGGTGCGGTCGCTGTCACTCATGGTGCCCGACTGTAGGCGGCACGGGGCGGGCCGCGGCGGACACGTCCGCAGCGCGGGACGGCGCGGCCCACCGAACGGCGCCTCCCGGACGGCGGCGGCCGTGGGTAGCGCGCCTACAGTGGGAAGCGGCGCGGGAGGAGGCTGGTCGCATGACGGTCGGCGGTGGCGGTACGGCACGGGACGTCGAGCGCGGGTTCCCGCACCTCGCGGAGGTGCGCGGCGCGCTGCGCGCGCTGTACCGGGGCCTGTCGGGCGACCGGGTGCGTTCCTTCGGGACCTCGGTCCTCCCGGTGGACGTGGCCTTCGACGACGGGGAGGAGCTGACCGCGGGCGTGCGGCGCGTCGCCGGTGTGATGATCCGTCACCTGGGCCTGCCGGAGGCGCCGGTCGAGGTCCGGTTCCGTGAGATGCCCGAGGCGGCGTGGGTGGAGCCCGCGGCGGGCGGCGCGTACGCCGTCGAGCTCAACCCCCGGTTCGACGCGCACCGGCGGGACATCGGTGCCGTACTGGCGCACGAGATGACCCATGTGCTGCTGCACCGCGCGGGGCTGGCACTGGCGGACACCGCCGCCGACGAGATCCTCACCGACACCGCCGCCGCCTATCTGGGGTGCGGCTGGCTGCTGCTGGACGCGTTCCGGCAGTCCGCGCTCACCTCGCAGAAGCTGGGCTACCTCACCCCCGAGGAGTACGGCTACGTGCTGGCGAAGCGGGCGCTGGTGCACGGGGAGGACCCCCGCGTGTGGTTCACCAGCCCCCAGGCGTACGACGCCTACGGCAAGGGCCTGCGCCGCGCGGAGCACGACGCGGGGCAGCCGCCGCTGGCCGGCGCCGGCTGGGCGGCCCGCCGCCGGTACGCAGCGCAGCGGGGTCTGGCGCGGGCGGGCGCCCCGGTACCGCCCGGTGTCGGCCCGTACCGGTTCGAGACCGGCGGCGCCGCTCTCCGGGTGGTGTTCGACTGCCCGGTGTGCACCGGGCGGTTGCGGCTCCCGGTCGACGGGCCGGTCCGCGCCCGGTGCGGGGTGTGCCGCACGGTGCTGGAGTGCGACACCTGAGAGCGCCGCCCGTCTCCGGCGGGCGAGGAACCGCCGAGCGGTGCGCCGCCGTCGGGAGGGGTGAAGCGGCGCGGGCGGCGCGCGGCGGCAGGGGGGCGTCATGACGGATGGAGCCGGCGGCGGGCGGGCCGAGC
>NZ_JAAVJB010000334.1 GCF_012034385.1 Streptomyces spiramenti
GGACTGCTGTGCCGCCGCCCCCACAGGGGAGAGGGGGAGGGGGACGGCGGCCGAACGGTGGGCGGGGGCCCGGTGTCGCGTGGGCCCCGCCGGTGGGGAGGTCAGGCGCGGCGTCGCGCCGCGTTCCGGCGCACCGCCCCGGTGACGACCAGCGCGAGCCCGGTCGCGGCCACCGCCGCGCCGCCGGCCGCGAGCTGCCACGCGCTGTCGCCACCGCCGGTGGCGGCGAGCGACACCTCCTCGGTGTCGCCGTTCACCGTCGGCTCGTTGACCGGCGCGGAATCCTCGTCGGTCCCGGCGGGGGCGCTCTGCGCGGCCTCCTTCCGGGGCGTCCCGCTCCCGGTGGTGCCCTCCTCGGAGTCCACGTGGTTGTCGTGGCTGCCGTGGTCGGCCCCGTCGGTGCCGTCGCCGTGGTCGTCGTGGCCCGCGTGGTCGTCGTCCGCCGGCTCGCCCTTGCCCGCGGAGTGGTCGTCGTGGCCGGCATGGTCGTCGTGACCCGCGTGGTCACCGGGCTCCGGCGCGCCGCTGCCGGTGCCGGGGGAGGTCGACCCGTCGCCGCCGCCGAAGACGACGTCGGAGCAGGTGTAGAAGGCCTCCGGGCTGTCCGAGCGCTGCCAGACGCTGTAGATCAGGTGCCGCCCCTGGCGTTCGGGCACCTGCATGTCGAAGACGTACTGGCCGTCGCGCAGCTCCGGGTCGGTGACCTCGCCGAAGTGCTCCAGGTCCGACCAGCGCAGCGGGGCCGCCGGGTCGTACCCCTGCTGGGTGACGTACAGGGCGAAGGAGCCGGTGTGCGGCGCGGTCGCGGTGTAGCGGAAGGTGTGGTTCCCGGCGGACATCGCGGACGCCTGCCAGTCGCCGCGCGCCTGGTCCAGCCCCGCGTACTTGTCGCGGCCCGCCGAGCAGAGCTCGCCGTCCGGGATGATGTCGCGGTGGCGCCCGTTGGCGTCGGCGATGTTCACCTCGTTCCAGTCGTACAGCGGCTGGGTGCCCCCGATGCCGACCAGGTCGGTGCAGGCCGCACTGGCGGGTGACTCGGGCCCCTCGTGGAAGCAGGCCCGCACGCGGCTGACCGGGTCCTCCATCGATCCGTGGGCCGCCGCCGGGGCGGCGGCCAGCAGGCCGGCGGCGAGCGGGGCGACGGCGAGGGCGCCGACGAGGGTTGCCGTGCGACGGACGGTCATGGGGGTGGCTCCTGGGCTCGGGGCGGGGGCGGTCTCCCGGGAGTGCTCTGCCTGCCCGGTGCACAGCACGCTAGCCACGTCCGACCCCCTGTCGGCACCGTCACGGGCCCTGGACCCCACCCTTTAGGGCGGGCTTAAGGAACGGCTGAACGATGATTAAGGATCACCGGCCCGGCTGCCCGGAACGCGCCCCGCCTGCGCCGCCGGGAGTCCCGCGCGTCTCCCGGGGAGACCTCCGTCGGATCGGCCGCAGGGTTCCCGGCCGAGCGCCCCGGCCGAGCCCCGGGCGGCGGCGGAATCCCGGCCGCGGGCGGCGTCCCCGGCCTACGCTGCGGACATGACCTCCACCGATCCGCCCGTACCGGCTTCCGGTGACCCGCTGCCGGCGCCCGGGAACCCGCTACGGCAGCTGACCCTCGCCGAGCTGCGCCGCAGGACCAGCGAGAAGTGGCGCGCTCACCCACCGGACGTACTGCCGCTGTTCGTCGCCGAGATGGACGTCCCGTTGGCGGAGCCGGTCCGGCGTGCGGTGGGCGAGGCGCTCGCCCGCGGCGACACCGGGTACACCCGCGGTTCCGCCTACGCCGAGGCGTACGCGGGGTTCGCGCGGCGCCGCTGGGGGTGGGACGGGGTCGCCGCGGAACGGACCACGGTCGTGCCGGACGTGATGACCGGCGTGCTGGAGGTCCTGGCGGCGATATCCGGCCCCGAGGACACCGTGGTGGTCAACTCACCCGTCTACACGCCGTTCTACGACTACGTTCGCCACACCGGTCGGACCGTGGACGAGGCGCCGCTGGGTGGGGACCTGCGGCTGGACACGGCGGCGCTGGAGGACGCCTACCGCCGGGCGTCGGCCCGGGGAGGCAACCCCGTCCACCTGCTCTGCAACCCGCACAACCCGACCGGGACCGTCCACACCGCCGGGGAGCTCGCGGCCGTCGCGGAACTCGCCGCGCGCTGGGGTGTGCGGGTGGTCGCCGACGAGATCCACGCGCCCGTCGTCGACCCGGGCACCCGCTTCACCCCCTATCTGAGCGTGCCCGGGGCGGGGGCCGGGTGGTCGGTGCTCTCCGCCTCCAAGGCGTGGAACCTGGCCGGGCTGCGCGCCGGACTGGCCGTCGCCGGCCCCGACGCGGCCGAGGACGTTGCCCGTGTCCCCGTCTGGGTGGCGGCGGCCACCTCCCACATCGGCGTCATCGCCCACACGGCCGCGCTGACCGAGGGCGGCCCCTGGCTCGACGCCCTGCTGGCGGGGTTGGCGGATAACCGGCGACTGCTGACGACGCTGCTCGCCGAGCAGCTGCCCGAGGTCCGCTACCGGCCCGCCCCGGGCACCTACCTCGCTTGGCTGGACTGCCGGGAGGCCGGACTCGGCGACGACCCCGCCGCGGTCTTCCTGGAACGGGGGAGGGTCGCGGTCAACTCCGGACCGGCCTTCGGCAGCGGCGGCGCCGGCCATGTGCGCCTGAACCTGGCGACCTCACCGGAGGTGCTGGCCGAGGCGGTGCGCCGCATGGCACACGCGCGCCGCTGACGGCCTCGTCCGTGTCCGGCTTCCGCGCCGCGCGGCCGGTCGCCCGGGAGCGGACGGCGGCCCCGGCCCGGGACTGCCGTCCGCGCTGCGCGGCGGTCGGGTCAGCCGAGCTGTACCGACCGCTTCGCGAGGCCGCCCCAGAAGCCGTCCACCGCCGTGGAGATCGAGTCGAGGTCTGCCTCGCCGGCTCCGAGCGAGACGAACAGCGGGGCGAAGTGCTCGGTGCGGGGATGGGCGACGCGGCCCGCCGGTGCCGCGTTCTCGAAGTCCAGCAGCGCGTCCACGTCCCCGGCGGCCAGGGCCCGCGCGCCCCAGTCGTCGAACTCGCGGGACCAGCCGTGGGCCTCGTCGGGACCGGCGCCCCAGAGGATCTCGCCGAGGTTGTGGGTGAAGAACCCGCTGCCGAGGATGAGCACGCCCTCCTCGCGCAGCGGCGCGAGGCGCCGGCCGAACGCCAGCAGCCGCGACGGGTCGAGCGTCGGCAGCGACAGCTGGAGCACCGGGACGTCGGCCTCCGGGTACATCTCCGCGAGCGGCACGTAGGCGCCGTGGTCCAGGCCCCGGCCGGTGTCGTGGTGGACGGCGGAGCCGGGGGTCCCGACCAGCGCCCGTACCCGCTCCGCCAGCTCGGGTGCGCCCGGTGCCGGGTAGCGGACCTGGTAGTAGCGCTCGGGGAAGCCCCAGAAGTCGTAGGTCAACGGCACCGTGGTCGTGGCGCCGACGGTGGCGGGCGCGGACTCCCAGTGCGCCGAGACGACGAGTATCGCCCGGGGGCGCGGCAGTCCGGCGGCCCAGTTCGCCAGCTGCGAGGGCCAGAGAGCGTCGTCGGCGAGCGGCGGCGCCCCGTGACTCAGGTAGAGCACCGGCATACGGCTGGGGGATGCGGTGGTCATGACGGCCCTCCGGCGGGTCCGGGCCCGTAACGCCCCGGCTCGGCGAGCCCGACGCGACAGGTAATTCGAATTTGAACTACCAACGTAGCAGGGCAGGCCGTCCGCTCCAACCCGCCGCCGGGTCCCGCGGTGCTGGGGCAGAATCACCGGCGTGAAGGTCACCATCAGCGGAACCGCGTCCGAAGCCCCGTACGAGCAGCTGCGCGCACAGATCGCCGACCAGGCAAGGTCCGGGTCGCTCCCCGCCGGGTACCGCCTGCCGACGGTCCGCCGGCTGGCCGAGGAACTGGGCCTCGCCCCCAACACCGTCGCCAAGGCGTACCGGGCCCTGGAGGGCGACGGCGTCATCGAGACCCGGGGGCGCAACGGTACCTTCGTCGCCGCCGCGGAGGGCAGCGCCCGCGAGGCGGCCCACGCCGCCGAGGAGTACGCCCGGCGTGCCCGGCGGCTCGGGTTGGACCGCGAGGCCGCCCTGGCGGCGGCGGAGGAGGCCCTGCGTGCGGTGTACGTCGGCGAGCGGTGACCCGCCGGTCGTGCGCGCGTGCCGCGCGGGAGCGACGGTCCGGCGGAGCCGCCGCACGGCGGCGG
>NZ_JAAVJB010000335.1 GCF_012034385.1 Streptomyces spiramenti
GCCCTGGTCCGCCCGGGGTGTCGGCCGCCGCGCCGTACCCGCCGCCGCCGGGGGTGTGCAGGAGCAGCTGCTCCCCGGCCGCCAGCTCCGCGGTGTCGCAGCCCGCGAGGGGCTCCGCCCCGCCGTCGGCCCGGAGCACGGCGTTCTCCCCGAGCGCCCCGGGGGCGCCGCCTGCCATCCCGTACGGCGGGACCCGCCGGTGGCCGCTGAGCAGGGTCACGGTGACCGGCTCCAGGAAGCGGAGCCGCCGGACCACGCCGTCACCGCCCGGCCAGCGCCCCGCTCCCCCACTGCCGGCCCGCACGGCGAACTCCTCGACGCGGACGGGGTACCGCCACTCCAGCACCTCGGGGTCGGTGAGCCGGGAGTTGGTCATGTGCGTCTGGACCGCGGCGGTGCCGGCGAAGCCCTCGCCGGCGCCCGAGCCGCTCGCGACGGTCTCGTAGTACTGGAAGCCCTCGTTGCCGAACGTGACGTTGTTCATCGTCCCCGATCCCTCGGCCTGCACGCCGAGCGCGGCGTACAGGGCGCCGGTGACCGCCTGTGAGGTCTCCACGTTCCCGGCGACCGTGGCCGCCGGATGGCGGGGAGCGAGCATGCTGCCCTCGGGGATGCGGATCTCCAGCGGGGTGAGGCACCCGCTGTTGAGCGGGATGTCGTCGGCCACCAGGGTGCGGAAGACGTAGAGCACCGCGGCGGTCACCACCGAGCTGGGCGCGTTGGTGTTGCCCGGCTGCTGCTCCGAGGTGCCGGTGAAGTCGATCACGGCGCTCCGGCGGTCGCGGTCCACCGCGACCGAGACGGCGATGACGGCGCCCGCGTCGGTCTCGTAGCGGACCGAGCCGTCCCGCAGTCCGGTGATGATGGCGCGGACCGACTCCTCGGCGTTGGCGCGGATGTGGCCCATGTACGCCTGGACCACGTCGAGACCGAACTGGCCTGTCATGGAGCGCAGTTCGGCGATGCCCTTCTCGTTGGCCGCGATCTGGGCCCGCAGGTCGGCGAGGTTGGCGTCGGGGTCGCGCGAGGGGTGCGGCCCGGCGGTGAGCAGGCCGCGGGTGGCGGACTCCCGCAGCCGCCCGTCCCGCACCAGGAGCCAGTTGTCCAGCAGGACGCCCTCCTCGTCGATGGTGCGGCTGAACGCCGGCATCGAACCGGGGGTGATGCCGCCGATCTCGGCGTGGTGGCCCCGGGAGGCGACGAGGAAGAGCAGCTCGGGCGCGGCGGGGTCGCTGTCCGCGTCCGGCCCGGTGGCGAAGACGGGGGTGACGACGGTGACGTCGGGCAGGTGGGTGCCACCGTGGTACGGGTCGTTCACGGCGTAGACGTCGCCGGGCCGCATGGTGCCATCGTTCCGCCGCAGCACCTCCTTGATCGACTCGCCCATCGAGCCCAGGTGGACGGGGATGTGGGGCGCGTTGGCGATCAGGTTGCCCTCGGCGTCGAAGAGCGCGCAGGAGAAGTCCAGGCGTTCCTTGATGTTGACCGAGTGCGCGGTGTTCTCCAGCGCCAGGCCCATCTGCTCGGCGATGGCCATGAAGAGGTTGTTGAAGACCTCCAGCCGCACCGGATCGACCTCGGTGCCCACGGCGGTGGCGCGCGGACGCGGGGCGACGCGGTCCAGGAGCAGGTGCCCACGTTCGCCGGCGACGGCGCGCCACCCGGGATCGACCACCGTGGTGGCGTCGTCCTCGGCGAGGATCGCCGGGCCGTCCACGGCGTCCCCGGAGCGCAGCTCGCTCCTGCGGTACAGCGGGGCGTCGCACCAGGAGCCGTCGGCGTACAGCCGGACCCGGGCGGCGGGTTCGGGGGCGCCGCCGTCGGCGGCGGCTGCCGCGGCGGGCCGCGACGGCGGGCCGGGCGGGCCGACCGCCTCGGTGGCGACGGTGGCGACGACCAGCTCCCGGTCCGAGGTGAAGCCGTACCGGGCGTGGTGCGCCCGGGCGAAGACGGCGGCCATCGCCTCGGGGGTGTCGAGCGGGACGGCGATCGCGGCGTCGGTGCCGGCGTAGCGGAGGTGGAGGGTGTGGTGGACCCGGACGCCCTCGGCCGGTACGCCGTCGGCGGCCAGTTCGGCGCGTGCCGCCTCCGCGAGTTCCTCGGCCACCCGGCGGAGCTCCCCCACGGCGGCTGCCAGCGGGCGTTCGACCGACCGCTCTCCCAGCGCGGTGGCGTCGGCGACGCCGATCCCGTACGCGGAGAGGACACCGGCCAGTGGCGGCACCACCACGGTGTCGACGCCCAGCGCGTCCGCGACCGCGCACGCGTGCTGGCCGCCCGCCCCGCCGAACGCCGCCAGCGCGTAGCGCGTCACGTCGTGGCCGCGTTCCACCGAGATCTTCTTGACGGCGCTCGCCATGTTGAGGACGGCGATCTCCAGGTAGCCCGCGGCCACCTCCTCGGGGCCGCGTGAGTCGCCGGTCGCCCGGGCGATGCGGTCGGCCAGCTCGCCGAACCGCTCCCGCACGGTGGCGGCGTCCAGCGGCTCGTCGCCGTCGGGGCCGAAGACGTGCGGGAAGTGGGCGGGCTGCACCCGGCCCAGCATCACGTTGGCGTCGGTGACGGTGAGCGGTCCGCCGCGGCGGTAGGCGGCGGGGCCGGGGTCCGCGCCGGCGGAGTCGGGTCCCACCCGGTAGCGGGCCCCGTCGAAGTGGAGGACCGAGCCGCCACCGGCGGCGACGGTGTGGATGTCCATCATCGGCGCCCGCATCCGGACCCCGGCCACCTGGGCGCCGAGCACCCGCTCCAGCTCTCCGGCGTAGTGGGAGACGTCGGTGGAGGTGCCGCCCATGTCGAAGCCGATGACGCGGTCGTACCCGGCCTCGGCGCAGCTGCGGGCCATGCCGACCACGCCGCCGGCGGGGCCGGAGAGCACCGCGTCCTTGCCGCGGAAGGCCGCGGCGCGGCGCAGCCCGCCGTTGGACTGCATGAACATCAGCCGCACGCCGTCCAGTTCGGAGGCGACCTGTTCCACGTAGCGGCGGAGGACCGGTGAGAGGTAGGCGTCGACGACGGTGGTGTCGCCACGGGGGACGAGCTTGATCAGCGGGCTGACCTCGTGGGAGGCCGAGACCTGGGTGAAGCCGACGGCCCCGGCGATCCGCGCCACCCGCTGCTCGTGGTCGGGGTGCCGGTAACCGTGGACGAGGACCACGGCCGCGCTGCGGAACCCCGCCTCGTGTGCCGCGCGGAGGGCGCGTTCGGCCGCCGCCTCGTCCAGGGGGAGCACGGTCCGACCGTCGGCGGCGACGCGTTCGGGCAGTTCGAGCACCCGGTCGTACAGGGTCTCGGGGAGGACGATGTGCCGGTCGAAGAGGCGCGGCCGGTTCTGGTAGGCGATGCGCAGCGCGTCGCGGAAGCCGGCGGTGGTCACCAGGACGGTGGGCTCGCCGCGCCGTTCGAGCAGGGCGTTGGTGGCCACCGTGGTGCCCATCTTGACGATGGCGACGCGGTCGGCCGGGAAGGGGTCGTCGGGGCCGACCCCGAGCATGCGCCGGATCCCGGCGACCGCCGCGTCGCGGTAGCGGTCGGGCGCGTGGGAGAGCAGTTTGGCCGTCTCCAGCCGCCCGTCGGGGCGTCGGCCCACGACGTCCGTGAAGGTGCCACCCCGGTCGATCCAGAACTCCCAGCGCCCAGTCATGGCGGCCATGGTGCCAAACCGGGTCCCGCCGCACCGCACCGCCGCACCGGCGGCGGCGCGCGCGGCGGCCGGTGAGCCGCGGCCTGTGCGGCGGGCCGCGGTGCGGGGGGCGTTGCGGTGGTCCGGCTCAGGCGCCGGCGAGCCGGCCGCGGACGGCCGTCTGCACGCCGTCGCGTTCCGCGGGGTCGGCGGCGAGCCGTCGCAGCCGGTCGGCGACGCGGGCGTCGCCGCTGGTGGCCGCGCGGGCGGCCACCTCACGGGTGTCCTCCTCGCAGTCCCAGAGGCACTCCACCGCGAGGCCCGTACCGAAGAACGGGTCGGCCGCCTCCAGGGCGACGGCCGCGCGACCGCGCAGGGCTGAGGAGGCGGTCTCCCGGTACACGTGGCGGAGTACCGGCGCCGCGGCGCGGACGCCGAGGCGGCCGACGCCGTCGACCAGGGGCGGCAGGACGTCCGTGTCGGGCCCGCCGAGGCGCACGGCGCGACGCAGCGCGTCGTGGACGGCTCCCGCGTCCGCCTCGCCACCGCGGTGGGCGAGGAGCGTGGC
>NZ_JAAVJB010000336.1 GCF_012034385.1 Streptomyces spiramenti
GCCGTGCGGTCCGCGCCTGACAGGGGTAGGCGCGGGCCGCGGGCCGGGGCGCGGAGCGCGGCGCGCGCGGAGGCGCGGTACCCCGGGAAGCGGGCCCCGGCGCGGTACCGGGGGTGGAGATCCCCTAAGGGAAGCCTGCGACTTTCCACCGAGGGTCGGTTCCTCCCCGGGGCCGAGGAACAGCGGCTGATCCGTGCCTAGGCTCATGGCAATAAGAATGAGATAAGGCATAGGAGATCATCGTGACCACGCCCGCAGTGGACGAGACGACCGGCGCCGGGGGCCCGTCCGGCGCCGCGGCGCGCGCCGCCGGAGTGACCAAGGCCTACGGGGCCGGCGACACGCAGGTCCTCGCGCTCGACCAGGTCAGCGTCAGCATCGAACGGGGGGCGTTCACCGCGATCATGGGCCCCTCGGGCTCCGGAAAGTCCACCCTGATGCACTGCCTCGCCGGGCTGGACTCCGTGACGAGCGGCGAGGTCTGGGTGGGCGACACCGAGATCACGGGGTTGAAGGAGAAGAACCTCACCAAGCTCCGCCGCGACAGCATCGGGTTCATCTTCCAGGCGTTCAACCTGCTGCCGACCCTGACGGCGGCCGAGAACATCACCCTCCCCATGGACATCGCCGGCACCAAGCCGGACCAGGAGTGGCTGGACACCGTCGTCGACACGGTCGGCCTCTCCGGGCGGCTCAAGCACCGCCCCAACCAGCTCTCCGGCGGGCAGCAGCAGCGTGTCGCGGTCGCCCGCGCGCTGGCCTCGCGCCCGGCGATCATCTTCGGTGACGAGCCGACCGGAAACCTCGACTCGCGTGCCGGCGCCGAGGTCCTCCAGTTCCTGCGGAAGTCCGTGGACGAGCTCGGCCAGACCATCGTCATGGTCACCCACGACCCGGTCGCCGCCGCCTACGCGGACCGCATCGTCTTCCTCGCCGACGGCCGCATCGTCGACGAGATGATCGACCCGACCGCCGACAAGGTGCTGGACCGCATGCGGGGCTTCGACGCCCAGGGGCGTACGTCATGAGTGTGGTCAAGACATCCCTGCGCAACTTCTTCGCGCACAAGGGCCGGATGATCCTCTCCGGCGCGGCGGTGGCGCTCTCCGTCGCCTTTGTCTGCGGCACGCTGGTCTTCACCGCGACGATGCAGACCACGTTCGACAAGCTCTTCGCCGAGTCGGCGTCCGACGTGATGGTCACGCCCGGCGAGGAGAGCCGCGCGATGGAGGAGTCGTCCTCCACGGGGCGCTTCGACGTCATGCCCCCCGAGGTCATCGGTGACATCGAGGCCGTCGACGGCGTCGACACCGCCGTCGGCATCGCGGAGTCCGTCTCCCTGGTCGCCGTCGGCCCGGACAACGAGAGCGTCGGGCCCACCACGGGCGCGCCGACCATCGGCCTCAACTGGACCCACGTCGAACTCCGCACCATGGAGGAGCCGGAGGGCGCACTGCCCGAGGGCCCCGACGAGATCATGATCGACGGCGACACCGCGAGCTCCTCCGGGCTCGGCATCGGCGACACCGTGCGGATCATGGGCCTCAACGGCACCACCGAGCACACCATCACCGGAGTCGTGGATTTCGCGACCACCAACCCCGGCGCGGCTGTCGTCTACTTCGACACCGAGACCGCACAGCAGGTGCTGCTGGGCTCCGAGGGCTTCACCAGCGTCTACGTCGACGGCGACGGCAGCGTCTCCGACGAGGTCCTGCGCGACCGGGTGGCCGAGGCCATCGACACCTCCGGCGTGCGCGTGCTCACCAACGCCGAGTACACGCAGGAGAACCAGGACGCCCTCGGCGCGTTCTTCAACGTCATCCAGTACGTGCTGCTCGGCTTCGCGGGCATCGCGCTGCTGGTCGGCATCTTCCTCATCGTCAACACCTTCACCATGCTCGTCGCCCAGCGCACCCGCGAGATCGGGCTGTTCCGGGCGATCGGCGCCAGCCGCAAGCAGGTCAACCGCTCGGTGCTCATCGAGGCGCTGATCCTGGGCGTCGTCGGCTCCGTGCTGGGCTTCCTGCTCGGGGTGGCGCTGGCGGTCGGTCTGATGGCGCTCATGGGGGCGTTCGGGCTCAACCTCTCCACCGACGACCTGACCATCTCCACCGCGGTGCCCATCACCGGCATCGTGCTGGGCATCACCGTCACGCTGGTCGCGGCGTACTTCCCGGCGCGGCGCGCCGGGAAGATCACGCCGATGGCCGCGCTCTCGGACGCGGGGCTGCCCGGCGACAAGCGCGCCGGCCGCATCCGCGCCATCGTCGGCGCCGTCCTCACCGCCGTCGGTGCGCTGATGCTCTTCCTCACCACCACGGCGGAGGAGACCGCCGCCGCGGGCGGCAACCTCGGGCTCGGCATCCTGCTGACCCTGGTCGGCATGGTGGTCTTCGCCCCGGCGCTGGTCGGCGGCATCGTCAAGGCGCTCGCCGTGGTGCTGCTCCGGATCTTCGGCCCCATCGGCCGGCTTGCGGAGCGCAACGCGCTCCGCAACCCGAACCGCACCGGTGGGACCGCCTCGGCGCTGATGATCGGCCTCGCGCTGGTCACCTCGCTCGCCGTCGTCGGCTCCTCCATGATCGCCTCCGCCACGGAGGAGATCGACCGCTCCATCGGCGCGGACTTCATCGTCCAGACCAACAACTTCCAGCCGGTGCTGCCCGAGGCCGCGGAAGCGGTGCGCGGCGCCGACAACCTCTCCGCCGTCTCCGAGATGCGGGGTGTCGAGGCCGAGATCACCGCCGGAGGCGACTCCTTCGAGCAGGGCTTCTCCGCGGTCGACGAGAGCTTCCCCGACATGATGCGCGTGGAGATGGCCGAGGGCAGCTTCGCCGACGCCCTCGCCCCGGGCGCGGTCGCGATCGGCGCGTCGCGTGCCGACACCGAGGACCTCTCGGTCGGTGACGAGATCACGGTCACCTTCGAGGGCGGGGAGGAGACCACCCTCACCATCGGTGGCATCACCGCCCCCGGCAGCAACCCGGACGCCTCGCCCGCGTACGTGTCGCTCGACACCGTGCGCGAGTCGGTGCCCGAGTCCGACCTGCCGCTGACGTGGATGCTGATGGCCATCGCTGACGAGGGCCAGATCGACGCCGCGCGGGCCTCGCTGGAGAGCGCGCTGGACTCCATGCCGCAGATGGAGGTGCGGGACCAGGCCGAGTACAAGGAGATGATCGAGGACCAGGTCGGTCAGCTGCTCAACATGGTCTACGGCCTGCTGGCGCTCGCGATCATCGTCGCGGTCCTCGGCGTGGTGAACACCCTGGCCCTGTCGGTCGTCGAGCGGACCCGTGAGATCGGCCTGATGCGCGCCATCGGTCTCTCCCGGCGCCAGCTGCGGCGCATGATCCGACTGGAGTCCATCGTCATCGCCCTCTTCGGCGCCATCCTCGGCGTCGCGATGGGCCTGGCGTGGGGCGGTGCCGCGCAGCAGATCCTGGCGCTGGAGGGCATGGGGGTCCTCGTGCTGCCCTGGGGCACCATCGTCGCCGTGTTCATCGGCGCGGCGCTGGTCGGCCTGCTGGCCGCCCTGGTCCCCGCCTTCCGGGCCGGCAGGATGAACATCCTCAACGCCATCGCCACCGAGTAGCCGACGGCGACCGGCGTGACCCACCGCGGGGCCCGTCCTCTCCCTTTTCGGGAGGGGCGGCCCCCGCGGCCGTCTTCGCACCCGGGCCTGCGACCCGGCTTGCGACGACCGGTCTCACTCCGGCGACGGCCCGCCGCCGCGCAGCCGCTCCATCTCGCGGCGGTCGCGCTTGGTGGGGCGGCCCGTGCCGCGGTCGCGGCGCCCGGCGGGGGCGACCGCCTCGCGCGGCGGGGGCGGCGGGCTGTTGTCGACGAAGCACTCGGCCGCGACCGGCGGCCCCACCCGCTTGCGGATGAGGCGGCGGACCACCGCCACCCGGTGCCGGCCGTCGTGGAACAGCCGCACCTCGTCGCCCACCTTCAGGGGGTGGGCCGGCTTGACCCGTTGACCGTTCACGCGGACGTGGCCGCCCTTGCAGGCCGCCGCCGCCATGGCCCGGGTCTTGGTCAGCCGCACCGCCCAGATCCAGGCGTCGGTGCGCACGGTTCCCTCATCGCCTGACATGGCACGACCCTACGTCCGCCGCGGGGCGTCGCCGGCCCGGCCGGCCCGCCGCCCCGGCGTCCGGACGCCGGCCC
>NZ_JAAVJB010000337.1 GCF_012034385.1 Streptomyces spiramenti
GTGCCGAGGGGGCGCGCGGATCCGCGCGCCCCGGTGTCGAGGACACCGCGGCCGGCGGCGCCCCCGGCAGCTCCCCGGCCCACGCCGCCGAGGCGGCACGGCCCGCAGTGGTCCGTCCCCCCGGACGCACCGAAGGCTGTGACGCGGGGGCGGGCGGCGCCCCCGCGAAGTGGGTGCGGGTCGGTGCCGAGGTGCCCGCTCTCTCGGCCGGGGTCTGCCCGCTGACGGGGCGGCCGACGCTCCGGCTGGAGGTCTTCGACAACAGCAGTCGTGCGCCCCGGCGCCGGGCAGCCTGCCGGGACGACACCAGCGGGCGCGGTCTGGAGCTGGTGGAGCTGCTCGCCGACCGCTGGGGTTGGCGCCGGGAGGGGCGCGGCAAGCAGATCTGGTGCGAGCTGGATCTCCCCGCCTGCGAGGGCGGCGGCCACGCCGGGCGCAGGATTCCGGCCAGGTCCTGACCCGGCGTACCGGCCTGATCGCCCGCGGCGGTCTTCCGGTGCGGCGGTCGGGCTGCGTGTCGATGCCCGAGGCTCACCGGTCCCGCGCGGGGGAGCCGCGCCGTGCCACCGCGCCCGGCTCCGTCTGCGTCCCCGGATCCGACGCGCGGTCGGCCCTCCCCGGGGCTGCGTGCCGAGGTCCGGGGCTCACCGGTCCTGCGGCGGTCGGAGCCGTGGCTGTGGCCGTGGTGTCAGGCAGTCGAATCCGACTCCGCGGGGGGCGCCTTCGCCTCCGCCCCGGCGGCGTCCTCCGCCGCCGCGGCCTTGCGCCGTGCTCGGCGGCTCCGCCGCCCGGCTGGTTCGCCCTCGGGGTGCGCCGCGCGTTCGGCCGCGAGTCGGGCCGCGGCGAGTTCGGCGGCCACCGCCTCCGCCACCCTGGGGGCGTCCCGCGCTATCTCGCGGAGCATCCCGCTGATGGGGTTGGTGTACCCGGTGAACCGCAGACCCGGCGCTGCCGGGTGGGTGCGGGCGCCGTGCACCAGCGGCCTGCCGCCGTCGTCCAGGACACCGAGGTGGCCGACGAGTTCCTCCAGTCCCGTCCGGTAGCCGGTCGCGGCTATCACGGTGTCGGGGGTGATCTCCTCGCCGTCGGCGAGCCGGACCGCGTCGGCGGTGAAGGAGACCGGCGCGGCGACGATCTCCACCTTGCGGCGGCGGACCGCGCGGACCAGGCCGGTGTCGATGACCGGTATGGAACCGCCGCGGGCGCGGGTGTGGAGTCCTTCCGCGGGGCGGGGCAAGCCGTGGCGACCGAGGTTCGGGACGGTGCGTGCGACGGGCCGCGCCAGACCGTCGGCGAGGGGCAGCGGCAGGCGCCGGGTCAGCACCCCGCCCGCCTGGGCGGGCCAGCCGAGCGTGGAGCGCCGCATGATGTGCGGTGAGGTGCGCACCGCGACCCGGACCCGGGCGGCGCCGAGGGCGGCGAGTTCGACGGCGATGTCCGCGCCGGTGTTGCCGACGCCGACCACCAGGACGTCCCGGTCACGGAACGGCTCGGCGTCGCGGTACTCGGCGGCGTGCAGCAGCGTCCCGCTCCACTCCTCGCGGCCGGGCCACTCGGGCAGGCGCGGCGAGTGGCTGTTGCCGGTCGCCACCACCACGGCCGAGGCGTGGAGTATCCGCCCGCCGTTGGCGGTCAGCCGCCACCCGGCGGTCTCCTCCGCCTCGACGCGGGAGACGGCGACGCCCGCCGCCAGCTCCAACCGGTGGTGCCGCGCGTACCGCTCCAGGTAGGCGACGAACTCGTCGCGCGGGACCCAGCGGCCGGCCGATCGCGGTATCGGCAGCCCCGGCAACGCCGACCAGCGGCGCGTGGTGTGCAGCCGGAGGCGTTCGTAGTGGTGGCGCCAGGACGAACCGACGTCGCTGCCCCGCTCCAGCACGACGGCGCGCACACCGCGTTCCTTGAGCGCGGCGGCGGTGGCGAGCCCTGCCGGACCGCCGCCTATGACATGGACCGGGGATATGTCGGCTGTCGGCATGGGCACGAGGATACGCACGCGGTCGCACGCTCAGCAGGGGGCGTTCGTCGACCCGGTCGCGCTGTCGTGCGCCCGCTCGCGCGCCCTTGGCCGCGCGGCGCGGCGCGGCGACGGTGGCCCGCCGACACGCCGCACCGCGGTGCCCCCGGTGACAGGACCGGGTGGGGTTCGCCCGGTCCTACTTGGTGGGCTTGCGGCCGGTCATGCCCAGCTGCACCAGCGCGGCCAGGGTCGGCTTCATATCGGCCTGCTTGGCGCCCGCCGTCTGGAGGCTCTTGGTCTGGGCGGTGGCGCCGCAGACCATCGTCACCAGCGCCGCCGCGACGGCGGTCGCCGGCGGCTCGCCCGTGGCGCGGCTCTTGCTGCGGGTCTCCTCCAGCGTCTCCGCCAGCGGCTTGATGAGGGCGCCCTGGACGCGCGCCCGGATGCGCACGAACCGGCGGTCGCCCTCGGCGGCGCTGACGTCGATGACCCGCAGGATCGCCTCGTGGCGGCGCCAGAAGGACTGGACGCCGTCCACGAGCTCCTCGGACGCCTGCTTGCCCGCCTTCCCGGCCCACGAGCGGCCGGAGACCAGCGCGGACAGCTCGCCGCTCTCCTGCACCGCGTCGGAGGCCAGCTCCAGCACGGCCGCCTCGATGTCGGGGAAGTACTGGTAGAACGTCGCCGGGGAGGTGCCGGCCTGCCGTGCCACGTCGATGACCCGGACGTCCCGGTAGGGGCCCGAGCCGAGCATCTTGCCCAGGCAGTCCAACAGCTTCTGCCGCGTCGCCTGCCCGCGTCGCCCGGCCACCCGGCCGTCCACAGTCGTCACATTTCCTGTCATACCGTCAGCGTAGCTATACGTCACGTTTGCGCGATTCGGCAGCATCCGAACGGGTTTGTCGGATTCCTGGATCGTGGCCGTCGCGCCACCCGCCCCGCCTGGCGGGGCGTCGCCCCCCGGCGCCCGCCGCAGGCGTTCGAGCAGGGCGCACCCCGGTGCCGGAGTGTCGGTGCCGCCAGGAAGAATCACCATCGGCCAGGCCTCGACTGGACCGCGACGCCCGGCGCGTAGTGAGATGCTTCAACGGGGCGAGGAAGGCCGACGGGGAGGTGGCAGACATGGTGGACCCGCTGACGCAGCACGATCCGCGTCGGATCGGGCCGTTCGAGGTGCTCGGGCGGCTCGGGTCGGGCGGCATGGGCCTGGTCTACCTCGCCCGGTCGGCCTCCGGCCGCCGGGTGGCCATCAAGACCGTGCGCACGGAGCTGGCGGAGGACCAGCTCTTCCGGGTCCGCTTCACCCGCGAGGTCGAGGCGGCGCGCGCCGTGAGCGGCTTCTACACCGCGGCGGTCGTGGACGCCGACCCCCGCGCGGCGGTGCCCTGGCTGGCGACCGCCTACGTGCCGGCGCCCTCGCTGGAGGAGATCGTCAACGAGTGCGGCCCGCTGCCGCCGCAGGCCGTCCGCTGGGTGGCCGCCGGTATCGCCGAGGCCCTCCACTCGATCCACAGCGCGGGGCTGGTCCACCGTGACCTCAAGCCCTCCAACGTCCTCGTCGTCGAGGACGGGCCGCGCGTCATCGACTTCGGTATCGCCTCCGGCGTCTCCAACCAGCGGCTGACGATGACCAACGTCGCGGTCGGCACCCCCGCCTACATGTCCCCCGAGCAGGCCCGCGACTCCCGAGGGGTCACCGGTGCCAGCGATGTCTTCTCCCTCGCCTCCACCCTCGTCTTCGCCGCGACCGGGCATCCGCCGTACCACGGGGCCAATCCGGTGGAGACCGTCTTCATGCTGCTCCGGGAGAACCCCGACCTCGACGGGCTGCCCGACGAACTGCACCCGCTGATCGAGTCCTGCATGCGGCATGCCGCCGAGGAGCGGCCCAGCCCCGCCGACCTCCAGGCCCTCCTCGCCCCGCACCTCTTCTCCGCAAGTGACGACAGCGGCTCCGCCTCCGCGTGGCTGCCGGGCGGCGCCGTGGCGCTCATCGAGCGCCGCCGCGGCGGACGGTCCAAGCCGCCGCCCCCGCCCCTCACCGCCACTCCGGTCGCCCCCGCCACCCCGGCAGCACCGGCCACGCCCGTCGCGGCCCACGCCGTGCCGCTGTCGGCCGTCTCGCCGCTCCCGACCCC
>NZ_JAAVJB010000338.1 GCF_012034385.1 Streptomyces spiramenti
GCGCGCGCCAGCGCGCCGGCGACCGCGGGTGACGGCGCGGCCCAGCCGAACTCCGGTGGGAGCGGCGCGTCGGGGAGCAGCTCCAGCGACTCCCCCGGCCTCGCCGGGGGCACCTCCCGCACCGTGGCGGAGGTGAGGACCCGCACGATCCGGTGTCGCACGGCCGGTGGCGCCGCGGCGGGCACCGCGGAGGGCGGGAGGAAGACCTCGACCATGCGGTTCAGGTAGTGGAAGGCGATCGCGGTCCCCATGACCCCGGGGAGGTCCGCCGCGGCACACGGGGCCGGCGGCAGGGGCCCCGGCCGCGCGGTCTCGCGCGCCCAGTCGGCCAGGTGACGGCCTTCCTCGTCCCCGCCCCCGGTGAGCTCCGAGACCGCTCCCCCATGGATCTCCGCGCAGTACCGGCAGGAGTTGCCCTCCGACACCCCGGTCGCGACCACCTCCTTGGCCGTCCGGCCCGCGTCGTCGGCGACGAGCGTCTCGCGGAGCAGCATCCAGGCGGCGGCCAGGACCGGGGGCGAGACGGCGTGGAGCGCCACCGGCGGGGCGATCAGCCCGAAGTCCCGTCGCATCTGTGCGTACACGGCCGCGGTGGCGCCGCGGGCGTCGGCGGGTCGGACGGCGGGCAGTTCGCGGATCTGGGAGGGGCCGAGCTGCATCAGCAGGTTCAGGACCGGGCGCACGGTGCCTCCTGGGCGCGGGACCGGGCGACGGCCGGTGCGGGGCGGGTCACGCGCTGCTCGCGGGTGCGGCCTTGAGGAGGGGGAGCACACCGGCCCGGCCGGCGGTGCCGCCGTCCGGTGCGGGCGCGCCGTAGGCGACGTCCACGCCCCGCTCCCGGGCGGCGGCGACGATGCCGGGGACCGCCCGTTCGGCGGTGGCCGCGATGGTCATGGCCGGGTTGACGGTCAGCGCGCCGGGCACGGCGGAGCCGTCGGTGACGAAGATGCCCGGGTGGCCGCGGAGTTCGTTGCGGTCGTCCAGGGCGGAGGTGTCGGGGTCGTCACCCATGCGGCAGGAGGCCAGCGGGTGCACGGTGTACGCGCCGACCAGGTCGTTGGTCCACGGAAGGACGCGGGCCAGCCCGTCCCGCTCCAGGATCTCGCGGACCTCGGCGTCCGACTCCTCCCAGCCGCGCCAGGTGTTCCGGGTCGGACGGTAGGAGAGCGTGCCCCTGCCGAGCATCTGCTGGGAGATCCGGTGCGCGTTGCCGGTGGCGGGCGGAGCGCCGAAGACGCCCTCGTTGTCGTCCTCGGTCATGGAGAAGACGGTGAGCCAGGACGACCACCGCTCCAGGAGCGCCTTCTTCTCCGGGCCGAACCAGGTGGGCCCCGAGGGGCCGGGCGCCTGGGCGAGGATGGTGCCGAGCCCCGGGGGGAAGTAGAGCTGCTCCAACGAGAACCGGGAGTACTCCGGCAGGTTGCCGTCGAGCCGGTCCCAGCTCGCCACGGTCGGACCGCGCCCGATGGCGTTGGCCCCGTAGGCGGGCTGCCCCGGGCCCCGTTCCAACCCGAGCAGTTCCGCGGCCCGCGCCTCGTCGACGACCGCGGTGTTGAGCCGTTCGCCGTTGCCGGAGAAGTAGCGGCCGACGGCGTGCGGCATCGCCCCGAGGTGGGCGGCGCTGCGCTGCAGGATGACCGGGGTGGCTCCCGCGCCGGCGGCGAGGACGAGCACCTTGGCCTCGATGACACCGGAGTCGTGGCGGAGCCGGTAGTCCTCCTCGTCGATGACGTCGTAGTGGACCCGGTAGGCGCCGTCCTCCGTGCGCGTCAGGTGCTGCACCTCGTGGAGCGGTCTGATCCGGGCGCCGTGCGCGATGGCGGCCGGGAGGTAGTTGGTGGTGAGCGAGCGCTTCGCGTCGAAGCGGCAACCGGCCATCATGAAGTTGCAGTTGACGCAGGTGTCCGTGTCGATGGCGGCGGGCAGCGGGTTGGCGGTGCGGCCGGCGCGGTCGCAGGCGGCGGCCCAGAGGCCCCCGGCGTAGGAGGCGTCCTGCCAGCTCTGCCGACTGACCGGCAGCGCCTCCTCCACCCGGTCGTACCAGGGGTCGAGGGTGTCGCGGCTGACGGACCGGGGCCACATGCGGCGCCCGATGGAGCCCCGGCGGTCGAAGACGAAGCGCGGGGCGCGCGGCATGGCGGCGAAGTAGACGACGCTGCCCCCTCCCACGCAGTTCCCGCCCAGGACGCTCATTCCGTCGCCCACGACGAAGTCGAAGATGCGGGTGTAGGAGGAGCCGAGTTTGTAGTCGTGGGTGAATTCCTCGGTGCGCAACCAGGGTCCGCGTTCCAGTACGGTGACCCGCGCGCCACCGGCCGCCAGGTGATAGGCGGCGATGGCGCCGCCGAATCCGCTGCCGACCACCAGAACGTCTGTCCGCTCGACCGCAGAGGTCATTCCGGACTCCCTTCCGGAGTCGTTCCGGGGTGGAGACGGGCGAGTGGCCGGCCGTAACCGGAACGCTCGAAACGCCACAGACCGTCCGGGTCCGGTGGCACCATGCCCATGGCGGTGAGACCCGGGTGGCCGTCCCGTAGCGCATCGGCGGTGTGGAGGTGCGCGGCCGAGTCGTAGGCCATGTTGGCGAAGAGGGCGAGCAGGATCCAGAACTCGCGTTCCGGATGCCCGGGACTCGTCAGGAGGTTCACCAGCGCCGCACGCGCGTCGAAGGGGAGGGCCACGAAGGGAGGTTCGGTAGGTTCGAGTTCCAGCCCGTTCTGGTCGGCGTACCGGATGGCGTGGGCGTTCGCCAGCTCGGCCATGCCGTCGAGGCCCTCGCTGATGCCGGTGGCGTCCCACCGCATGAGGTGCAGGGCGCCGGCCTCGACGGCCCCGCCGCCCGACGCGGCACCGGCGACGGCACGGTCGGCGGGGCTTCGCCGGGCGCCCGGGACGATGGTGTCGGCGAACGCCTCCAGCGTGCGTTCGGCGTCGCCGACCGCTGGTTCCGGCGTCCCGTCCGTCTGTTCTGTCCGCAACTCGGCCTCCGGTATCGGTGAAGGGCACAACTGGCCGGGGGGAACGTTAGGACCAGCGAGTTCTTTCAAGCAACTGACGAAGGGGAGGCAAGAACATCGCGTTCTGCACATTGCAACTGCCCAAAGTCGGCGTTTGAATGACGCCTCGACCGAGCATGAAAGAAACGCCAGTTATGCTTGTGCCACTCGCGTTACCTAACCGTTCCTGTGGTCCGGGGCCCCACCTGTGCCCGGAATTACGGGAAGAGCCAGCAATACCTCATCCTGGGGGAACGTTGGAAGACGCACACGCACCCGCGCCGCGAACACGAGATATCGCCGTCGCCCTGCCCATGAGGAAGCTTCTTCCGGCCGATTCCCCTCGCATCCAGGGAATCAACGAGAAGCATGTGCGACATCTCGCCGATATTCACCGGTCACTGCCACCGATACTGGTGAACCGAGCCACGATGCGCGTCGTCGACGGCATGCACCGCATTGCCGCCGCGACATTACTCGGGCACGAGGTGATAGCCGCTCGTTTCTTCGACGGCGACGAGGAGGAGAGCTTTCTCCGCTCGGTCTCCGACAATGTGGCCCGCGGACTGCCGTTGACCGTGGCGGACCGCAAATCGGCGGCTCTTCGCATTCTCCGTGCCCGCCCGGAGCTGTCGGACAGGACCGTCGCCGGGCGCGTCGGGCTCGACGCGAAGACTGTCGCCGCCACGAGGCGTTCAGCCGAGGAACCTCCTCGGTCGAACTCGCGGCTCGGAGCCGACGGCCGGGTCCATCCGATGGACCGCACCGCCGAACGGATGCGCGCCGCCGAGCTGATGCTCACCCAGCCCGGTCTGCCCCTGCGGGCCGTCGTGGAGCAGACGGGACTGTCGTTGGGCACCGCCCACGACGTCCGCAAGCGCCTGCTCCGCGGGGAGTCCCCGGTACCCGGGGCCGACCGGCGGCCCGGCGGCTCCCCCCGGAGCCCGGCCGTCCCGCCCCCCGCCCCGGCGACGGGCCCGGTACCGACCCTGCGGGCCGGTGTCCCGCCGCCGCACCCCGGCGGTGACGCCGCGGACGGCGGAGC
>NZ_JAAVJB010000339.1 GCF_012034385.1 Streptomyces spiramenti
CGCCCGCACCGCCCTGCCCGGGGCCGCCCGGTCCGCCCGGGCCGCCCGGTCCGCCTGCGCCGCCCTTGCCGCCGCGCCCCTCGCGCTTCCACCGTGCCAGCAGGCTCACCCGCCGCACGACGAACTGCTCGTCGGGGATGCCGACGAGGCCGGCGAGCCGCACCGCGTACTCGTGCTGGATGGAGCCGTCCTTGATCTGCGCGACGATGGGCGCCGCCGCTTCGAGCGCGGCCGAACGCCCCTCCGCCGTCTCCAGGTTGTGCTCCGTCACCACGGAGCGGATCGCGAACTCGAAGAGCGGGCTGCGCCCGTCGACCAGGTCGCGCACCGCCTCGTCGCCCTTGGCGAGCCGCAGGTCGCAGGGGTCCTGCCCGTCGGGGGTGATCGCGATCCAGGTCTTGCCCGCGAACTTCTGGTCGTCCTCGAAGGCGCGGAGCGCGGCCTTCTGACCGGCCGCGTCGCCGTCGAAGGTGAAGACCACCTCGGAGCGGGAGTTGTCCATCAGCAGCCGGCGGAGGATCTTGATGTGCCCCTCGCCGAAGGAGGTGCCGCAGGTGGCGATGGCTGTGGTGACGCCCGCCAGGTGGCAGGCCATGACGTCGGTGTAGCCCTCGACGACGACCGCCCGGTCGTCCTTGGCGATGTCCTTCTTCGCCAGGTCGATGCCGTACAGCACGTTCGACTTGCGGTAGATCGGCGTCTCCGGCGTGTTGAGGTACTTGGGGCCCTGGTCGTCCTCGCGCAGCCGGCGGGCGCCGAACCCGACGACCTCGCCGGTGATGTCGCGGATCGGCCAGACGAGCCTGCCGCGGAACCGGTCGATCGGGCCGCGTCGGCCGTCCTGCGAGATGCCGGAGGTGATCAGTTCCTTGTCGGTGAACCCCCGGCCGCGCAGGAAGCGGGTGGCATGGTCCCAACCGGCCGGGGCGTACCCGACACCGAAGTGCTGGGCGGCGGCCTGGTCGAAGCCGCGCTCGGCCAGGAAACGGCGGCCGATCTCGGCCTCCGCGGAGGACAGCTGGTCGGCGAAGTACTCGGCTGCGGCCTTGTGCGCCTCGACGAGCCGCGTCCGCTCCCCCGCCTGGCTGGCCCGGCCGTAACCGCCCTGCTCGTAGCGGAGAGTGATGCCTGTCTGGGCCGCGAGTCGCTCCACCGCCTCGGAGAACGAGAGGTGCTCCAGCTTCATCACGAAGTCGAGGGTGTCCCCGCCCTCCTGGCAGCCGAAGCAGTGGTAGAAGCCCTTGCTGGGGCTGACGTGGAACGACGGCGACTTCTCGTCGTGGAAGGGGCACAGCCCCTTGAGGTTGCCCCCGCCCGCGTTGCGCAGCTGGAGGTAGTCGGAGACGACGGCGTCGATCGGGACCGCGTCCCGTACCGCCTTCACGTCCTCGTCGTTGATCCTGCCCGCCACGCGTTCAGCATACGGCCGCCCGCCGGCGAGCTCCCGGCCGCCCGGCCGGACCGTGTCGTGACCCGCCCCGGTCCGGGCGGGAGCCCGACGACGTCGCCACGGGGCGCGGGGGGCGGCGCGCGACAGGCGCGCGCACGGCGCGCGAGACGGTGCGGGAACCGCCGGGCGCCGCCCTCGTTTCCCCGCGCGCCCCGGAGGCGTTAGGGGTCCGTGACCATGCTTACGGACGGGCCCGGCCGCGCCCTCGACCGCTCCCTCGCCGACGCCGTCCTCCGGGACGGGGCGGCTCCCTCCCTCCACCCGGCCTGGCGCGACGCCGTCTCCGGGGTGCCCTTCGCCGATCTCCCCGAGCCGGGCGCGCCCCACGGCCAGGCCGCCTACGACCGGCTGCGCGAACTCCATCGGCGCCTACCGCTGCCGGCGGAGCTCCTCGCCGGACGGCCCCGCGCCCTGGCGGCCCTGCACGAGTGGACGGGCCAGCGCGACGGAGCCCTGGCCACGGTGGCTGGCATCCACTACAACCTGTTCCTCGGGAGCCTGCTGGACGACGGCGTCTCCGCCCCGCGCGACCTGTCCGACTACACCTCGCTGCGGCGGATCGGGACCTTCCTCTGCACCGAGGTCGGGCACGGCAACGACGCACCCGCTCTGGAGACCCTCGCGCACCACGACCCGGTCGACGGAACGTTCGTGCTGCACACCCCGCACCCGAACGCCGGCAAGTACATGCCGAACACCGGACCGGCCGGTGGCGCCAAGAGCGGCGTGGTCGCCGCCCGGCTCATGACCGGCGGCAGCGACCAGGGCGTCTTCCTTTTCCTGGCGCCGCTCACCGGCCCGGACGGCCGCGCTCTGCCGGGTGTCCGCGTCGATCCGCTGCCCGTGCGGGCGGGGACCCCGGTGGACCACTCGCTCACCTCCTTCGACCGGGTGACGCTTCCCGCGAGCGCACTGGTGCAGGGCCCGCACGGCCGCATCCTGAGCGACGGGCGGTTCGCGAGCGAGGTGGGCGGGGTGCGGCGCCGCTTCCTCCACAGCATCGACCGCGTCACCACCGGGAAGCTCTGCATGAGCGCGTGCGCGGTGGGGGTGGCCCGGTCGGCGGTGGCGATCGCCGCCCGCTACGGCGCGCTGCGCACCGTCTCCGGCCCGGCGGCAGGCAGCCGGGTGCCGTTGACCGCGTACCGGCCCCACCGCGAGCGGCTGCTCACCGCGACGACGACCGCCTACGCGATGACGTTCCTGCACCGGGAGGTCACCGACCGCTGGACGGGCAGGCACCCCGACCAGGAGGCGGCGGCACGGCTGGTGGCGGTCGCCAAGGGCTGGCTGACCTGGCGCGGCAGGGAGGTCGTGGTCGAAAGCCGCGAGCGGTGCGGCGCACGCGGGATGTTCCCGGTGAACGACCTCGCCGCGTACCTCGCCGACATCGAGGGGGCGATCACCGCCGAGGGGGACAACCTGGCGGTGTGGAGCCGGGCCGGCGCGGAGATGATCCTCGGCCACGACGCCGACGCCGGCGCCGTCCCGCCCCGGGCGACCGGGGACGAGGACCCCACGGATCCCGTGTTCCTGCGGCACGCGCTCCGCGCGGCGGAGCGGCACTGGCAGATCGTGGCCCGCCGCGACCTCCGGTCCGCCGCCGGCGGGGCAGCCGCGCGGGAGGGCTCCGCCGAGGTGTTCCGCAGGTGGAACGCCGCGTCGGCCGCCGCGCTGGAGCTGGTGGAGGCGTACGTGGTGGGCGTCGCGGCGGACGCCTTCCGGGCCGCCGCCGACGGCGCGGACGACCCCGGGGCGCGGTCGCTGCTGGACCGGATGTGCGCGCTGTTCGCGCTGCGGCAGGTGGAGGCCCGCTCCGGGCTGCTGATCACGCTGGGCGCGCTCACCACCCGCCAGGCCGCGGCGCTGCCCGCGCTCCGCGGGGACCTGGTCGACAGGCTGGCGCCGTCCCTCGCCACCCTGGTCGGCGCTTTCGGCCTGCCGGAGGCGCACCTGGCCTCGCTCCCGCTGCTCGCCGCCCCTACCGTCCCTCGCCCGCTCCCCCAGCAGCACACCCGCTGACCGGCGGCCCGCTCCGAGCCGCCGGGCGTCGGCTCGGAGCGGGCCGGGGCGTTTCTGCCGCGGCGGCGGAGCGCCGGGACGCAGCCGTCGTCCGGTGGGCCTCGCCTCAGCGACCGCGCGCCGTCCGGCGGGCCGTCGCGGCAGCCCACCACAGCATGCCCGCGCCCACCAGCAGCGTTCCCGCCGCACTCGCCACTCCCCCGGTGGCGCCGCGCAGCGGAGCGGCGACCGCCACCACTGCGAGCAGCCCCACCAGCGGCCCGCGCACCTGCCACAGCAGGGCGCCGAACGGCCCGGTGTCCCCCGCCGGTGTCGAGGACCCGATCATCAGATGAGGCGGCACGACGCCCCGGTAGGCGCTCACCACGGCAGCCCCGACCAGCGCCGGGACCGACAGCAGCAGCGCACCCACCGCGCCCGCCGGTCCGCCCAGGAGCACCGTCGCCCCGCCCCCGGCCGCGAGCAGCAGTGCCAGCCCGGCGACCGGGACGACCGCGTGCGCGACGGCCAGCCGCCCGCCCCAGGAGTGTCCGAAGAGGACGTAGC
>NZ_JAAVJB010000033.1 GCF_012034385.1 Streptomyces spiramenti
CTCGCCGACCGTTGGCTCGACAAGGGGGAGGTCGGCTCCGACCTGCTCGACACGCTCTTCCCGCGGGCGTCGCGGAGTGAGCACGGAGACCGGGAGGCTGGTGAGGGCGCCGGCCCGGGCGCCGCGTACCGCCACCGGGGGAGACGGGCCCCGGGAACGGGGGCCCCGGGAACGACGACGGGGGCACCGTGTCGCGTGGACACGGCGCCCCCGTCGGGCGCAGCGGTGCACGGCCGCCGCCGGGCGGCGGACCGTGCGGGCGGGCCGAGGCCCGCGCGATCAGTGCTTGTCGCCGGAGTCGACCAGGCGCTTGTAGGAGCGCTCGATCTCGGCCTCGGCCTCGACGCGGCCGACCCAGTCGGCCCCCTCGACGGACTTGCCGGGCTCCAGGTCCTTGTAGACCTCGAAGAAGTGCTGGATCTCCAGCCGGTCGAACTCGCTGACGTGGTGGATGTCGCGCAGGTGCTCCATCCGCGGGTCCGAGGCGGGCACGCACAGCAGCTTGTCGTCGCCGCCGGCCTCGTCGGTCATGCGGAACATGCCGATGGCGCGGCAGCGGATCAGGCAGCCGGGGAAGGTCGGCTCGTCGAGCAGGACCAGGGCGTCCAGCGGGTCGCCGTCCTCGCCGAGGGTGTTGTCCACGAATCCGTAGTCCGCCGGGTAGACCGTCGAGGTGAAGAGATGGCGGTCGAGCCGGATCTTGCCGGTCTCGTGGTCCACCTCGTACTTGTTCCGCGAACCCTTCGGGATCTCGATGGTGACGTCGAACTCCACGGGGAGGCTCCTTAGACTTCTGGGCGGTCGATCAGGTGGTTAAGTGTCCCCCACGCAAGGGTGTGCGTGCGAAAGGGGCTGGTGGAGGGTGCACATTCCGGTACGGGGGGCCGCCGCGCGGCGCCACCGGGACACCTGGCGGCTGACCGCGGTCTCCGCCGTCGCCGGTCTGATGGCAGCGGCGGCCACCGTCTCGCTCGCCGGCCCCTGGGACGCGGGGCAGCGCACGGGGGAGCGCGCCGCCGCCGTACCGGGGGAGCAGTTCGACCTCACCGACGACCCCGGCTCCGGCGACGGTGCGTCAGAAGCCGCGGGTACGTTTCGCGCCACGGCGGCCGAAGGGCGTCACCATGCCGGGGGTCCCGATGAACAGTCGGGCGATCTCGTTGCCGAGGTTCACCCCGATGGCGATGGCGAGCGCGATGCTGGCCGCGCGCAGCAGTTGCTGGCCGCCGGTGGCGATGTCGCCCTGGGCCAGGCCCAGCAGACCGAAGTAGGTCGCCCCACCGGGCAGCAGTGGGCCGATCGCGGCCGTCACGTAGGGCAGTGACGAGGTCAGCCGGTACCGCGCCAGCAGTTGTCCGAAGAGACCGACGAGGCCGGCGGCGACCAGGGTGGCGGCGAACGGCGACAGGTCGGCGGTGTCCCGCATGGAGGCGACGATGAGCCAGGCGACGCCACCGTTGAGGGTGGCGATGACGACGGTGCTCTTGTCCTGCTGGAGCATCACGCAGAACGCCAGCGCGAGCAGCATGGCCGCGGCGAGCTGCACTGCGGGCCGGATCTTCGCTTCGACGGTCTCGGGGTCGAGGCTGACGCCGGAGACCTCGCCGATGTAGAGGACCGACAGCACGCCGAGCACGATGCCGGCGATGAGGAAGAAGACCTCCAGCATGCGGGCGGCGGCGGTGATGTAGTAACCCGTCAGGCCGTCCTGGACGCTGGCCACCAGGGCTCTACCGGGGATCAGGGCGAACAGACCGCCGGTGATGACCGCAGCCGCCTGGATGAGTCCCTGCTGGCCAGGGTGGACGGCGGCGAGCGAGACCCCTATGGCTGCGGGCGCCATCGCGGCGGCGACGAACTGATAGAACTCCGGGAGCCCTCGGCTCGCCAGCACCCAGGCCATGCGGTCGCCGAGAATGGCGCCGCTGACCGCGAGGACGAAGACGAGGACCCCGCCGCCGACCAGGGTGGACGCGGCGCCCGCCAGCAGTCCGGCGGCGAGCGAGAGCTGCATCTTGCTGTAGGGGTGGCGGTTGCGTCGGATGGTCGCCAGCCGGCCGTACGCCTCCTCCAGCGTGATCGTGCCGCTGTTGATGTCGTCGACCAGCCGGAAGACGGCGGCGAGCCGGTTGTAGTCGGTGCCGCGGCGGCGGACGGTGCGGCTGAGCGAGACCGGCGCGTCCACGAGGGACGGCTGGTGGGTGATGCCGATGAGGGTGAAGGTGACCGTCGCCTCGCAGCGGTCGAGGCCGTAGGCGTGCGCGATGGCGAACATCGCGGTCTCGACGTCCTCGGCGCCCTCGCCGCTGGCGAGCAGCAGCTCACCGATACGGAGCGTCAGGTCCAGGACGCGGGGCACCGGCAGCGGAGGGGTCTCCTCGTCGCCCTCGGGCGCGGCCTGCGGTTCCGGCGCGGGCCGTTCGGAGAGCGGCAGCCGGACCATGGTGCGCATCCGGTCGTGCCAGGGCAGCCCCTTCGCCAGCAGCGGGGAGCGGATGCCGTTGGCGGGGGTCGACGCCCAGTCGGCGTTGTACCGGAACTCGCTGCGCGGTTCGGTCGGCGGGGCGGTGGTGAGCCCTTCGGGAACGATGAACCCCGAGGTCTGCTGCGCCTGCTCCGACGGGTTCATCCCCTTGGGGAGGGAGAACTCCGAGCCCTGCTGACTCTGTTCGACGGATGGCAGCTCCAGCCCCTCGGGCACCGCGAACTCGGAGGTGTGGTGCTCCTCGTCGGGTGGCCGCAGCACGGGCATGAGCTGCGGCGTCGTCATCTCGTCGCGCTCGTCCCAGGGGGCGTGGTAGGGGCCGCCCCCGCCGCTGCCGGTGGTGGAGCCGGACGCCTCGGCAGGGCCGGACGAGCCGCCGGAGGTGTCCTCGTCGTCCGGGCGGGCAGACGCAGAACCGTTACCTCCGGTCGCAGAACCGTTACTCCCGGTATCCGCGCGCTCGTCCTCCGCCCGGACCGCGGCGCCCGGGCGGTTGCCGCCGGATCGGTCGGACCGGGCGTCAGTTCGGCGTTGACGCTCGTCAGTGCGATCTGCTGAACCGTTCGTGCGCCCGTGCCGACTCCTCTCGGCACCGTCTCCGGGGGTCCTCCCGGATGTCCGGTCGTCTGCGCGACGCTGTCCGTTCCTCCCGGTGTTCTCACCAGGCGGCTTCTGCTCCCCGGCCACGTGTTTCGCTGCTCCTTCGGTCCGGCTGGCGCCGGTCGCGGTGGTCCGGCCCGTCGAGCATGGCGCCGACGCACCGGGGCGACCGCCGCCCGTCCGCGGCACTCGTGCCCGCCTGGCGGTCGCGGCCGGCGTCGACTGTGCGCGAGTCGCGGCGCTCCGCCCCCGCGAGGTGCCGCGTCCGGGGCCGCGACCACCTCGGACGCGAACTCCCAAACACCCGATGAGGGCCCATTCTCGTGAAGCATAGGATGAGGGGAGCCGCGGTGCCCGGGGGCCACCCCGTGCGCGGCCACATCCTCGGTTACCTCATCTACCGCTGAGTGGAGACCATGGCCATGACCTCGGAGGCCCCCTCGGAGGCCACGACCCCGGAGAAGAGCCCGGACAGCCGCGTGTTCAACGGTTTCCGCGGCTCCCTGATCGGTGTGGCCGAGGCGCTGCCCGGTATCAGTGGCGGCACCGTCGCTCTCATCGTGGGTGTGTTCGAGCGCCTCATCGGCGCCGCCAGCCAGCTGACCACCGCGGTGCGGCTGCTGGTGACGGGCCAGGGCTGGCGCCGCACCATGGTGGAGGTCAAGCGGGTCGACTGGGGCCTGCTCATCCCCCTGATGATCGGCATGGTCGCCGGCCTGCTGCTGAGCGCCCGGCTCCTCGCGCCGCTGGTCACCGACCACACGCAGTACGCGTACGCCCTGTTCTTCGGTCTGGTCATGGCCTCGCTGTGGATCCCCTACAGCGGTTCCGGCCAGCGGTGGAGCGGCGCCAACTACGGTGTCGCCCTGGTCTTCGCCGGTCTGGCGTTCTGGCTGACCTCGCTCTCCGTGGCGGGTGCCGCCGACAACCCGCTGGTGGTGATCGGCTCCGGCGCGATCGCGGTCACGGCGCTGATCCTGCCGGGACTCTCCGGCTCGTTCCTGCTGCTCGCCCTCGGCATGTACGAGCCGACGATGGACGCGCTCAACAACCGCGATTTCGCGTACATCGGCACCTTCGCTCTCGGCATGCTGATCGGCCTCGCGGTGGCCGTGAAGACGCTGCGCTGGCTGCTGGAGAACTACCACCACATGACACTGGTGGTCCTCACCGGTGTCATGGCGGGCGCGCTGCGCGCGCTGTGGCCCTGGCAGGGCCCGGAGGACGACCGGTCGCTGCACGCGCCGACGACGGACGTGCCGCAGACCGTGGGGCTGATGGTCCTCGGCTTCGTGGTCGTCACCGTGGTGCTGGTCATCGCGCACCGCAAGGAGAACCCGACCCGCGGCCGTGGTCGCCACGCGAGGACGTCCGCGCGCCACTGACCGCCGCCGGCGGACGGGGAGCGAGCGGCAGCGGCGCGACCCGATCCGTGATCGACATCATGACTCCGCCCGTCCCGCTACTGCGGGGTGGGCGGAGTCGTGTGCGGGGGGCGAAGGCCGGGGCGGTGCCGGCGGGGCGATGGTGCGTGCTGCGGGCAGCCGGGCGCTGCCGGTACGCGACGGCGGCCGGGGGCGGACGCCGACTGGTCACTGTTCCAGCATCGACCAGTCGGGCTCCGGGGCGGCTCCCGTCTCGAAGACGAGCTGGAACGCGCCCTTGCCGTCGACCGCCTCGCGGATGATGTCCGCGTGGCCGGCGTGGCGGGCGTCCTCCTCGATCAGGTGCAGCAGCCCCCAGCGCCAGGAGCGCGTCCCTCCCGGGTCCCAGGGCGCGGGCGGCTGGTCGAACATCTCGTCCAGCGACGGCAGCGCCCGCACGGTCTCCTCGGTCCGGCGCGCCACCTCGTCGGAGAGGACCAGCAGGCCGGGGACGGTCTCGTCGGGGCCGAGGCCGAAGCTGTCCTCCCAGCGGCGGCGCGTCTCCGGGTCGCGGGGGTCGGCCGGGTGGCCGCTCATCATCGTGATCCAGTCCTGCTCGCCGACGGTCACGTGCTTCAGCAGGCCGGCGACCGACAGGACGCTCGGGGTCGGGGTGCTGGTGGCCTGCTCGTGGGTCAGGCCGTAGACGGCTCTGCGCAGCCCGCCGCGCTGCGCGTCGAGGTAGGAGAGCAGCGCGGCGCGCTCGTCGCCACGGGCCTCGGGTTCCACCACGGTGGGCATGCGGGTCACCTCGTCCGCTCGGTGGTGCTGCGGGCGCCGGCGGCGTCCGCCCGACTCCTTCGAGCGTAGGCCGGATGCACCCCGCCCGCGCCTCCGGCGAAGGCGCGGGCGGGGTGGCGGTGGGGGCTCGCGGGCCGGACGGTGCGGGCGCCGGGTGGTGCAGACCCGGGGCCGCGGCGGGCGCCCGCGGACGGCGCCGCTCAGGCGGTGTGTCGGGCGGCGTTGCGGGCGGCGTTGGCGACGATGGCGTCACGCAGGTAGCGGGCCAAGCCGGGGGCGACGGCGTCGTAGGTGGCGGTGAACCGCTCGTCCGAGACGTACATCTCCCCCAGGCAGGCGTGCAGCTCGTACCCGCACTCGTAGAAACTGCCGCAGATCTGCTGCCGGTGCTCCTCCGCCAGCGCCATCCCCTGCGGGGAGTCGGCGGCGACGCCGTCGGCGAGCGCGGCGGCGATCCGCTGGTTGAGCGCGTCGGTCTCCGCCTTGATCCGCGCCCAGTCCTCCTTGGTGTAGGAGCCGGTGCGCCGCTGGGACTCCTCCCAGGCGGCGGTGTCGCCCCAGCGCTGCTCGGCCTCGGTCTCGTACTCCTCGGAGTAGGACTCACCGAAGACCTCGAACTTCTCCTCCGGCGTGAGCTGGATTCCCATCTTCTTCGCCTCCATGGCGTGTTCCACTGCGGCGGCCATGCGTTGCAGCCGCTCGATCCGGTCCGTCAGCAACCGGTGCCGTCGTCGCAGCTCCGCGACGGGGTCGATCCCGGGGTCGTCCAGCAGCGGTGCGATCTCCTCCAGCGGGAAGCCGAGCTCCCGGTAGAAGAGGATCTGCTGGAGGCGGTCGAGGTCGGTGTCGTCGTAGCGGCGGTGGCCGGCCCTCGACCGGCCGCCGGGGCGCAGCAGCCCGATCTCGTCGTAGTGGTGCAGGGTGCGCACCGTGACGCCCGCCAGTTCGGCGACGCGTCCCACGGACAGTGCCCGCTCCGTCATCCTCTCCTCCTCCGTTCCTGCTGCCGATGCCGCTGCCCGTCGCCGGTGGCCGTCCGCCGTCGGCCCGCGTCTGCCGACGCGGCGCCTGCGGCCAGGGTGGCACCGGTTCCGCTGCTGCTCACAGCCCCGGTGCGGGGCGCGGGCGCGGCGTCGGGCCGCGTCGCGCACCGCCTCACGGTCGCTGACGTCGTCCACGGTGCCGCCTCACGTCACGTGAGGTGCAAGCCCGTGGCGCCCCGCCGATCGGCGGGGCGTTCAGCGGGGGTCGGCGCGGCGGGTGCGGCCGGCAGGCCGGGGCCGGTGCGCAGGGCGTCGAGGACGGCGCGGACGGCCGCTCGCGGCGGGGAGCCGCAGCGGACGGCGGCGGTGATGGTGCGGGTGACGGGCGTCGCCAGCTCGCGGGTGGCGACCCGGTAGCGCGGGTCGACGGCCAGCGCCGGGAGCAGCGCGACGGACAGCCCGGCCTCGACGTGCTGCAACGCCATCATGTAGTTGCCGAACCGGCAGGCCACCCGGGGTTCGAACCGGGCCTGGCGGCAGAGGCGCAACGCGAGGTTGGCCATGTAGGTCTGCGGCATGTCGAACGACCAGGCGTGGTCGGCGTAGGCGGCGAGGTCGGCGCCGCCCCGCCCGGCGGCCGGGTCGTTCGGCGGCACCACCAGCAGGACGGGTTCGGTGGCGAGCGGGACGAGGTCGAGGTCGTCCCCGAGCGGCTGTTCGTCGAAGTCGGTGGTGGTGATGACGATGTCCGCCTCGCCGACGCGCAGCGCGGGGACGCTCTCGTGCGGCTCCAACTGCACCAGCTGGATGTCGAGTTGCGGGTGGGCGGCGGCGAGGCTGGTCACCGCCGGGACGGCCATGGTGTGCAGGGCGCTCTGGAACGCGCCGAGGACCACCGGCCCGGCGGGTTCCTCGCCGAAGCCGCGCAGCTCCGCCTCGACGTCGGCCATGTGGTCGAGCAGGGCGCGGGCGCGGCGGGCGAGGATCAGCCCGGCCGAGGTCAGCCGCACCCGCCGCCCGGTGCGCTCCAGCAGCTGGGTGCGGGTCTCGCTCTCCAGGACCGCCAGCTGCTGGGAGACGCTCGACGGGCTCATGTTGGCGGCGTGGGCGACCGCCCGGACGGTGCCGAGGGTGTCCAGCTGGCTGAGCAGCCGCAGCCGCCACGGGTTCATCATCGCCCCATTGTGGCGGCCCGCGCGGGGGTGCACTGTTCGGCTGTACCGAACAGCAGCGGCCGAAATGTGTGATGGACGCGTTCTTGGGGGCGGCTCTACCGTCGGGAGCATGACGACCGCGAAGCCCGCCGCCGCCCCGTCCGCCGACACGTCCGAAGCTTTCTGGAACGACGCCGACCGGCACCTCGTCCGGTACGGCTCCCCCTTCACGCGGGAGATCATCGAGAGCGCCGAGGGGAGCTTCGTCACCACCGCCGAGGGCCGCCGCATCCTCGACTTCACCTCGGGCCAGATGAGCGCGATCCTCGGCCACTCGCACCCCCGCATCGTGGAGACGGTGCAGCGCCAGGTCGCCTCGCTGGACCACCTGTACAGCGGGATGCTCAGCCGCCCGGTGGTCGACCTCGCCCGGCGGCTCGCGGGAACGCTGCCTGACCCGCTGGAGAAGGCGCTGCTGCTGACGACGGGCGCGGAGTCCAACGAGGCGGCGGTGCGGATGGCGAAGCTGGTCACCGGCAAGCACGAGATCGTGTCGTTCGCCCGCTCCTGGCACGGCATGACGCAGGCGGCGGCCTCCGCGACGTACAGCGCGGGCCGCAAGGGCTACGGTCCGGGCGCGCCCGGCAACTTCGCGATCCCGGCGCCCAACCCGTACCGCCCCGACTTCACCCACGCGGACGGTTCGCTGGACTGGCGCCGCCAGTTGGACTTCGGCTTCGACCTGATCGACGCCCAGTCGACCGGCAGTCTCGCCGCCTGCCTGGTGGAGCCGATCCTCAGCTCCGGCGGCATCATCGAGCCGCCGCCGGGCTACTTCGCGGCGCTGCGCGACAAGTGCCGCGAGCGGGGCATGCTGTTGATCCTGGACGAGGCGCAGACCGGGCTCTGCCGCACCGGCACCTGGTACGCCTTCGAGCGGGACGGGGTCGTCCCCGACATCCTCACCCTCTCCAAGACGCTCGGCGCCGGCCTGCCGCTGGCGGCCGTCATCACCAGCGCGGAGATCGAGGAGCGCGCGTACGAGCGGGACTTCCTCTTCTTCACCACGCACGTCGCCGACCCGCTGGTGGCGGCGGTCGGCAACACCGTGCTGGACGTGCTGACCGAGGAGCGACTCGACGAACGCGCCCGCACGCTCGGGGAGTTCCTGCGCGTGGGGCTGACGGAGATCGCGGAGCGCCACCCGGTGGTCGGGGACGTGCGCGGCCGGGGGCTGCTGGTCGGCCTGGAGCTGGTCAGCGACCGCGAGACCAAGCAGGGGTCGGACGAGCTGGGGGCGCGGGTCACCGAGCGGTGCCTGGCGCTGGGGCTGCACATGAACATCGTCCAGCTGCCCGGCATGGGCGGGGTGCTCCGCATCGCGCCGCCGCTGACCGCGACGGAGGAGGAGCTGGCGCTCGGGCTCTCCATCCTGGACGAGGCCATCGCCGGCGGCTGAGCACCCGGACGGGGCGAGGCGCGGGGCGGACGGTGCGGGGGGGCGGTGAGCAGCGCGGCGGGCGGTCCGGTCGAACGGGGGCGGACCGGCCGCCGCGCACGCCCTCGGACAGCCCGCCGCGCACCCTGCCGGACACCCCGCCGCGCATGTCCGGTCACCGACGGCGAGATCCGCCCCCACCCGGCAGGGGCACCTTCGCGCCCGGCGCCGCTCCGAGATATCTTGACGTCAAGCAATGTTGCAGACGTGGAGCGGAGTAGCGGTGACTGACTCGACCATCATCTACACCCATACCGACGAGGCACCCGCCCTGGCGACGTACTCGTTCCTGCCGATCGTCCGCGCCTACGCGGCGACGGCCGGGGTCGGCGTCGACCGTCGGGACATCTCGCTGGCCGGCCGGATCATCGCCCACTTCCCCGAGCGTCTGGCCGAGGGCCGGCGGATCGAGGACGCCCTCGCCGAGCTGGGCGAGCTGGCCAAGACCCCCGGCGCGAACATCATCAAGCTGCCGAACATCTCGGCCTCCATCCCGCAGCTCAAGGCCGCCGTCGCCGAGCTCCAGGCGCAGGGCTACGACCTGCCGGACTTCCCCGACGAGCCGAAGACCGACGAGGAGCGCGACATCCGCGCCCGCTACGGCAAGGTGCTCGGCTCGGCCGTGAACCCGGTGCTGCGCGAGGGCAACTCCGACCGCCGCGCCCCCGCCTCGGTCAAGAACTACGCCAAGGCCCACCCGCACCGCATGGGCACGTGGAGCTCCGACTCCAAGACCAACGTCGCGCACATGACCGGTGACGACTTCCGCTCCACCGAGAAGTCCGCGGTCGTCGAGAACGCCGGCGAGCTCCGCATCGAGCTGCACGGCGACGACGGCTCCACCACCGTGCTGCGCGAGTCGGTGCCGGTCCAGGCCGGCGAGGTCGTCGACTCCGCCGTCATGCGCGTCGCCGTCCTCCGCGAGTTCCTCGCCGCGCAGGTCGCCCGCGCCAAGGCCGAGGGCGTGCTGTTCTCCGTGCACCTCAAGGCCACCATGATGAAGGTCTCCGACCCGATCATCTTCGGCCACGTGGTCCGCGCCTTCTTCCCGAAGACGTTCGCCGCCCACGGCGAGACCCTCGCCGCCGCCGGCCTCACCCCCAACGACGGCCTGGGCGGCATCCTCAAGGGTGTCGAGTCCCTGCCGAACGGCGCCGAGATCAAGGCGTCCTTCGACGCCGAGCTCGCGGACGGCCCGGAGCTGGCCATGGTCGACTCCGACCGCGGCATCACCAACCTGCACGTCCCCAGCGACGTCATCGTCGACGCCTCCATGCCGGCGATGATCCGCACCTCCGGCCACATGTGGGGCCCGGACGGCGGCGAGGCCGACACCCTGGCCGTGCTGCCCGACAGCAGCTACGCCGGTGTGTACCAGGCCGTCCTCGACGACTGCCGCGCCAACGGCGCCTTCGACCCGGCGACCATGGGCACCGTCCCGAACGTCGGCCTCATGGCGCAGAAGGCCGAGGAGTACGGCAGCCACGACAAGACCTTCGAGATCCCCACCACCGGCACCGTCCGCGTCACCGACGCCGACGGCAACGCGGTGCTGGAGCACGCGGTCAGCGAGGGCGACATCTGGCGCATGTGCCAGACCAAGGACGCCCCGATCCGCGACTGGGTGAAGCTGGCCGTGACCCGCGCCCGCGCCACCGGCGACCCGGCCGTCTTCTGGCTGGACGAGACCCGCGCCCACGACGCCAACCTGATCGCCAAGGTCACCACGTACCTGGCCGACCACGACACCGACGGTCTCACCATCGAGATCAAGGCGCCGGTCGACGCCACCGCGTACTCCCTGGACCGCATCCGCCGCGGCGAGAACACCATCTCCGTCACCGGCAACGTGCTGCGCGACTACCTGACCGACCTGTTCCCGATCCTGGAACTGGGCACCAGCGCCAAGATGCTGTCGGTCGTGCCGCTCATGAACGGCGGTGGCCTCTTCGAGACCGGCGCCGGCGGCTCCGCCCCGAAGCACGTGCAGCAGCTGACCAAGGAGAACTACCTCCGCTGGGACAGCCTCGGCGAGTTCCTGGCGCTGGCCGTCAGCTTCGAGCACCTCGCGCAGACCACCGACAACGCCCGCGCGCAGGTCCTGGCCGACACCCTCGACCGGGCGACCGCGACCTTCCTCAACGAGGACAAGTCGCCGAGCCGTCGCATCGGTGGCATCGACAACCGCGGCAGCCACTTCTACCTGGCGCTCTACTGGGCGCAGGAGTTGGCGAAGCAGACCGAGGACGCCGCCCTGGCGACCGCCTTCGGCCCGCTCGCCGAGACCCTGTCGCAGCAGGAGGAGACCATCGTGGCCGAACTGGCCGCGGTGCAGGGCAACGCCGCGGACATCGGCGGCTACTACCAGCCCGACTTCGACAAGGCCACCGCCGTGATGCGCCCGTCGAAGACCTTCAACGACGCGCTGGCCACCCTCGGCTGACGCGGGTGGGGTGAGGCGGGGCCGGGGGTTGCTCTCCGGCCCCGCCGCCCCGCTCCCCGCACCACCGCCGACGGCGGGGGAGGCACCCCGACAGGGTCCGCCTCCCCCGCCGTCGGCGCGTGCGGGCGGGGGTGCGGGCGGGGCGCTGCCGAAGGCAGCGGACGCGGGCGCGTCGACTCTGACAAGATGCCGCCATGACCTCCGCGACCGCAGGCAAAGGATTTGCAAAGCCCCTCTAACACCCCAGGTCGCGAAGGGTGTTCCCCGCGCAGGCGGGGGTGGTCCGCTCAACCCGGCGGACGCCGCGCGCCTCGGTGCGTGTTCCCCGCGCAGGCGGGGGTGGTCCGGAGCGCCTGGCCGAGTCGGAGACATACGTGGAGTGTTCCCCGCGCAGGCGGGGGTGGTCCGAACAGCGACAACGCCAGGGCCTGGTACGGACACGTGTTCCCCGCGCAGGCGGGGGTGGTCCGCCCCACTGGGCCGTGCCCACCGCGCCGCCCTCGTGTTCCCCGCGCAGGCGGGGGTGGTCCGACCGCCGCAGCGGCAGCGGTCGGGTTTCCCGTGTGTTCCCCGCGCAGGCGGGGGTGGTCCGGCGTGCGGCGTGCGGCGACGGGACGCTGGCGTCCATCGCGTGTTCCCCGCGCAGGCGGGGTGGTCCGGAGGCAGCGTGCCCCGACTCCGAGTGCTGCCGGTGTTCCCCGCGCAGGCGGGGTGGTCCCGCCATTCCGGGGCCCACCAGTGGGACGGTCGCGTATTCCCCGCGCAGGCGGGGGTGGTCCGTACCGGGCCCGCGTGCTGCGTGTCCCCAGCAAGTGTTCCCCGCGCAGGCGGGGGTGGTCCGGCAGCCCGGGAGGACTACGAGGACGAGCCGCAGTGTTCCCCGCGCAGGCGGGGGTGGTCCGTTGGCCTTCACCCGGGCGTACCGGTTGGCGTTGTTCTCCCCGCGCAGGCGGGGGTGGTCCTGCCGGTGGGGGGTCGCGAGTCCGCGACCCCCAGTTCTCCCCGCGCAGGCGGGGGTGGTCCGCTGGGGTACCAGTTCGCCGGGTCGATCCGTCGGTTCTCCCCGCGCAGGCGGGGGTGGTCCGCACCTCCGGTCGGGACGGCTTCCGGTGCGCCGAACGCTCCCCGCCTGGCAGTCGCTGACTCATGAGTCGCGGCATACGTTTCCGCGCAGGGCTTGGCGACGCGCAGTACCAAGGCTGTCGGCGCGATACCACGGGTTGACCGTTCGCCGAAGTGGACAGGCTGTCCGTGTTGAACGGGGGCCGATTACGCACACGAAAGATCGGCAAGGAGGTCGCTTTGCCAGTCCCATACCGTGGTCTGATCCTCGACTTCGGCGGCGTGCTCACGACGCGAATGCGATTGAACGGGCGGGCGTTCGAGCGAGCAGAGGGGTTGACCCCGGGCGCGTATTCTGCGGCGCTTACTGAACATCCCGACGGCGTTGCGGTCTACGCCGCGCTGGAGGTCGGTGAGGCAACGCAGGAAGACTGGAACCGAGTCATCGGCGGCATCCTCGGCATCGACTCGACCGACCTGATGCGGCGCGCTCTGGCCAATCTGCACCCGGAGCCTCAGATTGTCGCCGCCGCGAAACGCGCTCGCACGGCCGGGATCAAGGTGGCCATGCTCAGCAACTCGTTCGGCATCGAGCCCTACAACCCGTACGAAGACAAGGGCATCTGGACAGACTTCTTCGATGCTGTGATCTTGTCGGAGCTGGAAGGCGTGCGAAAGCCGTCGCCGCTCATCTACCAGCGGGCGCTAGCAGCACTTGGTCTGAGCGGTCCCGAGTGCGTGTTCGTTGACGACCACGCACACAATCTGCCGCCCGCCGAGGCCCTGGGCATCCGCACCGTGCACCACACGACTGATCCCACGGGTACGGCCGCCATCCTCGACTCGCTTCTTCCCGACCCGGCCCCTGCCTGAATCAACGCGGGCGCGTGCTCCCGACGCGAGCGGGGGTGGACCGTCCGGCGCCCCGGTAGCAGAACGCGTCCTCACGTGGTGCTACTGGTGCGGTGCGTGCCTGGTTCCGGTCGGCCCTGCAGTGTCTTCCTCAGCCGCGGTGAGGATGAGCCGTCCCTCGACTCCTGCTTCGACGACCTTGACCAGTACCGTGCTCGCGTCGTCAAAACGCAGGGTGAAGTGCGGATCGAGCTGCATCAGGAGCTCAAATCTCTCCCTGTCGTCCGCGGCCATGGGAGGTTCGAGAGTCGCCTCGGACGTCCAGGTGTCTCCGGCGGCACGGACCGCGACCTCCACACGCAGCCCGCCCAGACAGGTCGATCGATTGACCACCACTCAAGCGTCACGGTGCCCTCGTAGCTGTCCAAGGTCCAAGTATCGCAGGGGAGCTGGCAGATCTTGGATCAGAACAGTGGGGCAGAGCTTGCGGGTAGCTTCCTCGACTCGCAGGCGAGGGGCGGTCGGACCGAGGGGTGCCCCCTCAAGGGGACGACATACGCGAAAACCCCGCCCTATGCTGGCAGGCGCCAACCAAAACCAGTAGGACGGGGAATGTCGTGCCTGACTCTACCCTGCCCGGCGACCGCCTCAAAAGAGCGCGGATGAGCCGCGGCTACACCCAGGAAGACCTCGCCAACCGCGCCGAGCTCTCGCTGTCATTGATCAAGAAGGCCGAGCGGGGCGGCACCCTGCGCTTGGAGACGTACCACCGGATCGCGCGCGCCCTCGGCGTGCGTACCTCCGCGCTGCTGGAGGAAAGCGGCCCGCCTCATGCTCGGCGCCGTGCCGACGACCAGGACCGGCTGGATCTGGTGCCGCTGCGTCGCGCAATCGCTCCCCCTGAAACGCCGTCGGGCCGGCTGCTGTGGCAGGACGACAGTGCGCCCGAGGTCCAGCGACTGCGAACCACCGCGTCGGCACTGAACTCGGCGTACCACGCAAACGACTACGGCCGGGTCGCCGAACTACTCCCACCGCTCCTCCTGTCGGCACACCTCGCCGTGGCGCACTTCTCGGGTACCGGAGAGGCAGCGGACGCCCTACGCGTCCGCGCAGACCTGCTGACCCAGGCCGGGCGGTTTCTTACGCAGCTCAGGTCATTCGACCTGGCACACATGGCGCTGCGGGAGGCGTTGCGCGACGCGCGGACAGCAGGCACCCCCCTGCTCGGTGGCGCGGCCACCTACATCCAGGGGTGGGCGCTCATCCGCGAGGGCCGCCTCGACGAGGCGGAGGCGCTGACTTCCCAGGCCGCGGAGGAGATCGAGCCTCGCATCTCCCGAGCCAGCCGAGACGAGCTGGCGGTATGGGGCCGACTGTGGGACAAGGCCGCTGCAGCTGCCGCTCGCAACAATCGGCCGAACGAGGCCCGGGAGATGCTGCGACTGACCCGCTCCGCCGGTGCTGCGGTCGGAGAGCGCGGTGGCGGGGAACGCTACGCGACAGGGAAGTTGACCGCGGCGTCAGTGCTGTTCGCCACCGCGGAGGCAGCAGCGGTCGCCGAACACCCTAAGCGGGTACTGCTGCTCTCCGAGCGGATCACCCGCACCGGGCAGGCACCGACGAGCAACATGCTGAACCGGCACCTGCTGGACGTGGCGCACTCGCACATGATGCTGCGAGAGCGGAGAGAGGCCGAGGGCATCCTGTCGGGCCTGGCAAAACAGGCGCCGGACTGGTTGCGGCATCAACAAATGGCGGCGGAGACGTTCGCGGATGTGCTGGCTTCGTCAGGCCGTTTGACGAGCCGCCAGCGCGAGTTGGCGGCCTTCTTCGACACTCCCTAAGTCACCTCAGGGATCACGGGGCGTGCACTCTCGGTCGCAGTGGCGAACCGAAAGTGCACGCCCCGTCTCTGTTACGACGCGTAAACGGATCGTAGCGTTCTTGGGGTACCCACCGACCGAGGAGCCCGCCGAAATGCCCGAGCCCATCCCGTGGCCTTTACGACGCCCCCGAGCACACGCGCAAGCAGGTCCCGCCGCCCTGCGCCACGGGCCACAGGTCCGCTCAGCTGAGCTGCCCGTGCAGGTCCGTGTCGGCACGGACCGTCGCATGAGTGGGGCCGTGCCCCCCTCGTGCGAGCAGCGGCGGACTCTCACCGGCCGGACACCCTCGGGCGCCAACGCTACGTGGGCTGCAACCGTCGGCCTGAGTCACTCAGTGCGCGGAGAACGCCGTGCCGGGGACGTGCGCCCCGGCGCCCACGCCAGCCTCAAGAAGCGCCACCCCAGCGGTATATCGACCACGCGTAGCACCAGGGACCGCATGGACATCGACGACGGGGTGATCAGCATGGAAGCGCGCACCAGTGCGCAGCTCAACCGGAGGCAGAGCCTTACCGACGCTGCGGCGGGCGTGTATCGATCTGCTCCGTGCCACATCGGTCAGCATGCCGAGTGCCCCGATGCCCTACCGCAGGGCGCGGAGACCAACTCGCACCGGGACGACAGCCCGCCCGGCGTGACGTTCGAACGGTGCGTCTGCACGTGCTCGCACGCCTGAGGTCACGGCAGCGACCGGTCTGCCGCCACCTGCCTCCCGTCCTCAGTCCGGTCGTGCTGCCGGCCGAGGCGGTGCACGTCGGTGACGTGGTCATCACCGGAGGCCGAGCACAGCGAGTCCTCGACGCACGGCGCACCTACGCCGGCGTTCAACTCGGCGGCCGGACCTGGCGCATCGGAGTACCGCACGGCGCTCGGATGACGGTCGTCCGCGCCATGACGCTCTCGCCGCCGGTCACGCCGGAGCGGGCTCGCCGGCCCTGGTGGCGGCGCCTCCGCCGCTGACCCCACCCGCATCCGAGCCGTCGCCGCAGCTCCTCCACCCCGCCCCCGGCTACTAGCTAGGGCGGCCACATTCCCGCGCCGGCCGAGGTGACCACCACCCGGCTCCCCCGCTGCCCCTCGGCCGGCGCGGCACCACCCGACGCCGGCCCGCCCGTCACGACGACGACCCCGCCCCAGCCCCGCTTGCCTCTCTGCGGAATTCGCCACTCACGCTCGACCGCCTGCCCGCACCCGCCTCCCAGGAGACCGAACTTCCCCCAAGCCGCCCCCACACCACGAAGGGGTCCCTCGATCTGGGCGCCGCCACGCGAGTCCTACTCTCCGATTCCGCGCCTCCCGCCAGCCACCGACGATCCGCCGTCCCCACGAGCGGCGGACTCAGCCCAGACTGGCCTGACTTGGGTGCCACAGTCCTCCACAGCGGGCTCGACGGCAACTCCGCCGATGCCATGGATCACGACGACAGCGACGACCTCACGAAGTGACCGCCGGAAAGCCCCCGTGTACGCCACCGGGCCCCCCGGGCCACGCGTGCTTCCTGACCTGCTCCCTGGAGCGCAGCACTGATCTGAACTCAACACGCGAGGCGCCCCGTTTGCGGCGAACGGCGCGCACCGCCCGCGGAGTGAAGCGCCGCGGACTGCCCAGCGCCTCTGGCAAGATGCCGGTATGACCCGATCGACCGATGGCAAAGGATTTGCAAAGCCCTCCTAACGCCCTAGGTCGCGAAGGGTGTTCCCCGCGCGAGCGGGGGTGGTCCGGACCCGCGATGAACTCGATCACGACACAGGCCGTGTTCCCCGCGCGAGCGGGGGTGGTCCGCTGCGTGCCGGTGAGGAGCGCAGCAGTCATGTGTGTTCCCCGCGCGAGCGGGGGTGGTCCGGCCGTCAAGGTCGACAACGGCTGGCGGCTCTCGTGTTCCCCGCGCGAGCGGGGGTGGTCCGCCGGTGCAGGACAACGTGGGCGCGATCCTGCTGTGTTCCCCGCGCGAGCGGGGGTGGTCCGCATCAGTGAGAACGACCAACCTTCACTGAGACGTGTTCCCCGCGCGAGCGGGGGTGGTCCGAGCCGGGTGAACCGGTCGCGGACGTCGTCGGGGTGTTCCCCGCGCGAGCGGGGGTGGTCCGCAGTACCAGAGCGCGTCGGAGTTCCGGGGGTGGTGTTCCCCGCGCGAGCGGGGGTGGTCCGTCCGCGGCCACCGCCACTGGAACTCGGACCACGTGTTCCCCGCGCGAGCGGGGGTGGTCCGACCGAGCTCGGTCGTCTCGATCTCCCGCACCAGTGTTCCCCGCGCGAGCGGGGGTGGTCCGACCGCGCAGCCTACGAGGCGACCGGTGTCTCGGTGTTCCCCGCGCGAGCGGGGGTGGTCCGCTGGTGTTGCACCGCCGGCGGACCTTTACGTCGCGTTCCCCGCGCGAGCGGGGGTGGTCCGACAGTGTCCAGCCTGCTGCGCTGGCTCACCTAGTGTTCCCCGCGCGAGCGGGGGTGGTCCGGCACAAATGCAAATGGCCCCGCTCCCTTGTCTGTGTTCCCCGCGCGAGCGGGGGTGGTCCGGCAGTGACCAAAGCATCCGGGTCCAACCCGCGGTGTTCCCCGCGCGAGCGGGGGTGGTCCGGCCCGCATCGCGATCCAGGGCGTGTCCGGCTCGTGTTCCCCGCGCGAGCGGGGGTGGTCCGACCACCACCGGTCACCGGGTCTACCTCCACATGTGTTCCCCGCGCGAGCGGGGGTGGTCCGGCGTCGACCTGCCGTCCCTCGGTGCCGCCCGTGTGTTCCCCGCGCGAGCGGGGGTGGTCCGCCGATCAGGGCGAGGGCGAGGCCGCCGATGACGTGTTCCCCGCGCGAGCGGGGGTGGTCCGCCCGCCGACTTCCCCCGCCTCGACGAGCAGGCGTGTTCCCCGCGCGAGCGGGGGTGGTCCGTGCGGTCACCTCACGGTCGACGCCCGCAGCGAGTGTTCCCCGCGCGAACGGGGGTGGTCCCGTGCAGGAGTCACTCCGGGCGCTGGCCGAGCTGTGTTCCCCGCGCGAGCGGGGGTGGTCCGATGATCCGAGTCCGGCGCGCGGTCGACGTCCTGTGTTCCCCGCGCGAGCGGGGGTGGTCCGGCGATCTCGCCCCGCTCATTCATCGTCAGATCGTGTTCCCCGCGCGAGCGGGGGTGGTCCGCTCCGGGGCATGAAGGCGGCGCGGTTCCGGTCGTGTTCCCCGCGCGAGCGGGGGTGGTCCGGCGCCGCGGCGTCCCACGCAGCAGGGACAGGCGTGTTCCCCGCGCGAGCGGGGGTGGTCCGTCGCGCCCCACGGGAGAACCAGCCATCGCAGCGTGTTCCCCGCGCGAGCGGGGGTGGTCCGTGCGGTTCGCCTGCCTGTTCCGGTGACCAGTCGTGTTCCCCGCGCGAGCGGGGGTGGTCCGCGGCGTGCAGCACGGCCAGGGGGTGAGCGATGGTGTTCCCCGCGCAAGCGGGGGCAACAAGTGAGCTTCCCCGCCGCGGGGGCCTCAGCCCGCCCCCGCCCCCACCGGCGGCGGCCGGTCAGAGGAGGGCGCCGCCGGAGACCTCGATGCGTTGGGCGGTGACCCAGCGCAGGCCGCCGGTGGCCAGGGTGGCGATGGCGTCGCCGATTTCCTCGGGTTCGCCGACGCGGCCGAAGGCGGTCTGTCCGGCGAGCACTTGGCGCATCTCGGCGTTGTCCCGCATCGCTCCCCCGTTGAAGTCGGTGGCGGTCGGCCCGGGGGCGATGGAGTTGACGCGGATTCCGCGCGCGCCGAGTTCGCCGGCGAGGGTGCGGCTGAGGGCTTCGACGGCAGCCTTCGAGGCGGAGTAGACCGAGGTTGCGGGGCTGGTGTGGCGGGTCAGCGACGTCGAGACGTTGATGACGCTGCCGCCCTGGGCCAGCAGGGGCGCGACCGCCTGGGTGAGGAAGAACGTCCCCCGGACGTTGGTGCCCATCACGGCGTCGAAGTCCTCGACCGTGACCGCCTCCAGCGGCCCGAAGACCCCCACTCCCGCGTTGTTGACCAGGACGTCGAGCCGCGAGGCGCCCCAGCGCTCCAGCTGCTCACTCAACTCGGAGGTGAAGGACGGGAAGGAGTCGACGTCACGGATGTCGAGCCGGAGCGCAGCAGCCGTTCCGCCCGCCGCCTGCACCTGCTTCACCGTCTTCTCCGCCTCGGCCGGGTCGCCACGGTGGGTGACGAGGACCCGCAGTCCGCGGGTGGCCAGGGCGATGGCGGCTGCGCGGCCCAGGCCGCGGTTGGCACCGGTTACCAGTGCGATCTTGTCGGTGGTCATGAGCTGCTCCCTCACCGAGCGGCTGCCGGAGTCAGTCGGCACCGCGGATGCGATGCGAGTCACTCGACTCGCCTTTCACTCATCACGGTAGGGGCACCGCGAGAGACGAGTCAAGTGACTCGCCTCGGGACTGCGGCATACTGGGACGCATGGCAGCAGAGCTCTCCGCACACCACCGCAGGCTCGCCCGGCAGAAGCGCGAGGCGATCACCACCGCCGCCGCGGCGCTGTTCCTGGAGCGCGGCTACGACGGCACCTCGCTGGCGCGGATCGCGGAGGCCGCCGAGGTCTCGAAGTCCACCCTGTTCAAGCAGTTCCCCACCAAGGCGGCCCTCTTCGAGGCCATCGTCACCGAGTCCTGGAAACGCGACGACGCCGACGCCGTCGACCAGCCGCGGAGCGGGGACCTCCGCGCCGGGCTGACAGCCGTCGGCCACCGCTACGCCGAGCTGATCGGCCGGCCGACGATGGCGGCGCTGTTCCGGATCGTCATCGCCGAACTGCCTCGCTTCCCCGAGCTGGGGCAGATGCAGTTCCAACTCGGCAAGCTGCCCTACTTCATCTCCGTGCAGCGCTACTTGGAGGCCGAGCACGAGGCCGGCAACGCCGACGTCCCCGACGCCGAGAGCGCGGCGAACCAGTTCCTCGGGATGATCGCCAACTACGTGCTGTGGCCCCGGATGCTGCTGACCGACTGGAACCCCACCACCGACGAGGTCGACACCGCCGTCGACGAGGCCGTCCGCACCATGCTCGCCCGGTACGCCCGGGACTGATCTGCCGGTCCGAGCCGAGGCCGGCAGGCGGACGCCGTCGTGGAGGTCGATCACCTCCACAACGGCACCACCCGACCGCCCACCTCGGTGGGCTGCCAGGTGGACACGCAGGCATCTCCGCGCGCCCGTCAGAGCCGGGGCACGAGCCCGAACGCCCAGCCGCCAACGCGGCCGCTTCCGCCTCGCGGGGTGCTTCGCTGAGGGGGCCGGCGGGTCAGGGCCGGGGCAGGCGGGTCGCCGGCCCCGCTGATCACCGCTCGGGTGCCGGCTGCGGGGTCGCTTCCGCATCGGGCCGCCCGGCGTGCTCGGCGCAGGCCCACATCGTGTAGCCGGGCCCGGACATCTGCTCCACCACGGCGACCATGGCCAGTTCCCCTTCCGGTTCGCGACCGGCGTCCACGCACTGCGGGCAGATCACGGCAACCACCGCCCTGGGGTCAGCTGGTACGGCCTGGAGATGTCCTCCGCGTACTCAAGATGCCTCGGGTGGTCGCGGACAGGGTCGTGCGGCCGGCGCATCGCCTCTTCCGATCCGGGCGACCCCGGCCCGGCGGCACCGCATGTGGTGCATCGTGCTCGGTGGAGTTGCGGCAACGAGCCGTCGAGAGCACCAGGGGACAGCGCGTACGCGCGCATCCGATAGACCCTGCCGCTCAGGGGGGGCACCCGCCGAGTCACCTAGCGGTTCGACCGCCTCGGGCAGGGAGGTGGCACCGGTCGGGTGCAGTCGCGCACAGGTCCGGCACGGTCCGGGAACCGGGCGCCGCAGGTGGTCCGGCGTTCCCTCGGGCCATGCGATCGGCTCGGGCATGATCAGCTCCTCAGTGGGGATTCACCCGATTTAACCGATCCGGATACTGACAGCGATACCGTGAGAACGCGGAGAGACCGTGAACGCCATGAACGCTGTCGGGAGTCGCCATGGCCAGATCCACTCGCGTGCCCAACGCACGGCTCGCGGACCTCATCGACCAGGCTCGCTGGACGCGCACCCAACTCGCCCGGGCGGTCAACCGCGTGGGGCGGGAGCACGGCCAGGAGCTCACGTACGACCAGTCGGCCGTCTCGCACTGGATCGCGGGAACGGTGCCGCGTGCGGCCGTACGGCCCCTCGTCTGCGAGGCGCTGTCGCGCCGGCTCCGCCGACCGGTCAGCGCAGTGGAGGCCGGCTTTCCGCCGTCAGCCGGAAGCACCTGGGGCGGGCTGGTCGAGGAGCTGATCGACATAGGGACCGCCGACAGCGACCCGGGCCGCCGTCCGGCCCTCGCCGCGGGCGTCTTCGAAGCCGCGGCGATGCCACCGGAGTTCGCCGAACTTGCCGCCCGCTCCCACGCCGTCTCGTCGGGACGCACCAGTCGGATCGGGGCGGCCGAGGTCGAGACCGTGCGGCTGATGACGGAGCGGATCGCGGACATCCTCGATGAGCTGGGCGAGGGGCACGCCCGGCCCATGGCCGCCGCTTTCCTGGCGAACACCGTCGGCCCGTACCTGCGGGCGGGTGCCACGGAGGACACGAGCCGGGCGATGCGCTCGGCTGCCGCTGATCTCGTCTACCTCACCGGCTGGATGGCCATGTACGGCGATGCCCATCGTCTCGGGCAGCGCTACTACGTGAAGGCCCTCGAACTCGCAGCCGCCGCGGACGACCACGTCACCTACTGCCGGACTCTGCGCGGTATGAGCCTCCAGGCGACCAGCCTGCACCACGGTCACCTGGCGCTCACGCTGGCGGATTCCGCCGCCGAAGCCGCCCCGGTCGCCTCACCGCGGTTGACCGCGTTCCTGAGGGGGCAGCAGGCGCACGCCGCCGCGATGACCGGTGACCGTCGGCATGCCCTCGACCGCCTGGCCGCCGCCGAGGCCGCACTGTCACGCGCCGACGAGCAGCGCGAGCACATCGGAGGATACGACCGCACCGCCTATCTGTTCCACGTCGGCCAGGTCCGCGAGCAACTGGCCGATCTGCCGGGGAGTATCCGGGCGATCGAGGAGTCGATCAGGGTGCAGCAGCCGCAGGAACGCCAAGGCCGGATGCACGCTCACGCCGTGCTGGCGAAGCGGCAACTCAGGCTCGGACATCTCGACGCGGCCTGCGCCAGTTGGACGCACTTCCTCGACCACTACCAGCGCGTCAGCACCGGACGGGGCGACAAGCACCTCCGCGAGCTGCGGGCGGCGGTCCGGCCGCATCGCGCCGCCCGCCCGGTGCGGCAGCTACTGGACCAGGCGACGGAGGTCGCGGCGGCGAAGGCCGCCTGAGACCAGGAAGCTTCTGCCCCCGAGCGGCGGAGCGGGCGACAGCCGCCGCCGACAGCCGCCGCCATCATGGGTCGGCGTCAGTCGTCGGCGGGGTCGGGGTGGGGGGCCGGTGGGTGGATGCGGTTGCAGGTCGGACAGAGCGGCGGAATGGGACGCCGGATGTGCTCCGGGGTTCCCTCCGGCCAGGGAATCGGCTCGGGCATCATCACTCCCGTGACAGCAGGAACACGTAAGGTCACCAGAGTGGCGGGTGGCGGCCGGGCGGTGTTTCACAGTTTGTGAAACACCTTCCTCTTGACCGCAGTTGTCGCCTTCTGTTCGCAACCGGGCTTGTTCTGTCAGACGCCCATCCAGCGGGCCATCGCGCCGACGCCCTCGCGGTCGGCGGCGCGGCGCAGCGCGCGGACGGTGTCCCGTGCCTGGGGATGGAACCGCACCTGTTGCGGCGCGGCGGCGCGCGCCTGGCGCAGCGACTCGTACGCCCCGGCGCGGTCCCCCGTCCACAACTGGGCGCGGCTGATGTCGATCAGGTGGTGGCTGACCCGGTCCGGGTACCGCCGTGCGAACCCGGCGTCGAGGTGGACGTCGGCCGCCAGGCGCAGCGCCCGGCCGTACTCCCCCACCTCGACCTCCAGCGCCACCTGGTGGACCAGTGCGTTGGAAGGGCCGTACGAGAGTAGGTAGTTGGTGGTCTCGCCGCCGAGGCGGCGCGCGGTCGCCCACGCCTCGTCCCAGTGCGCGCGGGCGGCGTCCGCCGCCGCCTTCACGCCCGGTGCGGTGCGCGCGGCGAGGATCGTGGCCCGCAGCCGGAGGTTGCCCTGCACGCACAGCGCGGGCGTCTCACCCCGGTCGGCCGCCGGCGCCACGTCAGCGAGGCACTGCTCCATGAGGCGCAGCCCGATGTCGTGCCGCCCGGTGGAGAAGCAGGACTGCGCCCGCAGGAAACCGGTCAGCATCACGAGATACGGATCGCCGGACCTCTCAGCGCTGGACACCATCCGCGCCAGGATGATGTTGGACAGGTCGAGGTGGCCCAGCTTGTGGGTCGCGTCGTGGACGCAGCGGTAGGCGAACGCCAGCGCCCGGTGCAGGCGTTCCAGCTCGCGGCCCTCCAAGTGGTGCGAATGATGCACGAGTTCCTCGATGAGTGGTGGCGTCCCGCTGAGGACGGTGAGGTAGTCGGCGCCGCGGCGGATGTCGTTCATGCGCTGCACGTCCCGGTGCACCTCGCGCAGTGGCCGGGGCGCCGTCTGGGGTTCCAGCGGCACGTCCCAGTTCTCCAGCGCGGCCCGGACCGCGGCCAACGGCGCCTCGTACCTGGCGTCGCGCTGGTCGTCCTGAAAGGGCTGACCCATCAGCGTGCTGGCCTCGATGTGGAGGGCGCGCGCCACCGCCGCGACGAGGGCGGGCGACGCGGGGCGGTTCCCGGACTCGACCTTCGACAGCAGGCTGTAGGAGACGGAGGCCCGCTGCGCCAGCCCGCGCCCGGTGAGGTGCGCCAACCGGCGCTGCTCGGCGATCCGGGCGCCGATGTGCAAGTCGCCGTCGCGCATTCTGCTCCCCATCCACTCGTCCTGACTTCGACCTCCAGGACGGTACCCAGCGGCAACTCCCGAACTCTCGAACAGCGTTGTACCGGGAGGTGTGGCCCGGCGGCCGATGTGCGCACCGTGCGTCCCGTGGCACGACGGGTTCCCCTCCGGGCTTCCCGCGCCCGGCGCGCAGGGGCGCGGCCTCGGCGCGGGAGCGGGGAGTCCGCCGACCTACCCGAGCGGCGTCGGCGAACCGGTTGACCCGGCCACCGCCGGGTGGCGACGGGCGGCTGCGCACGAGCCCGCCCGGTCGGGCGCTACTCGCGCGCCCGGCGTGCGCGCCCCGGGCGCGGTATCGCCGGAAGTGGCCGGAGAAGTTCGCTCCGGCGGCGTGATCTCTGGGGTCCCCAGAGTGGCGCGCCGCCCACCGGGTAGCAGGACTCCTGGTGCCGTCCGGACCGCCCCTGCCGGCGGGCCCGAGCGGCGAGGAAGAGTGACGGATACGGTGAGGAGTTTCCCTGTGGCCAGCGACACCACCCCCGCCGCCCGGCGACGGCGGCGCATCGACAGTCGAGCGGCGCTGCGTTCCCTGATGGTGACGCTGCTGGCGGTCATGCTGACCCTGGGCGCCGCCGGCGCGCTGGTCACCGGAACCGGGCGGGGGGTCGGCGAGGAGGTCTCGGCCGCCGCGACCGCTCCCCCGGCGGGCACCCTCTACTACGCGGCGGGCGCGGTGCTGCTGGCAGCCGCCCTCGCCTACGGCATCGCCCGCTACCTCGGCCGCCGACGGATCACGCTGCTCGGCACGGCCACCGGCCGTAGCTGACCGAGTCGGGTCCGCGCGGTCCCTTGCCGGACCGCGCACCGCAGCGTCCGACAACCGCAGCGACCGGCTCGTGCCGGTACGGGCGGACGGCATGGGCGGTCGGCACCGGACGGGGGGCGGAGTGGGCGGGGCGGCCCGGGTGACGGTCGGCCGCGCTGTCGGCGCGGCACATCGTGGGGGGGCGTGGGGTGGTCTCCCGCGCCCCCTGTTTGCCGTCCCGGGCGGGGCGGCTCAGGATGGCCGTGTGAGACGTGAGGTGGAACCGCGAACCGGCGGCGCGGACCACGGCGACGCCGTCGCCGCTGCTGTGGCGGCTGAGCTGGAGCTGTTGCGCCCCGAGGTGCGGCGGTCGCGCGAGCGGGTCGCCGCGCTGCTCGACCCCGAGTTCACGGAGGTCGGCGCGTCCGGGCGTCGCTACGACCGTGCGGCGATGCTTGACGCACTTCCCCGGATGCCGGAGCTGCCGGGCGGCAGCGCGGTGACCGCCGAGCCGGACGCGAAGGCCGCGACGGCCGGCGCGGGCGCGACCGACGCGACCGACGCGACCGACGCGACGGACGACCCGGACGGCGGCGGGGACGGTCCGCGCGGCATGACGGGCGTGGAGCTGGCGCCCGGACTGGTGCACCTCACCTACGAGACCGTCTACGCGGGCCGCCGCGCCCGCCGCAGTTCGGTGTGGCGCAGGCGGGACGAATCGGCCGGCTGGCGGATGTACTACCACCAGGGCACGCCGGTCCCCGAGGGCTGACCGGCCGAGCGGGGCGCCCCCGGGCGCCACGGTCACCTGCACGCAGGCCCGCCCCGCCCCGCTCCGCTCAGCTCAGCTGTAGTAGACGGCCACCGGGCGGCCGTCCACCTCCAGGACGGAGACGGGAGTGTCGAAGACGTCCGTCAGCACCTCGTCGCGCATGATCTCCGGGATGGTCCCCGTGGTGACGATCTCGCCGTCGCGCAGCGCCATGATGCGGTCGGAGTGGGCGGCGGCGAAGTTGATGTCGTGGATGATCAGCACGATGGTCCGGCCGAGTTCGTCGGCAGCGCGCCGGAGTTGGCGCATCATGAGCACGGAGTGCTTCATGTCGAGGTTGTTCAGCGGTTCGTCGAGCAGCACGTAGTCGGTGTCCTGGGCGAGGACCATGGCGACGTAGGCGCGCTGCCGCTGGCCGCCGGAGAGCTGGTCGAGGTAGCGGTCGGCGAGCTGCGTGAGGCTGAGGAACTCCAGCGCCTCGCCGACGTGCCGGTGGTCGTCCTCGGTGAGCCGCCCCTGCGAGTGCGGGAACCGGCCGAAGGCCACGAGCTCGCGGACGCGCAGCCGGGCGGTGAACTGGTTCTCCTGCCGCAGGATGGACAACTGCTGTGCCATCTCACGGGACTTGGTGGTGAAGACGTCCCGGCCCTCGATGGTGACCCGGCCGCCGGTGGGGTCGAGCAGCCGGCCCATCATCGTGAGCAGGGTGGACTTCCCCGCGCCGTTGGGACCGACGATCGAGGTGATGCCGCCCTTCTCGATGGCGCCGGTGACCGGACCGAGCACGGTGTCGCCCTGGTATGCCTTGTGGAGGTCGCTGAACTGGATCACAGGGTGCCCTTCCGCAGGAGCAGGACGAGGAAGACGATGCCGCCGACGAACTCGATGATCACCGTGAGGAATCCGGCGGCGTAGAACACGTGCTGCATCAGGAACTGGCCCGCGACGAGGGTGAACAGCCCGAGCAGGAACGCCATCGGCAGGACGTGGCGGTGTTCGTGGGTTCCGGTGAGCTGGTAGGCGAGGGTCGCGACGAGGAACCCGAAGAAGGTCATGGGCCCGGCCAGCGCGGTGGCGAAAGCGACGAGCACGGCGACCAGCACCAGCAGCACGGTGAGTTCGCGTTTGTGGTCCACGCCGAGACCGACCGAGGTGTCGCGGCCGAGGAGCAGGGTGTCGAGCCGGTGGCGGCGGTGCCAGACGACCGCGCCGACCACCAGGCAGACGGCGAAGGCGAGCGGCAGGTAGCTGCCGTCGCTGTTGCTCATCCGGCCGAAGAGCCGGACCGACAGCATGTCGTAGTCGGTCGGGGAGAGGAGCCGTTGCAGGAACGACGAGAGGCTCTCGAAGGCGAGACCCAGGACGACGCCGACGAGGAGCAGCAGGTGCAGGTTGGCGAACCTGCCCGCGAAGAGCCAGCGGTAGAGCAGCACCGCGAAGAGCACCATCAGCACGGTCTGTACGACGAGTTTGGGCAGCCCGTCGGTCCTGGCGAGGGCGGAGCCGCCGAAGACGAAGACCATCGCGGTCTGCATCATCACGTACAGCGAGTCGAACCCCATGATCGACGGGGTGAGGATGCGGTTGCTGGTGACGGTCTGGAAGACGACGGTGGCGATGGCGTGCGCGAAGGCGACGACGACCATGGTGCCGAGCGTCGTCAGGCGACGGTCGAAGGCGAACTGGAAGCTGCCGCGGATGAACAGCAGCAGGTAGCAGACGGCGGCGACCACGACGAGGACGCCGACGATCGCCACGCGGGCACCGGGCGGTGGCGCGGTGAACCGGGGCAGTCGGGGACGGCGCCGGCAGCGCGAGGGCGGCGGCTCTCCCCGGTCGCCCCGGCGGGAAGCGGGGGCGACGCGCCCGGTCGCCGACTGCGGCTCGGCGGGCGGCGGTTGTTCAGAAACTGGCATGGCGGCGCTGCCTCAGGACAAGTGCGATGAAGACGGCGGCGCCGATCGCGCCGAGGACGACGGAGACGGGGATCTCCATGGGGGCGACGACGGTCCGGCCGACGAGGTCGCAGGCGAGGATCAGCGCGGCTCCCAGCGCGGCGACCCACGGCAGGTTGCCGCGGACGTTGTCGCCGCGCAGCATCGAGACGATGTTGGGGACGATCAGTCCGAGGAACGGCAGGAAGCCGACGACGACCGAGGTGACGCCGGTCGCGACGGCCACCAGCACGGTCGCCAGCAGCACGACCCGCTCGTAGTTGACGCCGATGTTCTTCGCGACGTCGGCGCCCAGCCCGGCGACCGTCAGCCGGTCCGCGAGCAGGAACACCGCCAGGGTGATGATGCCGACGACCCACAGCGGTTCGTAGTGGCCGCGGACGATGCCGCTGAACCCGCCCGAGCGCCAGGCCGACATGGACTGGAGCAGGTTGAAGGTGGCGGCGAGGTAGACGGTGACGGCGGAGACGACAGCGCCGAGCATGATGCCGATGAGCGGGACGATCAGCGAGGAGCGAAGCGCGACGCGCCGCAGCACGCCGAGGAAGACCAGTGAGCCGATCATCGCGAAGAAGCTCGCGACGATCATGCGGGTCAGCGGCGCGGCGCCGGGTGTGACGATCAGCGTGACCAGGATGCCGAGTCCGGCCCACTGCGCGGTGCCGGTGGTGGTGGGCTCCACGAACCGGTTCTGGGTGACCATCTGCATGATGAGTCCGGACACGCTCATCGCGACACCGGCGAGGACCAGCGCCAGGGTGCGCGGTACGCGCGAGATGAGGAACATCTCGCGGGCGGCCGGGTCCTCGATCAGTCGGCTGATGGTGATGTCGTAGCCGCCGGTCATCAGTGAGGCGGCGAGGAGTGCGAGAAGCACAACGACGACGCCGGTCCGCAGCAGGACCGGCCGGGCGGTCTTCACGACCGTCTCCTTTCGTGGCCGTCGCACGGCCGTCGGCCGGGTGGGCGTGGCTGCCTCGCCCGGCCGACGGCTGTGTTTCGGCGGCTGCGGCGGTGCGACGGGTGGCGTCGCGTGCCGCGTCCGGCCGGTCAGGCGGTGCCGGTGAAGGCTTCCTCGATCTGGCGGTAGACCTCGGTGTAGGCGTGGATGCCCTCGGTCACGTAGAACGGCGTGGGGAGGATGATGATCTGGTCCTCCTGCACGAACGTGGTGTCGGCCCATGCCTCCTGGCTGTCGATGAGCTCCCGGGCGGGGCTGGCGCCCTCGGTGCCGGTGGCGGCGTCGAAGTCGAAGGCGATCAGCCACTCGGGGTCGAACTGGGCGACGGTCTCGGGCGCGAGGCCGGAGTCGTTGTGGTGGGCGCCGGAGTCGAGGTCCTCGTCCGCGAAGACGTCGCTGAGGTCGAGCGGGGCGATGATGCGGCCGATGCGGCCGGCGCCGTTGTCGATGTTCCCGCCGCCCGCGGCGCCGAGGAAGACGGTCTCGCCCGAGGTGGCTTCGGTGGCCGCGGCGACCGCGGCGTCGAACTCCTCGATGATGGCGGCGGCTTCGTCCTGCTTGTTGAAGATCTCGCCGAGGATCTCGGTCTGGTTCTTCAGCCCCTCGACCCACGCCTCGGGGGACTCCTGGCCCGGGGTGATCTCGATGGTGGTGGCGATCTTCTCCAGGTCGTCGGTGTACTCGGAGAAGCGGTAGCCGCCGATGATGAGGTCCGGCTCGGCCTCGCTGACGGCCTCCAGCTGCGGCTCGTGGTGAAGGCCGGCGTCGAGGATCGAGTCGTCGCCGTGCCAGTCCTGCACCTCGGGGATGTTGGCGATCAACGGCTTGGGTACGGCGACGGGTTCGACACCGAACGCCTTCAGGGTCTGCATCGAGGTGTTGTCGAGGGCGACGACGCGCTGGGGCTCGACGGGGACCTCGATGGAACCGTTGGTCGCCTCGACGGTGATGGTGGTGGACTCGCCGGCGCTGTCGCTGCCCGCGTCCCCGTCCGAGCCGGAGTCGTCGCTGCCGCAGGCGGAGAGCAGCAGCGCGGCGGCGACCGCTCCGGACGTGACGGCGACCTTCGACCTACCCAGCACGAATCGAGACATACCCAACCAATCAGAGACAAGAAGCAGCGCCGACCGGCGCGAACTTAGGTTAGGCTAACCATACTTTCGGGTCAACATCTCCACAGCTCCGCCACGGGCGCCCCGGGCACCACCGACGGGACGTGAGCACCGCACCGGCCCGTCCGGGATCGACTCAACCGGGTTACTGGAAGCGTGAGTTGGCTGCACCGCGCGACACGGGAGGGCGCGAGAAGGACCCCGGGACACGATCCGGCCACGGTCCGCACGACCGGAGCAGTACGGGAGGACCACCGCCCCTGCGGTGCACGACCCTCCACGGAGGAGCGCGGCGCGGAACGGTGCGGCGACAACGCAGGGGCGGGCGCTGGAAGCGCGGCGGCGCGGGGAGGTGCCCCGGCGCGGGGAAGTCCGACGGCTCGGCGCGTGCGGCTGCGCACGGGGAGACCCGGACAGCCCCGGGAGCGGGGCCGCGCGGACGTACGTCTCAGAGCGGGTAGGTGCCGTGCCCGTGACGGACGGAGATCCACTTGGCGGTGGTGAACGCGTCGACCATCGCCTCGCCGTTGAGCCTGCCGAGACCCGACCGCTTCTCGCTGCCGAACGGCACCAGCGGCTCGTCGGCGAGGGTGGCGTCGTTGACGTGCACGACACCCGACTCGATCCGCTGCGCCACCCGCAGGCCGCGGCGGACGTCACGGGTGAAGACCGCACCGCTCAGCCCGTTGGTGGTGGAGTTGGCGACCCGGACGGCCTCGTCCTCCCCTGTGAACCCGCGCACCACCACCACCGGACCGAAGATCTCCCGGTGCAGCAGCGCCGCTCCGGCGGGCACGTCGGTCAGCACCGTGGGCGGCAGCAGGTTCCCCGCCCGCGCGCCGCCGACCAGCATCCTGGCCCCCGCCGCGACCGCCGCCCTGACGTCCACGTCGAGCCGCTCCGCGTCCCTCGCCGCCATCAGCGGCCCCACCTGGACCCCCGGGTCCCGCGGGTCCCCGGCGCGCAGCGCCGTCACCCGGGCCAGCAACCGCTCCGTGAACGGCTCCAGGACCGCCCGGTCCACCAGGACGCGGGAGGCGGACATGCAGAGCCGCCCGGCGTCGAGGAACCGACTGAAGACGGCGGCCTCGGCCGCCCGGTCGAGGTCGGCGTCGTCCAGGACGAGGAGGGAACTGGTGCCGCCCGTCTCCAGCACGGCGCGCTTGAGGTTGCGGCCGGCGACGGCAGCGACGTGGCGCCCGCTCTCCTCGGAGCCGGTGAAGCAGACCACCTGCGGCACGCGGTGCTCGATCAACGCGTCGCCGACCTCCGCCACATCGGTGGTGAGGACGCTCAACAGCCCCGGCGGCAGCCCCGCCTCCTCCAGCAGCCGGGCGATGACCACGCCGCCGCAGACCGGGGCCGCCTGGTGCGGCTTGAGGACCACCGCGTTGCCGAGCGCCAGCGCGGCGGCGACGGGCTTGAGCGCGAGCAGCAGCGGGAACGTGGAGGGGCCGATGACGCAGACGGTGCCGCACGGCACCCGCGTCACGTGGTTCTCCTTGCCGTCGACCGTGGAGGGCACCACACGCCCCTCGGAACGCAGGGGGAGTTGAGCCACCTCGTCGAGGAAGTCGCGCGCCAGCGCGACCTCGTGGGCCGCCCGCCACCGGGTCGCGCCGAGTTCGGTGGTCATGGCGTCGAGGATCTCCGCCTCGCGCTCGCCCAGGACCTTCGCCGCCCGCAGCAGCACCGCCCGGCGCTCGTGGGGTCCGGTGACGGCCCAGTCGCGCTGCGCCTGCTCGGCGGCCAGGTAGGCGGTGTCCACCTCGACGGCGGTGGCGACGGTGATGCTGGTCAGCTTCGCGCCCGTCCAGGGGTCGAAGTCCACGACATCCCACCCGCCGGTGCCCGTTCGCCAGGCACCCGCGAGGAACTGCTGCGCGGCGAACGGCTCCACCCACGCGGGAAACGGCGACATGATGCCCCCAGCACAGCTACGGCTCAAGGATGGCGCGACGCCATCTGCCGCCGATACTAGAGCTGTTGGGCGATCTCGTGGAGCAGGCGACGCGTCGCCGCCGGGTCGAGCGCGGCACCGCTGAGCCCGTCGAACGCCCGGCGGTAGGCGGTGGTGTCCTCGGGCTTGTCCAGGTAGAGGGCGCTGGTGAGTTCCTCGACGTACGCGACGTCCGCGATCTCCGCCTCCGCGAACGAGAGCAGGACGAACGCCCCGGCGACCCCGGCGTGTCCGCCGTGGGAGAAGGGGATCACGCCGAGGGTGACGTTGTCGCGCTCCGACAGCTGCACCAGCAGCGCGAGTTGGGCCCGCATCACCTCGGACCCGCCGTAGGCGCGTCGGAGCGCGGCCTCGTCGAGGACGCAGTGCAACTGCGGTGCGTTCTCCGACAGCAGCAGCTTCTGGCGGCCCATGCGCAGCCCGACCCGCCGGTCCACCTCCGCACGCGACAGCTCCGGGAAGTTGCTGGTGACGACGGCGTGGGCGTACTCCTCGGACTGGAGCAGCCCGGGAATGAACTGGACCTCGTAGGTGCGGATGTCGTTGGCGGCCTCTTCCAGGCCGACGAAGGTCGGGAACCAGCCGGGCAGCACGTCGTGGTAGCTGTGCCACCAGCCGGCGAGGCCGGAGGTGCGGGCCATGGAGAGCAGCGGCTCGCGTTCCGTCTCGTCGGTGACGCCGTAGAGGGTGAGCAGGTCGGCGACGTCGCGCGGCTTGAAGCTGACGCGGCCGAGCTCCATGCGGCTGATCTTGGACTCGGAGGCGCGGATCGAGTAGCCCGCCGCCTCCCGGGTGACGCCCCGCGACTCCCGCAGCCGACGCAGCTGCGCGCCGAGCAGGATGCGGCGGACCATGGGGCCACCGGCCTCGGCACCGCTCGGCGGTTCACCGGATGCCGACGACGGCTGCGTACTCATGTGCTCAGGTCCTTCCACGTTCCGACATGCCGAAGTGTGCCATCTCCGAGCTTCGTTGTGTGCTTGCTCGGTTACACAGCATCGATTTTTGTCCGTGCACGTGCATCTGCCCTTGCATTTGCGCGGGACGTTGGGAAGCATGACTGATACGCACTGCGCGTCGGTGCGTCCGTACGACCTTGCCGGATTCACGGGGGTGGCCGGGGGCACGCACGCCCTGGCGCAGTCCGGTGGATATCGCCACGTGAACGCCAGGAGTGCCGCGCCATGGGTACCGAAGGAGTCTCCGTTCTCGCTCAGTTAGAGCGGCGCGCCCCGCTCATCGACCCCGGAAGCCTCGCCGGAGCCGCCTCCCTGCGACTGCCGGGCCGCCTCGAATCGGTCCGCTCGGCCCGCACGTTCACCCGCGACACCCTCGCGTTCTGGCGGCTGACCGAGCAGTTCGACCCCGTCGGACTCGTCGTCTCCGAGCTCGTCACCAACGCACTGCGCCACGGCGCGGAGCCGCACGCGCTCCAGCCGGGAGACTCCCCTGTCGAGCTGGAACTGCTGTGCAGCTCACGGCGGTTGGTCTGCGCGGTCCACGACCGGAGCACCGGCGAGCCACGGGTCAACGAGGCCGGCTTCTCCGACGAGGGAGGCCGCGGCCTCCAACTGGTGGAGTGCTTCAGCGACGGCTGGGGCTGGCGCACCCGCGGCAGCGGGCTGCTCGGGAAGGTCGTCTGGGCGAGCTTCCGGCTCGGCTGATGGCCTGCGCCCGGCGGCCCGCCGGGCGCGAGAGGGGCCGGGCCCTCGCGCCCTGAGGCTCGCGAACCCGGCCGAAACGGTTCGAACATGTCGCGCCACTACTACCGCGGGCGTGCGACGGGCGCGGACCGGCGGAACACGAGAGCCGCCGGGTGAGCGCGCGGCCGGGGGCCGCGACACACGGAACACCGGGCGCCTCGTGGTCGGTTCTTCCTGGTCAGAGCTCTGTCACCCCTGGGGTGACCTCCGCCACACGGGGCGGTGGGTCATCGCGCCGTAGGGTGACCCCACTCGCCGTCAGACGAGCAGGTGGTCGAACTCCCCGTCCTTGGCGCCGAGCAGCATGGCCTCGACCTCGGCGCGGGTGTAGACGATCTGCGGTCCGTCAGGGAAACGGGAGTTGCGCATCGCGATCTCGCCGCCCGGCAGGCGGGCGAACTCGGCACAGTTGCCCTGTCCGTTGCTGTAGCTGCTCTTGATCCAGGCGGCGTCGCGCAACTGGTGCGCGAGCGGGGCGTCATACGTCTCGGCCACGGGTCACTCCCCTGGTCAGGCGGAAGGTCCACGGGCCCTCGGAGCGGTTCCGGGGGCTCAACTTCTCGGGATCATAACCCCGTTCAGGTGCAGATGCACGGTCGTATGCACGTGCACGACCCCGGGTCGCGACACCGTCACAGTCGGTGCGAAATGGGGCAAGACACTCGGTCACCCTGCGTGACTCCCATCCGATCGCGCCCCGACGGCCACCCGGCTCTCATCCCCACCCCGCGCCGGGACGCCCGGCCGGCACGCGAGTCCGGACGCCGCGCCCCTGCCGCATCCCCGTCCCCACACCCACCGCCGTCCGACGCGCCACCGGGTCGCCGCGCGGCGCCGTGCCCCCTGGCGCGGAGCGCCCCCGTCGATACTCTGGGACGGGGACGAACGGGACCAAGGACGGACCACATGCGCACACCGAACGCCTACCGCCGCCCGGACGCGCACCACCTCCCGGCGCCGGGGGTGGTGGTGGGGGCTGCGGACGGTTGCTCGTTGGACATGCCCGCAGGGTAGGCGCCCGGTGGGCACGGGGTCGCTGGACAG
>NZ_JAAVJB010000340.1 GCF_012034385.1 Streptomyces spiramenti
CCCCCCCCCACGGGTCGTCGGGCCGGTCCAGGGTGACGGCCGGCCCGGCTGCCCCACCCGGCCGGGTCGCGGCCGGGTGCACCACGGTGCGGTGCGGGGTACCCGCCGGGTGCGGGCCGCGGAGCGCCAGCAGCACCACGAGCCGGCCCGCGGTGCCGCGCGTCCGTCCGGCGCCCGGCCAGGCGCCGCCCCACACCACCTTCTCCGCCGCGAGGCGGCGGCCGTCCGCCAACTCCACGCCTGCCGCGCGCCCCTCGCGCTCCAGGACGCGGACCGCCTCCGCCCCCAACTCGAACCGGACGCGCCGCTCCTCGCAGCGCCGGTGCAGCGCCGAGACCAGCGCCCGCATCCCGCCCAGCGGGTACCAGCTCCCGAAGGTCTCCTCCACGTACGCCAGCACCGCCGCGGAGGCCGGTGCGGTGTGCGGGTCCAGGCCGTGGCGGCGCGCCACCGAGGCCAGTACCGCCTCGGTGGCCGGGTGCCGCAGTTCGTCCCGCGCCATGGCGGCCAGCGTCCGCGGCCGGCGGCGCAGCAGGCCGCCGCGGCGGGCGGGGTAGGCGTCCGCGTGTGCCGCCTCGCGGGCGGCGGCGGTCAGTGGTTCCTCCAGCAGGGGACGCCGGGTGCTCTCCCAGGTCTCGCGCGCGCGGCCCAGCACCGCGTGCCAGCGTTCCCCCGCGTCGGCGCCGACCGCCTCGTCCAGCGCGCGGCGCACCCCCGCCCGGGAGAAGCCGGGCAGCCGCAACCGCGTGCCGTCGGCGAACCGGTGCTCGACCGCCGGGTCCACCCGGCGCAGCTCCACGCACTCCTCCAGCGCGGCCCGGCCCGTCTTGAGGAAGAGGTCGCGCCAGACCGCCGGGAAGTGCAGCAGCCCCGGCCCGGTGTCGAAGGCGAAGCCGTCCCGCCGGTACGCGCCGACCGCGCCGCCCACCGCCCCCGACCGCTCGACCACCGTCACCCGGTGGCCGGACGTCGCCAGTCGTGCCGCCGCCGCCAGGGCGCCCGCACCGGCGCCGACCACCACGATCCCTGCCATGCAGCGAACCCTACTGCCGGGCTCCGAAGGACCGAGCGGCCGGCCCGGTGGCCCGGTGGACCGACGCGTGCGGGTACCCAGAGTGGGCGGCTCGCGTCTGAGTACCGGCCTGAGTAGGAATGCTCATGGGCGGGCACCGGCGCGGACGGCAGAGTGATGCGCACGGGCCGGGGCCACCGGACCGCCGGCACGGGGCGGCGGAAGGTGGGCCGCGGTCGGCCCGGCGGCTGCGGCCGACGGGCGTGCGGGCAGGTCGTTAAACCGGTCGGGGGGACCGGTGGCCGGCCCACGGGGGGCACGGGAGGGCCGGGCGCGGGCGGCCGTGGCACGAAGAACCGGGGGGTTCCGTGCCACGGTCGCCCTGCTGCCGTTCCCCTCCGTTCGGTGCGGTCCGTTCGGGCCGGGTCCGCTGTCCGGCAGAACAGCGGGCTGGCGCTGCTTCCTTTCCTCCTCTCTCCCGCCGCCCGCCGCCCTGGGCCCGCCGTGCCCCGGCGCGGTCCGCGGCTGCCGGCGCGGGGGGTACCGCCGCCCCCTGGCGCCGGTCGGCCCCCACCCCCTCGCGACGTGGCCGTTCGCCGCCGTCACCGCCGTTCCGGGTTCGTCCGCCCGGTCGGCTGGGCACTGATTGTCAGTGGCATGCGTCAGCATGTGTTCGGACGCGAGATGTCCGCCGGTGGCGGGCCGCCCGCCGGGCCGCCCGTCGCCGACAGACCGCCGAATGACGACAGGAGGCTCGTCATGACCGGAAGCCCGGCCGACGTGCACCCCGTACTACGCCGTGCCGCCGCGCCCCCCGCCGCCCTGGACCTGTTGGGCCAGGCCGAACGCGGCCTGGAGACGGCCGCGGCCTGCGAGGACCCGGGTGACGCCTACGTGGCCGTCCACCTCGCCGCCCTGCGGGCCGCCGCCGCCGTGCTGGCCGTCCGGGGCCGGCCCGAGATCACCGAGCGTGGCCGCCGCCGCATCCGCAGCGTGTGGGAGATGCTGCCGGAGGCCGCGCCGGAACTGGCGGAGTGGAGCACGCTGTTCGCGGCGAGCGCCGTGCGCCGGGCGCGCGTCGAAGCGGGCATCCGCAACGCCGTCCGCCCCGAGGAGGCGGACGAACTCGCCCGCTCCGCGGGGATGTTCCTGCGGTTGGTGCAGACGATGCTGCCGCATCAGCCCACCCTGCCGCGTCAGCCCGCCGCCGGCCCGGGCGGCTGACACGGCAGGGTGAGCGCCGCCGCGCGGGCTCGGGGCGAGCGCGCGGCAGCCTCGGGGTGCACCCGTGCGGGTGATCGCGGCCGTGGGGGCGCCGTGGGGCCCGCGTCCGCGCCGCCGTGGCTCCGCACGGCCACCGCCGTCGACCGCGCGCGGCGTCCCTCCACCGCGCGGGGCGTCCGCCGGACGGGACCGGGCGCCCGGCGACGGGTCCGAGGCCATAAGCTGGAGTGGCTCGCCCAGCACCGCATTTCCGCACGAGGAGCCACCCGCATGTCGTCTGAACCGACCGCTCCCGGCCCGCACACCGCGCTGCGTACGGGAGTCGTCTGGGAGCTGTTGCGCGGGGCCCTCGCACGCCGCGCCGCCGCCGCGGGGGTCCCGGCGCTCGACGTGCTCGACACGGGGGGCGGCAGCGGGAGCCTCGCCGTCCGTGTCGCGGCTCTCGGCCACACCGTGACCGTGGTCGACCCGAGCCCCGACGCGCTGTTCGCGCTGGAGCGTCGCGCGGCCGAGGAGGGCGTCGCGGAGCGGGTCCGCGGCGTGCAGGGCGACACCGGGGACCTGCTGGAGGTCGCCGGTCGGGGCGCCTACGACGTCGTGCTCTGCCACGGCGTGCTGGAGTACACGGAGGACCCCCGTGCGGCCCTCACCGCCGTCACCGGGACGCTGCGGCCGACCGGCGGCACTCTGAGCCTGCTCGCCGCCGGTGTCGGCGGCGCGGTGCTCTCCCGGGCGCTGGCGGGTCGCTTCACCGAAGCGCGGCAGGCCCTGGCCGACCCGGACGGCCGGTGGGGCGACGCGGACCCGGTGCCCCACCGCTTCACCGCCGACCAACTGACCGCTCTCGCCTCGACGGTGGGACTGGACCCGCTCACCGTGCACGGGGTGCGGATCTTCGCGGACCTGGTGCCGGGAGCGCTGGTCGACACCGAGGCCGACGCGCTGGCCGCCCTCACCAGGCTGGAGGCGGACGCGGCGGCCGTTCCGGCGTTCCACGCGATCGCCGGACAACTTCACCTGCTCGCCGAGCGCACCGTGCCCCGGGCCGACTCCTGAACGTGCCCCCGTTCCCTTAGGATCGGACGTAATATCGGACGTGCGCCCGTCGGCATGGCGGAGGGGAGCCGGGGTAGGGGATTCTCCATCCCCCGGTTGCTCTGGTCGTGGCGGAAGCGGTGGGCGGAATTTGCGTGAGGGGCGGCTTTCACAGGGAGCGTTCCCTGCCTATCCTGGAAGAGTCGGACCCGGTCGCCACCGCGACCGACGAGTAGGAGGACCCCGTGCCGCTCTCGGAGCACGAGCAGCGCATGCTCGAGCAGATGGAGCGAGCGCTGTACGCGGAAGATCCCAAGTTCGCGACAGCGCTCGAGGGCAGTGAGCTGCGCACGTACACCCGCAAGCGGGTCTACCAGGGCGCGGTCGGTTTCCTGGTGGGCATCGTGCTGCTGATGGCCGGCATGGTCGCGCAGCAGATCTGGCTCAGTGTCGTCGGGTTCCTGGTCATGCTCGGCTGTGCCGTGCTCGCCGTGACCGGCTGGAAGAAGGGTCCGGTCGTGGCCTCCACGGACGGCGCCTCGGCGCAGGGCGGCGGCAAGGCCGGCGCCCAGCCCGGGACACGCCGCCAGCAGCAGCCCCGGCAGCGTCGCTCGGTCATGAACCGCATCGAGCAGCGCTGGCAGCGCCGCCGCGACGAGCGCGACGGCTGAGCCGAACCCGACCGGCCACGAGGCCGGTCACCCCGACGCACCCGTGACGGGCCCGGAAGCCACGGCTTCCGGGCC
>NZ_JAAVJB010000341.1 GCF_012034385.1 Streptomyces spiramenti
CGCCCACCCCGCGGCGGGCCCGGGGCCGGGCGCAGGCCAGACTTGCCGCATGACCGTCCCCATCGCACCCCGCCCCACCACGCTGCTGCGCGGCGGCACCGTCCACTCCCCGGCCGACCCCTTCGCGACCGCCATGGTCGTCGAGGGTGACCGCGTCGCCTGGGTCGGCTCCGAGAGCGCCGCCGAGTCCTTCGCGGACGGCGCCGACGAGATCGTCGAACTGGACGGCGCGCTGGTCACCCCCGCCTTCACGGACGCCCACGTCCACACCACCGCCACCGGCCTCGCTCTCACCGGCCTCGACCTGACCGCCGCCACCGACCCCGCGCAGGCGCTGGCGGCGGTCGCCGCCCACAACCGGGCCCGTCCCACCGACCGCGTCGTCCTGGGCCACGGCTGGGACTCGGCCGCCTGGCCCGGCGGCGTCGTCCCCACCCGCGCCGAGCTCGACGCCGCCGCGGACGGGCGCCCCGTGTACCTCACCCGTGTCGACGTCCACTCGGCGCTTGCCTCGACCGCCCTGCTCGACCTGGTCCCCGGCGTCACCGCCATGTCCGGCTACCACCCCGACGGGCCGCTCACCGGCGACGCCCACCACGCGGTGCGCACCGCCGCCCACGACACCGTCACGGCCGAGCAGCGCACCCATGCGCAGCGGGCCGCGCTGCGGCACGCCGCCTCCCTCGGCATCGGGGCGCTCCACGAGTGCGCCGGGCCCCTCATCAGCGGGGAGGACGACTTCACCGGACTGCTCGCCCTCGCCGAAAGGGAGAGCGGCCCCCGCGTCTTCGGCTACTGGGGGGAGGCCGTCACCAGCACCCGCCAACTGGAGCGGGTGCGCGACCTCGGCGCGGTGGGTGCCGCGGGCGACCTCTTCGTGGACGGCTCCCTCGGCTCCCACACCGCCCACCTCCACGCCCCCTACGACGACGCCGACCACACCGGCCTGGCCCACATCGACACCGCCGCCGTGACCGCCCACGTCATCGCCTGCACCGAGGCCGGGGTCCAGGCCGGGTTCCACGCCATCGGCGACGCGGCGCTGACCGCGGTGACCGACGGGGTCCGCGCCGCGGCGGAGCACGTCGGCATCGACCGGGTGAGGGCGGCGCGCCACCGCATCGAGCACGCCGCGCTCCTCACCGACGAGACCCTCGCCGCCTTCGCCGACCTGGCGCTGACGGCCTCCGTCCAGCCCGCGTTCGACGCCGCCTGGGGAGGTCCCGACGGGATGTACGCCTCCCGGCTCGGTGCCGAGCGGGCGGGCCGCCTCCACCCCTTCGCCGCCCTCCTGCGGGCCGGTGTCCCGCTGGCGCTGGGCTCCGACGCGCCCGTCACCCCCCTCGACCCCTGGGGCACGCTGCGCGCCGCCGCGTTCCACCGCACCCCCGAGCACCGCATCTCCGTCCGTGCCGCGTTCGCCGCCCACACCCGCGGCGGGTGGCGCGCCCTCGGACGCGACGGAGAGGGCACGCTGGTGCCGGGCGCCGTGGCCGACTACGCGATCTGGCGCGCCGGCGGCCTCGTGGTCCAGACCGCCGACGAGCGGGTCACCCGCTGGTCGACCGACCCGCGGTCCGGCACCCCCGGCCTGCCCGACCTGACCCCCGGCGAGGCCCTTCCGGAGTGCCTGCGCACCGTCGTCGGTGGCCGCACCGTGCACGATCGACTGAACGGGTGATCTCTGGCCAGGGGATACGCCGAACGACGTCGCCCCGGCGTGGCGCGCTCTCGTGATCGCTCGTCACTGACCAGGGGTTTCGGTCGGAAAGCCGAGGTCACACGGGTGTTGACAGGCGGCGGTGATCCAGCGGTAGGTTCGGCCGGGTCCACCACAGGACGTTCGGCCGGACCCGCCGCGGCGTGGTCGTGGAGCGCCGCTGGGCCAGGGGACGCGCCGCCGGGAGGCGGCTCGTCGCTGGCAGCCAGGCCCAGCGCCCGCGGCACCGCAGCGACGGCCCTGCTCCGGCCGGCGGGTGGGACACGGACGAGGCCCGGACGCCCAGTAGACAACGGCTCACGGCCGGCCCGCAGCCAGCGGGCCCCGGGCCGGCCCGAAGGGCGCCGGGCCTCCATCCGCGGGCAGGGCCCCGCCCTCGGCGGCGGCGCCCCGGGGGCGCCCGGGCGGCATCGCCCACCTGTGGCACCGCCCGTCGCCGCGGCGGGGGTTCACGGTACGGTCGACGCAGTACCGCTTGATCCCCCAGGGAGGGCCACGACGTGGCATCGGGCCAGGAATCCGCCACCGCCGCGCACCGCGCCGCAGCCCCCGACACCGGCACGCCCGCAGCGGGCGGTGACGACGGCGTGAGCACCGGTGGTCCCGGGCGCCTCGCCGCGTGGTCGCGCGGGGCGCTGCCGCGCACCCTCCTGGCCGTGGTCGCGGGACTGGCGCTGGCCGCGGCCTTCCCGCCCTACGGCCTCTGGCCGCTCTCGGTCCTCGCCGTGGCGGCGCTCAGCGCCCTCACCCACCGGCGCACCGCCCGCCAGGGCGCCTGGACGGGCCTGGCCATGGGCCTCGCCTTCTTCCTCGGCCTCCTGAAGTGGCTCAACGTCATCGGCTGGGACGCCGTCATCGGGCTCTCCCTGCTCCAGGCGTTCTTCTTCGTCCCGCTCGGCGCGGCCCTGGCGCTCACCTCGCGACTGCCGCTGTGGCCGCTGTGGGCGGCCTGCCTGTGGGTGGCCGAGGAGTGGGCCCGCGACCGGGTCCCGCTCGGCGGCTTCCCCTGGGGCCGACTCGCCTTCGCCAACACCGACACTCCCTTCACGCCGCTCGCCGCCCTCGGCGGGGCCCCGCTCGTCACCTTCGCGGTCGCCCTCACCGGCGCCCTGGCCGCCTGCGCCTGCCTCCGCGCGTGGCGCATCCGGCGCTCCCTCGTCTGCCGCGCCGCGCTGCCCGCCGCCGGAGCGGCGGGGCTGGCGGCGGTCACGGTGCTGGCCGGATCCGCCGTACCCGTCCGCACCGACGCCGACGAGACCGTGCGGATCGCGGTGGTCCAGGGCAACGTGCAGCAGCCGGGCATGGACTTCCTCGGCCGCCCGATGCTCATCCTCAACAACCACGTCGAGGCGACCCTGCAACTGGCGGAGGACGTCCGCTCCGGACGCGAGGAACAGCCGGACCTGGTCATCTGGCCGGAGAACGCCTCCGACCTCGACCCGCACCGCTACCCCGATGCCTACCAGGCGATCGACCGGGCGGCCCGCGCCGTGGGGGTGCCGATCCTCGTCGGCGCGCTGGTCGACCACCCCACCCGAGAGGGGTACGTCGAGAACCAGGGGATCGTCTGGGACCCGCGGACCGGCCCCGGGGACTCCTACACCAAGCAGCACCCGGTGCCCTTCGGCGAGTACGTCCCCTACCGCGACGTCCTGAGCCGCTTCATCACCCGCCTGGAGCGCGTGCCGCGCGACTTCTGGCCCGGCGAGACCACGGGCGTGCTCGACGTCGGCCCCGCGCGGCTGGGCGACGTCATCTGCTTCGAGGTCGCCTACGACGGCATCGTCCGCGACACCGTCAACGACGGCGCCCGCGCCCTGGTGATCCAGACCAACAACGCGACCTACGGCCGCACCGGCCAGCCCGAGCAGCAGCTGGCCATGTCCTCGCTCCGCGCCGTCGAACACGGCAGGGCGGTCGTCACCGCCGCGCCCAGCGGCATCAGCGCCATCGTGGCGCCCGACGGGACCGTCGAGCAGCGCACCGAAGAGTTCACCCAGGACGTCCTCATCGGGGAGCTCCCGCTGCGCGACGCGCGGACCGTCGCCTCCCGGGTCGGCGCCGCGCCCGAGTGGGGACTCGCCCTCGGCGGCCTGGTCGCCTGGGGCTGGGCGATCGCCCGCAACCGCCGTCTCCGCCGCGCGGACTCACCCGGCACCGCGCCGGGCCCCTGCGGGCCGGGCGGGCCCGCGGGCGGGGGACCGGGGTCCGACGGGCGAGGTGCGCGG
>NZ_JAAVJB010000342.1 GCF_012034385.1 Streptomyces spiramenti
GGGCCCGCGCCGGTGACGTACCGGTGCGGGCCCCGCGGCGTGTCCGGTCGGGCCGGGCGGGCCCGTCACCACGGTCGCGCCGACGCAGGGGCCGGCCGGTCACCCGCGGTGCTCGACCGCGGCCTCCAGCGCCTCGACCGCACCCGCGGTGAGGCTCAGCTCGATGTGGCCCCGCATGAGCTCCTCCGCGCCGGCGGCGTCACCCTCGACGACCAGGTCCGCGAGGCGGGCGTGCTCGTCGTGGTCACGCAGCCGCGGGGCGTCCCCCTCCGGCAGGTGGAGGCCGAACCGCCGGTAGCGGTCGACCTTGTCCCAGAGATCGTCGAGCAGCCGGATCAGCACCGGGTTGTGCGAGGCGACGTACAGCGCACGGTGGAAGGCGCGGTGCGCCGTCAGCGCCTCCTCGCCGGTGGCCCGGTTGACCGGCAGCAGCTCGTGCTGGGCCAGGCGAAGGGCGATGACGTCCTCCGGGGTGCGGCGCTCGGCGGCCAGCCGTACCGCCGCGGGGTCCAGGGAGAGCCGCACCTCCAGCAGGTTCCGGGCCTCCTCGGCGCTCATCGCGGCGACCCGGGCGTCCCGGTGGGCATCGAGGTCGACCAGGCCCTCACTGCTGAGGCGGCGTGCCGCCTCCCGGATGGGGGTGATGCTCATGCCGAGATCCTCGGCGAGGTCGTACTGGGCCAGTCGCGACCCCGCCGGCAGCGCGCCGCTGAGGATACGACCGCGCAGTTCGGCGTAGGCCAGGTCGGCCTTGCTGGCGAAGACCCCCCGTATGGACACCTCGGCCCGCCTCCTTCCGTGCCCCGGTCGCGCGGTCGTGGCCGCGCCCCGGGCCCGGCGCGCACGGCCGGGGTCTTGACGGGACGTTCGTGGGGCGTGAACCTAGCACGCGGACAATCTTATAAGTTACAACCTGGCATCGCGCCGGAAAGAGGCCTCCATGCGGATCACCGCCGTGCACGAGGGCGTCGTGCCCATCAGCTCGTCCATACGCAACGCCTGGATCGACTTCACCACCATGGACTGCTCCGTGGTCGCCGTCGTCAGCGACGTGGTCCGGGACGGACAGCCGCTCGTCGGCTACGGCTTCAACTCCAACGGCCGCTACAGCGCCGGGGAGATCCTGCGCCGCAGGGTGCTGCCGCGTCTGCTGGACGCCGAGCCCGGCGCCCTCCTCGACGAGGCCGGCCGGCTGGACCCGGCCCGCGCCTGGGAGGTGATGATGCGCAACGAGAAGCCCGGCGGCCACGGCGAGCGGTCGGTGGCCGTGGGCGTGGTCGACATGGCGCTCTTCGACCTCGCCGCGAAGATCGAGGACGTCCCGCTGTACCGCTACCTCTCGGACCGCCACGGCGACGGCTCCCCCGACGACTCGGTCTTCGTCTACGCCGCCGGCGGCTACTACGCCCCCGGGAGGACCCACGCCGACCTGCGGGATGAGATGCGCCGCTTCCTCGACCAGGGCTACGAGGTCGTGAAGATGAAGATCGGCGGCGCCGACCTCGCCGAGGACCTCCGCCGGATCGAGACGGTGCTGGGGGTCCTGGACGGCGACGGCTCCCGGCTGGCCGTCGACGTCAACGGCCGGTTCGACCTCACCACCGCGCTGGAGTACGGCCGCGCCATCGAGCCCTACGGGCTCTTCTGGTACGAGGAGGTCGGCGACCCGCTCGACTACCGCCTCAACGCCACCCTCGCGGAGCACTACCGCGGGCCGATCGCCACCGGCGAGAACCTCTTCTCCCTCCAGGACGCCCGCAACCTCGTCCGCTACGGCGGGATGCGGCCGGACCGCGACGTCGTCCAGGTGGACCCCGCACTCTCCTACGGCCTGGTCGAGTACCTGCGGGTGCTGGAGATGCTGCGCGACCACGGCTGGTCGGCCCGGCGGTGCATACCCCACGGCGGCCACCAGTTCTCCCTCCACATCGCGGCGGCACTCAAGCTCGGCGGCAACGAGTCCTACCCCGGGGAGTTCCGCCCCACCGGCGGGTTCGCCGACGGCGCCCGCGTCGAGGGCGGCAGGATCGGGCTCACCGACGCCCCCGGGATCGGGTTGGAGCTCAAGGCAGAGTTCCACCGGGTGCTCCGGGCCCTGCACACCTGACCCACCGCGACGGCTCGGGCTTCTCGGAGCGGCGGCCCCCCCCCGGAGTCACCCGGACGCCGACCGGGTGAGAGATCGACCGATCCGGCCGCGCGTGCCGACACGCGTCGCCGGTCTCCGGTTCCGTGGCACGGATGGCGCGGTACCGTCCGCTCCCGGGAACCGGCGCGCCCGGTACCGCGCCGGGCAAGGCGTCGTCAGCGCAGAGAGAGGGTCGTCATGGCGGAGGAGCGGGCACAGGACACCACCGGGGGTGGCGGAGGGAAGACCGCGCGCGGTGCGGCGGAGACCGCCGACGTCCACGACGTGGTGGTCGTCGGCGCCGGCCCGGTCGGCGAGGTACTGGCCGGCAGGGTCTCCCAAGCGGGGCTGAGTGTGGTGATCGTGGAGAACGAGCTGGTGGGCGGCGAGTGCTCCTACTGGGCGTGCATGCCAAGCAAGGCGCTGCTGCGGCCCGCCGCCGCCCTGTCGGACGCCCGTGCCGTCGCCGGCGCCCGGCAGGCGGTCGACGGGCCGCTGGACGCGGCGGCCGTGCTGGCCCGGCGGGACGACTTCACCCACGACTGGGACGACTCCTCCCAGGTGGAGTGGCTCGACTCGGTCGGGGTGCCGCTGGTCCGGGGCGTCGGCCGGCTCGCCGGGGAGCTGCGGGTCGCGGTCGAGACCTCCGACGGCAGCAGCCGGGTGCTGACCGCCCGCCACGCCGTCGCCGTCTGCACCGGGAGCCGCGCCCTGGTACCCGACCTCCCCGGCGTCGCCGAGGCCCGCCCGTGGACCAGCCGCAACGCGACCAGCGCCTCGGAGGTCCCGGGCCGGCTGGCGGTCGTCGGCGGCGGTGTGGTGGGGGTGGAGATGGCCACCGCCTGGCAGGCCCTCGGCTCCCGGGTGACCGTGCTGGCCCGCGGCGACGCCCTGCTGCCCCGCATGGAGCCCTTCGCCGGGGAGCTGGTGGCACGATCGCTGCGCGACGCCGGCGCCGACGTCCGCACCGGCACCTCGGTGACCGCGCTGCGCCGGCCGGATCCGGGCGGGCCGGTCACCGTGGTCCTGGACGACGGCGGCGAGGTCGAGGTCGACGAGGTACTGCTCGCCACCGGACGCGGCCCCCGCACCGAGGACCTGGGGCTGGTGACGGTCGGGCTGGAGCCCGGCGACTGGCTCCGGGTGGACGACAGCTGCCGCGTGGACGAGGTCGCCGGCGGCTGGCTGTACGCGGTCGGTGACGTCAACGGCCGCGCCCTGCTGACCCACCAGGGCAAGTACCAGGCCCGCGTCGCCGGGGACGCCGTGGTGGCGCGGGTCCGGGGCGAGGCGGCGGCAGGGGGGCGGTGGGGCGCGCACGCCGCCACCGCCGACGACGAGGCCGTCTCGCAGGTGGTCTTCAGCCACCCCGAGGTCGCCTCCGTGGGACTGACGGCCTCGGACGCCGAGTCGCGCGGCATCCGTGTCAGGATCGCCGACGCGGACCTCGGTGCGGTCGCCGGGGCCTCGCTGTACGCGGACGGCTACCAGGGCCACGCCCGGCTGGTGGCGGACGCCGACCGCGGCGTCCTCGTCGGCGCCACCTTCGCCGGCCCGGCGGTGACGGAGATGCTGCACGCGGCCACCGTCGCCGTGGTGGCCGAGGTGCCGGTGGAGCGGCTGGCCCACGCCGTCCCCGCGTACCCGACGATCAGCGAGGTCTGGCTCGGCCTGCTGGCCGAACTGCGGGACTGAGCCGCCGCGGCAGGGGCCGGCGGGCGCGTCGCCCGTCCGGCGCCGGTCCGCGCCGGTCCGCGACGGGCCATGACGCACGGGTGGGCCGCCCCGCCCGTGCAGCAC
>NZ_JAAVJB010000343.1 GCF_012034385.1 Streptomyces spiramenti
GGTCCACGCCCGTGCTCGGCCGGGGCGTCGTTCCCGCGCCGGGCCGCTTCGCGGTCCTGCGGCGGCACGAGGGGGTCGTCCGCGGGCCCGGCGGCGGGGTACCCGTAGTGCTCCTGGGCTCCCGGGCCGGGGGCGTGCTGCCCGCCGGCCGGTGCCGGCCCTGCGGTGGCCCCTTCCGGGTGCCACTGTTCACGTTCGGACCGGTGCATCAAGCGTCACGCCCCCCGGCGTTCTCGGTGGCCTTCGACCCGGCCGTGGCGGCGCGGAACTCGCGGAACGCGTCCGCGACCAGATCGGGGAACTCCATCATGGCGACATGGCCGGCCCCGGGCAGCGCCAGGACCCGTGAGTCACGGAAGGCCGCGGCGGCCCGGTCGACCATCCGGAAGCGTACGAGACGGTCACGACCGCCGTACACCAGCAGGGTCGGTGCGAGCACACGTTCGGCCAGGCGCCACGGGGCGTGCTGGCCGCTGAGCGTGTAGGAGTTGACGAGCCCTCGGGCGGAGAGCGTCAGCGACTCCCAGAACCAGGGCAGGGACTGACGGCGCTCCAGCTCCGCGGCGGCGCCGGAGAACTCCTCGGGCGTGATCCGCGACGGGTCGCCGTAGATGAGCCGCAGCACGCCGCGCGCCCGCTGCTGGGGCGTCTGGTCGCCGCCGAGGCGCCCGAGCAGCGACGCCATACCGGGTGCGGCGAGCATCGCCGTCGGCAACACACCGCGCTGCGGCCTCAGCTCGGGCAGTGCCGGGGAGATGAGCGTCAGGGTCCGCACCAGGTCGGGCCGGAGCGCGGCGACGCGGGTGGCGGCGGCGGCCCCCAGCGAGTTGCCCACCAGGTGGACCGGCGCACGTCCGCTCTCCTCCAGGCAGCGGACGACGGCGCGGGCGTGGGCCGCGGGGGTGTACTGACGGTGATCGGGCGGCGGGGAGGCGCCGAACCCGGGCAGGTCCACGGCCTCGCACTCGACGTCGCCGGCCAACCGCTCCATCAGCGCGGACCAGTTGCGGGACGACCCGCCCAGACCGTGCACGAAGAGGGCGGGTTCCAGATCGTCGCGGGTGGCGGCGCGGCGGCGCACGGCAAGGGTCATTCCGGGCAGGCTCACGGACCGCATGGTCTCGCCCGCCCGCACGCCGGGCCACGCCTCGGCAGCGGCGAGAGCCGCCGTGGCCTGTCGCTCCTCGGTCGATGGCATGGCGCCATCCTACGAGCACGTCACGCAACCGTGACTGTGTCCGGCATCACACCTGTGGGGCATCCGGCGTATCGCGGTCATATCGCTTCCGCATCGCTTGCCCTTCCGAGGGCGTTCGGAGGCGTGACCTCGGGGCGGAGCGGGTACACGGGCCGATTCGACCGGGCCGGACAGGATCTTCGTCACGCCGCGCGGCGCCGAGCGGCGGCCAGCGACAGCGGCACCACCCCCTCCGTACACCCGGTCACCCTCCGCGACCGCTGCCGATCGCGTGAACCGCGGGCACCGCTGGACTTCACCCCCAGGGGGCACACCCGGTCGGGGTCGGCGTGACGGCGGGCGGCCGGAACGCGGGCCGGAGCACCCGCACCGGGGCCGGGGCGACGCCCGCGACGGACCGCGGCGGATCACCTACGCTGGAGGTAACCGAAAGTAACGACGTTCGGCTACCGGAGGTGCCGCAGTGGCCATCGACCCCAGCGAACCGGACACCCTCGAAGAACTGCTTGCCGCCGACCGCGAACGCGGCGCGGAGATCCCCGAGGCGGACGCCGCCGAGCAGCGGACCGAGCTCCGCCCCCGCGACGAGGCGCTGCCCCCCGCCGAGGCGAGGGACTCCGCCGACGCGGCGGACGTGGCGGATCAGGCCAGAACCGCGGACCGGGACGAGGAGGAGTACCGCTGAGCCCCCGGGGCGGCCCACGGCCCGACACCCCGCCGCGCGTCGCCCCTGGCCGGGGCGGTGCGGCGGAGCGCCCCGGGCGGGTCGCCGACCGGTACGGCGGGGCGCGGAGCCGCGGCCCGCCGATGTCGGTCCTTGACACGCGACGGACGACCCGCCGTTACCCGACCGTAGGATGACGGCGTCGGGCGAGTGGGACACCGGCGTCCCGGCCGGTGCCCGGCGAACGAACCACGACCCCACCAGAGGTCCCCTACACACGGGAGGCGGCGTGACAGCCATCGAGCAGACCGGTGCGCGCCCCCGCGGCACGCGCCTGCCCCGGAGGGCCCGGCGCACCCAGCTCCTCGGCGCCGCCCAGGAGGTCTTCGTCGCCGAGGGCTACCACGCGGCGGCCATGGACGACATCGCCGAGCGCGCCGGGGTGAGCAAGCCCGTGCTCTACCAGCACTTCCCCGGCAAGCTGGAGCTCTACCTCGCCCTGCTGGACCAGCACTGCGAGGCGCTCGTCCAGCATGTCCGCGAGGCACTCGCCTCCACCTCGGACAACAAGCTCCGCGTCGCCGCGACGATGGACGCGTACTTCGACTACGTCGAGCGGGACGGCGGCGCCTTCCGTCTGGTCTTCGAGTCCGACCTCACCAACGAGCCGGCCGTCCGCGAGCGCGTGGACTCGGTGTCGCGGGACTGCGCCGAGCTGGTCTGCGCGGTCATCGCGGAGGACACCGACCTCCCGCACGACCAGTCGATGCTGCTGGCCGTCAGCCTCTGCGGCATGGCCCAGATCACGGCCCGGCACTGGCTCAGCTCCGGCCAGGAGATCCCGCGCGAGACCGCGAAGACGCTCACCGGCGCTCTGGCGTGGCGCGGCATCGCCGGCTTCCCCATGCAGCAGGACTGACCACCGGGTCGGGCGGCGTCACGCCGTCCCGATTCCGGGTCGTGCCCGCTCCGACACGGTCGGACCGGCGTGACGACCGCCTCCTCGAACCCGCGCGCGAACCGCGCCCCGGCGCGGCCCTGCCGCCGGGCACGGGCGGCGATCGGCGGGCACTGTTCGCTACGGGCGTTGCCGTCCGGCCCCGTGGGGGACGGCGGCCCCCGATACGCTTGCGGAACGACGGCGGCGCGGACCCCGCGCACGTCACGAACCATGCGGAGGGACAAGCCGTGGAGATCAAGATCGGCGTTCAGCACACGCCGCGCGAGATCGTTCTGGAGAGCGGGCAGTCTGCCGAGGACGTGAAGAACGCGGTGACCGCGGCGCTCACCGGCAAGGAGAAGGTGCTCAGCCTGACCGACGAGCGTGGCCGCGAGATCATCATTCCCGCGGACCGGCTCGCGTACGTGGAGATCGGCGAGTCGGCCGCGCGCCGGGTCGGCTTCGGGGCGCTCTGACACAACGTCAACTTCCGCTGCGACGGCGGCCGGTGAAAGCTCACCGGCCGCCGTTTCGTGTGCTCAGGGGCGTGGGTAGAACGCCATTGCCCACGTCGGACACACCGCTCGGGAGGGAACATGCTCTGGGAACCGACCGCGTGCGCTCTGCTCGGTCTCGTCATCGCCGCCGTGGCGGTCAGCCGCCACCCGGCCCGCTTCCTCGACACCAGGCTGGCGCTCGCGACGGGCGCCGGTGGCGCGATGCTGGGCGGTCTGATCACCAGAGCGGTGCTGGGGCCGGGAAGCCTGCCCGTGGTGCTGATCGCGGGCGCTGTCTTCGGCGCCGTGCTGCTGTCCCTGGTCGTCCGGGTGAACGGCGGGCAGGTGCGAAGCCCCGTCTCGGCGTGACCCCACCGGGTTCTGCGCCACGCCCGACGCCGAGGCCCGCCCGCCCCTGAGCCCCATCTCGTCCCGAGCCCGCGCTCCGTCCAGGCCTGCACGACCTCGGCGCACCGGCCCGGTTGCGACGGGTGCGCCGTCCCGTCGCCGAGCCGGTGGCCGCCGGGCGACTGCGGCGCGCAGCGCTCCGGGGGCGGGCGCGTCGGCGGTCCCGGGGCCCACCGGTGGCGTCCGCGCCCGCGGGCCGCCCCGCCCGACCC
>NZ_JAAVJB010000344.1 GCF_012034385.1 Streptomyces spiramenti
CCGCCGTCCGGTGGTGGCCGGTCGGCGGCGGGCGGCGGGTGCGGTGGCAACGAACCACCGCGAGGCGGGCGGGGCCGAAAAACGACGGCCGCCGGCGAACGCTACTCGGCGGTTCCGGCCGCGGCGGTCTTCTTGGTCGCCGTCTTCTTCGCGGCGGTCTTGGTCGCCGCTTTCTTGGCCGTCGTCTTCTTCGCGGCCGTCTTCTTCGCGGCGGTCTTGGTCGCCGCCTTCTTGGCCGTCGTCTTCTTCGCGGCCGTCGTCTTGGTGGCGGCCTTCTTGGTGGCGGTCTTCTTGGCCGTCTTCTTCGCCGGGCCCTTGGCACGCTTCTCGGCAAGCAGCTCGTAGCCGCGTTCCGGCGTGATGGTCTCGACGTCGTCGTCCCGGCGCAGCGTCGCGTTGGTCTCGCCGTCGGTGACGTACGGGCCGAACCGGCCGTCCTTGACGACGACGGGGCGCTCGGTCTGCGGGTCGGTGCCCAGTTCCTTCAGCGGCGGCTTCGCGGCGGCGCGCCCCCGCTGCTTGGGCTGGGCGTAGATGGCGAGCGCCTCTTCGAGGGTGACCGTGAAGAGCTGCTCCTCGTCCGTCAGCGAACGGGAGTCGGTGCCCTTCTTCAGGTAGGGCCCGTAGCGCCCGTTCTGCGCGGTGATCTCCACGCCCTCGGCGTCCGTGCCGACCACTCGGGGGAGCGACAGCAGCCGCAGCGCGTCCTGGAGCGTGACGGTGTCGAGCGCCATCGAGCGGAGCAGCGACGCGGTCCGCGGCTTGGGCGCGTTCTTGGCCGCCTTGCCGCCCTTGGCGCGGGCGGCCTCGACCTCGGGGACGACCTCGGTGACGTAGGGGCCGTAGCGGCCGTCCTTGGCGACGATCAGATGCCCGGTCGCCGGGTCGGTGCCGAGTTCGGTGTCGCCGCTGGGCTTGGCCAGGAGTTCCTTGGCGAGTTCCAGGGTCAGCTCGTCGGGCGGCAGGTCCTCGGGGACGTCGGCGCGCTTGGCGGGAGCGCCGTCATCGCCCTCGTCGGTCGCCTCGACGTAGGGGCCGTAACGGCCGACGCGAAGCACGACGCCCTCCCCGACGGGGAAGGACGACACCTCGCGGGCGTCGATGGCGCCGAGGTCGGTGACCAGCGCTTTCAGTCCGCCGAGGTGGTCGGGGTCGGAGGCGGCGTCCGCGGCGTCGGCGGGCGATCCCGCCGGACGGGCGTCCCCCTCGGCTGCGTCGGTGCCGAAGTAGAACCGGCGCAGCCACGGCACGGCCTCCGCCTCGCCGGCGGCGATGCGGTCGAGGTCGTCCTCCATCTTCGCGGTGAAGCCGTAGTCGACGAGCCGGCCGAAGTGGAGCTCCAGCAGGTTGACGACGGCGAAGGAGAGGAACGACGGAACGAGCGCGGTCCCCTTCTTGAAGACGTAGCCGCGGTCGAGGATGGTGCCGATGATGGAGGCATAGGTGGAGGGTCGGCCGATCTCCCGCTCCTCCAGCTCCTTGACCAGGGTGGCCTCGGTGAAGCGGGCAGGCGGCTTGGTGGCGTGGCCGTCGACGGAGATCTCGCGTGCCGCCAGCGCGTCGCCCTCGGCGACCTGCGGCAGTCGCCGCTCACGGTCGTCGAGGTCGGCGGCGGGGTCGTCGGAGCCCTCGACGTACGCCTTGAGGAAGCCGTGGAAGGTGATGACCTTGCCGGAGGCGGAGAACTCGCAGTCGCGGCCGTCCGCGGCACGCCCGCCGACCTTCACGGTGACGGACTGGCCGACGGCGTCCTTCATCTGGGAGGCGACGGTCCGCTTCCAGATCAGCTCGTAGAGGCGGAACTGCTCGCCGGTGAGGCCGGTCTCGGCCGGGGTGCGGAAGCGGTCGCCGGAGGGGCGGATCGCCTCGTGCGCCTCCTGCGCGTTCTTGACCTTCCCGGCGTAGGTGCGGGGGCGGTCGGGCAGGTAGTCGGCGCCGTAGAGCTGCGTCACCTGGGCGCGGGCGGCGCGGACCGCGGTGTCCGAGAGCGTCGTGGAGTCGGTCCTCATATAGGTGATGAAGCCGTTCTCGTACAGCCGCTGCGCGACCTGCATCGTCGGCTTGGCGCCCATGCCGAGCTTCCGCGACGCCTCCTGCTGGAGGGTGGTGGTGCGGAACGGCGCGTAGGGGGACCGCCGGTAGGGGCGGGACTCCACCGAGCGGACGGCGTAGCTCGTCTCGGCCAGCGCGGCGGCCAGCGCGCGGGAGGCCGGCTCGTCGAGGTGCTGGACCTGGTCGGGCTGCTTCAGCCGGCCGTCGGAGCCGAAGTCGCGGCCCTGGGCGACGCGACGGCCGTCGACCGAGACCAGTCGCGCGTCGAAGGCGGCGGCGTCGCCCTCTCCCCCGGCGCCGGAGGCGAAGGTGCCGGTGAGGTCCCAGTACTCGGCGGTGCGGAACGCGATCCGCTCGCGTTCCCGCTGGACGACCATGCGGGTCGCCACCGACTGGACACGGCCGGCGGAGAGCCGCGGCATGACCTTCTTCCACAGCACCGGCGAGACCTCGAAGCCGTAGAGGCGGTCGAGGATGCGCCGGGTCTCCTGGGCGTCCACCAGGCGCTGGTTCAGTTCGCGAGGGTTGGCGACGGCTGCCCGGATCGCGTCCTTGGTGATCTCGTGGAAGACCATGCGCCGCACCGGCACCTTGGGCTTGAGCACCTCTCGCAGGTGCCAGGCGATCGCCTCGCCCTCGCGGTCCTCATCGGTGGCGAGGTAGAGCTCGTCGGATTCGGCGAGCAGGTCCTTGAGCTTGCGGACCTGCTCCTTCTTGTCGCTGTTCACGACGTACAGCGGCTGGAAGCTCTCGTCGACGTTGACCCCGAGCCGCGCCCACGGCTCGCCCTTGTACTTCGCGGGCACCTCCGCGGCGCTGCTCGGCAGGTCGCGGATGTGCCCGACGCTGGCCTCGACCACATACCCGGGCCCGAGGTAGCCCTTGATCGTCTTGGCCTTGGCAGGCGACTCGACGATCACAAGTCGGCGCCCGCCGTTCGCGGTCTCGCTGGTCGGGGACAACGTCTGTCTCTTCTCTCCGGTCGGCTCGGCCCCGTTCGGGGGCTGCTCCCGGGAAGGTCCGGGTTCGGGGGTACTCGTGCGGAGTGTGACGCTACCTCCCGCCTGCGTGTCAAGCGGGAACACCCCACCACAGCTCTCACGCTGCCTCTCGACGGTAACCCGACGAGGCCGCACTCCGCCGCCGGATGGCGCGCAGTGGGTGCTCTGGCAATATGACGGGACCGCGGTACTGGCCATTCGGCGGCGCCGGAAGCGGGCCGGCCGCCGTGCGGCCCGGCGGGGCACGACACGGGCGGCCGGGACCGGCGGAACGGGCCGGAGCGGGCTCGGTGACGGGGGCGAGGACGATGAGCCGGACACGGCTGCCGCGGGGCGGACGACGCGGCGTGCCACCGCTCGTGGCGCCCCTCGCGGTGCTGGGCGTCGGCGCCGCCGCCTCGTTGTACCTGGTGAACACCGACCCCCACCAGGAGGGGCAGTGGCTGCCGCGCTGCCCCTTCAACTGGCTGACCGGACTCCTCTGCCCGGTCTGCGGCGGCACCCGCATGGTGTACGACCTGCTCCACGGGGACCTGGCCGCCGCCTTCCACGACAACGCCGTGTTGCTGGTCCTCGGGGTGCCGGCGGCGCTGACCCTCTACGGGCGCTGGCTGCTTGCGGCGGCACGCGGCAGACGCGAACCGCCGCAGGTGGGGAACCGGGGAGCCCTCATGGTGCTCTCGGTGGCATCGGTGTGGATGGTGGCACGGAACCTGATGTGAGCCCGCCGGCGCCCGCCCGCCGCTCGGACCGGCTCACGCCGGGGCGTGTCGCGGAGTCCGCCCCTGCGTGGCGACGGCTCGGCACGGCGACCGCCCCGGGGGGGCGGCGACCGCCCGGGCGGCGCCGGGGCGG
>NZ_JAAVJB010000345.1 GCF_012034385.1 Streptomyces spiramenti
TGCCCGCCCCGCTGCGCCGGCCCTGCCGTGCCCCGGTGCGCCGGCCCGGTGGCGGTGGCCCGGCTCGCCGGGGGCTCGCAGCCCCGGGCACGGCCGAGCCGGGCGGTTCCGAAGTGTCCGCGATCAGCACGAAATAGCCCCGCGGTCTTTGGTCCCTAAAAGGGCTTTAGGGATGCATCGGGCGGGCCTTCTCTGCTGGTGACCGAGGTCACGTCCACCCCCTCCGTTGTCGGGGGAGGCCGCAGGTCGGCCCTGGTGTTCGACGGCTCAACACCCGCCCCCGTCAAGTCAGTTGGCGGTACGGCGCCCGTGGTGCACCGGTCACTCTTCGACAAACCGGGCAAACCCCGGGTGACGGTGTCGGACAATTCGTGTTCTCGGCCACTGCCGCCCCGCTTCAGGCTTCTTGTGCTGCCGAATCCGGTGTGTCTACCGTGCTGCTCGCGCCGCACCACGCGGAGCGGCCTTTGCCGGACGCCGAGTCCTGTCACCGGCGAGGGATCACATCAGTACTTTCCGCACGACAGGAGCGGGGGACCCAATCTTGTGCCGGTCAACGCCGGCTTGGGGTGAAGCCGCCTGCCGAGTTCCGCGACGTCGCAACGACGCGGGACCCGCCCGCGGCCGGGCACTTTCCGGCCCGAACCCGACAGCTCACCTCGTAGGCGTCGGAGAGGAGCACCGCCATGCCCGGACGCGGACGTCACCGTCACCAGCGCCCCAGTCGTCTTGCCCGCATCTCTCTCGCCCTCACCGCCGGCTCCGCCGGTGTGGCCCTGCCGCTCATCGGCGCGGGCAGCGCCTCGGCCGCCCCGGTCGAGACCGCCGCCCCGGCAGCCTTCAGCGCACAGGTCGCCGAGCGTGCCGCCACGGCCGCCGAGACCGCGGCCGACGCGGCCGAGGAGGTCGCCGACTACACCGTCGTGACCGGCGACACCCTGTCCCGCATCGCCGACGCGCACGACGTGGACGGCGGCTGGCTCACCGTCTACGACGCCAACCGCGACGTCATCGGCGACAACCCCAACCTGATCTTCCCCGGCCAGGAGCTGGCGCTGGACGGCGAGGCGGCCGAGGCCGCCCCCGAGGCCGACGTCGAGCAGCGCGCCGACCGCAGCGCCGAGCGTGCCGCGCCCGTGGAGGAGGAGCCCGTCGCCGAGGCCGCCCCCGTCGAGGAAGCCCCGGTGGAGGAAGCCCCGGTGGAGGAAGCCCCCGCGCCGGCCACCGGTGCGAGCGCCCCCGTCGACGCCGCACCGAGCACCCCCTACCGGGCCTCCGGCGCCATGTGGGGCAGCGGTTACCACACCGGTGTCGACTTCTCCGCCTCCTCGGGCACCACCGTGAAGTCGATCGCCCCGGGCACCGTCGTCTCCGCCGGTTGGGGCGGCGCCTACGGCAACGAGGTCGTCATCCGCCACGAGGACGGCCGCTACAGCCAGTACGCCCACCTCTCCTCCCTCTCCGTCAGCAACGGCCAGACGGTCGGTGCCGGTGAGCAGATCGGCAACGTCGGCTCCACCGGCAACAGCACCGGCCCGCACCTGCACTTCGAGGTCCGGACCGGCCCGTCCTACGGCTCCGACATCGACCCGCTGGGCTACCTGCGCGGTCTCGGCGTCGCCATCTGAGCCACGGCTCGGGCACGTCCCGCCCGGCGACGCATCGGATCCGGCGTCCGCCGTGCGGAACAGCGAAAGCCCTGGGGGCCACCACGACCGTGGTGGCCCCCAGGGCCGTTGTCGTCCCCGGGCCGCGGCGGTGGCGGCGCGCGAGGGCGGTGCCCCGCGTCGGTCAGGCGCCCAAACGCTGGTAGCGGCGGACGGCCAGTGGCGCGAACAGCGCGATCATCGCCACCGGCCAGACCACCGCGAGCAGCAGCGCGTTCTCCGCGGCCCAGGAGTCACTGCCGAAGCCGGGGTTGCCGAACAGCTCGCGGATGGCCGCCACGGTCGCCGAGAGCGGGTTCCACTCCGCGACCGCCCCGAGCCATGTGGGCATCAGCTCCGGCGCGACGAAGACGTTGGAGAGCGCCGTCAGCGGAAACGCCATCGGAAAGACGATCAGGCCGACGGTGTCAGGATTGGGCACCAGCAGCCCGACCCAGATGCCCACCCAGGTCAGCGCCACCCGCAGCAGCAGAACCAGCGCCAGCGCCAGCAGGGCGTCGCCGATGCCGCGGTGCCAGGTCCAGCCGACCAGCAGGCCGCAGCAGACCAACACGCTCGTCTCCAGCAGCGCCCGCACCAGGTCCGCCGCGGAGCGGCCGGTCAGCAGTGCGGAGCGCGCCACCGGCATGGAGCGGAAACGGTCCATCACCCCCCGGCCGGCGTCGTTGGCCACCGCCGAGGCGGTCGCGCCCATGCCGTAGAGCATCGTCATCACGAAGACGCCCGGTACGAGGAACTCGCGGTAGGCACTGCCGCCGGTTGCCATGCCGGCGCCGAAGACGTAGCCGAAGACCAGGATGAACACGATCGGCAGCACGAAGTAGAGCGCCACCTGCTCGGGGGCACGCACGACATGGGTGAGGTAGCGGCGCGTCATCGTGGAGCTGTCGGCGACCGCCCGTCGCAGGCGTTCGCCCGGCCCGCGCGGCGGGGCGATGGGCGAGGGGCGGCCCGCGGTCCGTGCGGTGTGGGTGGAGTCGCGTTCGGTCGTGCTCATGCCGCGGCCTCCCCGTCGTGGTTCGCGTCCCGCCGGTCGGAGGTGGGGCCGCCCGGGGGTGCGGTGAGGTGGAGGAAGACCTCGTCCAGGGTGGGCCGCCGTGTCCCGAGATCGGTGAGGGCGATACCCGCGCGCTCCACCTCCCGCGCCACGCCGGTGAGGGTGGCGACCCGGTCGACGGCGGGGGCGCCGACCCGCCGGGTGTCGGGATCGGTCTCCACCCGCGCCCCGGTCGCCGCGCCGATGACCTCGGCGAGTCGGGGCAGGTCTTCGGTGTGGCGGGCCACCGCCTCCACCCGGTCGGCGCCGATGACGGACTTCAGCTCGTCGGAGGTGCCCTCGGCGACGACCCGCCCCCGGTTCATCACCGAGATGCGGTCGGCCAGCAGGTCCGCCTCCTCCAGGTACTGCGTGGTCAGCAGCACGGTGGTTCCCCCGGCGGCGAGTTCGCGCACCGTTCCCCACACCTGTGCCCGGCTGCGCGGGTCGAGCCCGGTCGTCGGTTCGTCGAGGAACAGCAGCGTGGGGGTGCGGACCAGGCCGACGGCCAGGTCCAGCCGCCGCCGCATACCGCCGGAGTAGCCGCCGGCGGAGCGGTCGGCGGCCTCGCCGAGGTCGAACTGTTCGAGCAGTTCCGCGGCCCGTCGGCCCGCCGCGCGGCGGCCCAGGCGGAGGAGCCTGCCGAACATCACGAGGTTCTGCCGTCCGCTGAGCGTCTCGTCCACCGCGGCGTACTGGCCGGTCAGCCCGATCATGCCGCGCAGCCGCTCGGCCTCGGTGCGGACGTCGCAGCCGCAGACCTCGGCCCGACCGGCCTCGTACCCGGTGAGCGTGGTGAGGACCCGGACGGCCGTTGTCTTCCCGGCGCCGTTGGGACCGAGCAGCCCGTGGACGGTGCCCTCGGCCACCGTGAGGTCCAGCCCGTCGAGTGCGGGCCGGCCGCCGTACCGCTTGACGACCCCCTCCGCGCGGATCGCGCATCCCATCGCCGTCTCCTCCCCGCCGCCGCGCGGCCCGCATAACCGTGTATGGCGTATGCCAAGTCTACAAGATACACGGTTTCCGGTGTCGGTGTCGGTGTCGGTGTCGGTGTCGGTGACGAGGCGTCACGGTGCCCGGCGGCCGGGGTGTCGGTCGTCTCGCGCTGCCGCGTGGCACAGCTGATCGGAGGTGGCGGTGCGGGGGTGGGCGCGGCAGAGGGCGGGCGCGCCCCCGCACCGGCGGGGGT
>NZ_JAAVJB010000346.1 GCF_012034385.1 Streptomyces spiramenti
GCGCCGGGCCGTGCGGCGCGTCGCTCCGCGGCGGCCCCGGGTCGGGGGCCGCTTCAGGGTCGGAGTTCGCTTCCGGGCCGCAGGCCGCTTCCGGGATCGGGGCACCCGTACCCTCGGCCGGCGACGCGTCGTCCGTCGGCAGGGCGGTCGCCGAGGCTCCGCCCGGCGCCCCGCCCGTCGTCGTCTTCTCGGCCTCGGTCGCCGGCCCCGCAACGGTCCCTCCGGGTGTCCGACCGGCCGGCGACGACGGCCCGTCCGACGCGTCCTGCTGCCCCTCACCGGCGTCGGAATCCGCACCGGTGAGGGAGCAGCGGGCCTCGTCCGCGCCGTCGTCGTCCGCGACGGCGGCTGCGGGTGAGGGTGCGTAGGGCGCGGCCCCGCCATCCGATGCGGCCCCGTCGCCGGCCGTGGTCCCGACGGGCACGGCGGCCGGCACGGCGGGCTCGCCGCCGTGCCGGACACGGTCCGCCTCCCCCGCCGCACGGGCCGTCGTCCGCGCCGTCCCCGTCGGTCCGATCGCCCGCGCCGGCGAAGGACTGCCCACGGCCCACCACGCGACCAGCCCCAGCACCACCGCGGTCGCCACGGTCGTGGGCCCGCCGATGTCGGCGAAGGCAAAGGTGACGGCCAGCCAGATCATCATTCCGGTGGCCAGCAGTCCGACGTCCGGGACGCCCGGACGGGGGGCCACCAGCCCCAACGGGCCGACGCCGCCGAGCAACCCGCGTGGGGCCGTGCCGTCCGGTTCCCCTGCCGCTGCCCGCCGGGCGGCACGCACCCGCAGCAGGCAACCGGTCAGCAGCACCGCCCAGCCGCCCACCAGCGCGCCGGACCCCACCAGGCCCTGCTCGCCGAGGACCAGCAGGTACATGTTGTGGGGGGACTCCAGTTCCTGCCGCTGGAACTCCGCGCCGGCACCGGCGGTGTCGCTCCCGGCCGAGAGCGCGACCGAGGCGTGGTCGTCGCGGTGCTCGGGGAACCCCTTGAGACCGACGCCGGTCCACGGTTCCTCGCGCCACATCGACCGCGCCGCGTCCCACATCGCGTAGCGGTCGACGACGGACTGGTCGGGGGTGCCGGTCACCTGGCCGATGCTGGTGAGGCGGTCGGCGAGCTGACCGGAGAGCGTGACCGCCGTCCCGCCGGCGAGCAGCACCACCGCGCAGAGCGCCGTGACCGCCCGCCGGGTCAGCGCACCGGAGAGGAGCACGACGGCGGCGCACGAGACGGCCGCGGCGATCCACGCGCCCCGGCTGAACGACACGGCCAGCGCCAGCAGCAGCCACCCGGTGCAGCAGACCGCGACGGGGCGCCACCAGCGAGGGGCGCCCACCGGCGGCGACAGCGCCGCGCACAGCGAGACGAGCACGCCGAAGCAGACGACGGTGGACATGCCCATCACGTTCTGGGGGCCGAACGTGCCGACCGCGCGGACGTTCTCGCCCATGTAGGAGGCGCCGGTGCCGGTCGCGTACTGCCAGATGCCGAGCGTCCCCTGCGCCATGCCGAGGGCGAGGAACGCCCCCGCCACGACCCGCGCGTCGCTCCGGTCACGGAGCAGCACCACCACCGCGAGCGGGACCAGCACGAAGACCTGGAGGTGGCGCACCCAGCCGACCAGCGCCGCGGGGTGCCCCGTGGAGGCGAGATACACGACCCCCAGCGCCAGCACCGCCGCCGCGAAGACGGCGACGCCCGGTGCCCCGAGGGCGGGGCGTCGGCCCCGCACCGCAGCGAGGCCAGCCGCCGCAACCAGGAGCAGCGACGCGAGGTCGGCGGCGACCAGACGTCCGCCTCCCGCCTCGAAGGCACCGACCGGTACGGCGAGCAGCAGCACGGTGAGCAGCACGGGCAGCACATGGCCGTGTCGCGACGCCCGCCTGCGCGCCGCGCCCCACCCGCGGCGGACCACGCGCACCGGCGCACCGCGCCGCGCCCCCGGCCCGGGGGCCGGGGTGCCGGGGGGCGGGGCGACGAGGACGTCGGCCGGCCCGGCGGTCGGCCGGTCGAGCACGGCCGTGCCGGACCGATCACCGGACCGGTCACCGGCCCCGGCGCGGGGCGTGGCGCGGGGCGTGGCCGTGGGTCGCCCCGTACGGGGCAGGCGAGGGAGGCGGGTCATCTCAGCTGCCTCCGCACCGGAAGCAGCCGACGCTGGTGCGCAGCATGATGGAGACGTCCTGCCACAGCGACCAGGTGTCGATGTAGTGGTTGTCGAACCGCGCGCGCTCCTCGATGGAGGTGTCGCCGCGCAACCCGCTCACCTGCGCCAGCCCGGTGAGTCCGGCGGGCATCCGGTGGCGGCGGGCGTATCCGGGGTGACTCCGACTGAACTCCGAGACGAAATGCGGGCGTTCGGGGCGGGGGCCGACCAGGCTCATGTCCCCGCGCAGCACGTTCCACAGCTGCGGCAGTTCGTCGAGCGAGGTGCGGCGCAGCGTGCTGCCGACGCCGCTCATGCGGTTGTCGCCGGCCACGTTCCAGCGAGTCGCGGCCTCGGTGTCGTCCGCGGGGCGCAGCGTGCGGAACTTGAGGATGACGAAGGGACGTCCGCCCTGTCCGATCCGCTGCTGGCGGAAGAGGACACCCGGGCCGTCCACCGTGCGTACGGCCGCCGCGCAGCCCAGCAGCAGCGGAGCGGTGAGCAGCAGGAGCGCGGCGGCGCCCGTGACGTCCAGACACCGCTTGGCGATCCGGGCGACGGTGCCGGGGGTGGCGGCGGGCGGGTCGAGCCGGCGGCAGGCGAACCCCCAGAGGTGGCCGGCCGGGTCGGTCGCGGGGCGGGCCGCCGTGCCCGTGCTGCGGCCGGGGCCCACGTCCACCAGCCACACGGTGCAACCCAGGCGGTGGCAGAGCGCCAGGAGTTCCGGGTCCTCGGGTTCGTCCGGCCCGCGGACGACGAACGCGTCCAGGACCTGCTCCCCGTCGAGGAGGGTGGCGACGGCTCCGAGGTCACCGCCCGACAACCGCGGTGGACCGCCGGGAGCCGCCGTGGTCCCCGGAGCCCCCGGGAGCGAGGTGACGGAGCGGCCGGGCTCCCGGCGCACGGCCGGCGCCGGGAGCTCGGACCGCCCGGCGGGCACAGCCGGCAGCACGGGCGCGGGGCGGCCGGTGGCAACGTCTCCCGCCCCCGGTGCCGCCGCCGCGCCGTCGGGCCGGGGCCCGGGCTCCGGCACCTCCCGGTCTCGCGACGGGACGACGACCGCGACCGGCCGCATCCCGTACTCCGGATGGTCGCCCAGCACTCCGGCCAGCGCGCCGCCACCGGGGCCGCCCGCGACGACCACCGCCGGTCTCGGACGGAGCCGGTGTCCGCGGCGCTGCGCGGCACGCACCGCCGCCCGTGCCGCGCAGGCCACGGGCGGGTACAGGGCGACGACGGCGACGAACGGGAGGAACGGCACCGGCTGCGCTCCGGCCAGGACGAGCACGGTCTGCGCGACGCAGAGGCCGACCGTGCTCTGCGCGGCGAGGCGCGGCAGCTCGGCGAGGGCGGTGGCGAACGGCCCCGCGCGGTGCAGCCCGGCGCGGACGTGGAGCGCCACCATGACGGGCAGGGCGACCGCCACCAGCCACAGCGCCGTGGGGGTCCGTGTCGGCAGCGCCAGGGCGACCGCGAGGACGGCGGCCGTGTCGGCGGCGAGCAGTGCCGCGGCAAGGCGGTGACGCCTGGGCCGCCGAGGGCGGCCCCCGGGGACCTCGGCGATCGCGACGGAGATCGCCGACCGGCCGCCCTGGTCACCGACGGAGCAGAGCGGTGTGTCCCCCGCGGCGGGGAGCGCCTCCCCCGGCGACGGCGCGGCGGTGCCGTTCCTCCCGTTCGTCGCCGTCGTCGCCCTGTACCCGCCCGTGGCC
>NZ_JAAVJB010000347.1 GCF_012034385.1 Streptomyces spiramenti
ATGGTGACCGTCCGCCGTTCCGTCGCGACGACCGGCCCGGCAGCGGCCCGCGTCGTGACGACCAGCGTGGCGGCGGCTTCCGCCGCGACAACGACCGTCCCTCGTTCAACCGCGACCGCGATGACCGCCCCCGCGGCCCGCGCCGCGACGACGACCGGCCTTCGTTCCGTCGCGACGACGACCGCGGGCACCGAGGAGGCGGTCGCCCTTTCGGCCGCGACGGCGGTGACCGTCGCGACGACTACCGAGGCGACCGGTCGCGCGAGCAGGTTCGGCGGCTGCCGATCCCGGACGACGTCACGGGCGAGGAGATCGACCCTGACGTCCGCCAGGAGCTGATGACCCTTCCGAAGACCCTCGCCGACGACGTGGCGCGCAACCTGGTGATGGTCGCACGCCTGCTGGACGAGGACCCCGAGAGCGCCTACGGGCACGCGAAGGTCGCGCTGCGGCTCGCCTCCCGCGTGGGTGCGGTGCGCGAGGCGGCCGGCTTCGCCGCCTACGGTGTCGCGAAGTACGCCGAGGCGCTGGCCGAGTTCCGCGCTGCTCGCCGGATGTCCGGGTCCTCGCACCTGTGGCCCGTGATGGCGGACTGCGAGCGAGGAATGGGCCGGCCGGAACGAGCGCTGGCGATGGCCGGCGAGCCGGAAGTGACGCGGCTGGACAAGGCGGGACAGGTCGAGATGCGCCTCGTCGCGGCCGGTGCACGTCGCGACATGGGCCAGGCAGAAGCGGCTGTCGTCACCCTGCAGAGCCCGGAACTGGCCTCCACCTCCTCGCAGCCCTGGACCGCGCGGCTGCGGTACGCCTATGCCGACGCGCTGCTGGCGGTGGGGCGTGAGGACGACGCCCGCGAGTGGTTCGCCCGCACGCTGGAAGCGGACCAGGCCGGTGCCACCGACGCCTCCGACCGACTCGCCGAGCTGGACGGCGTCACCTTCATCGACGCGCTCGACGAGTCCTCCGCGGACGAGGAAGGCCGTGACGACGAGAGCCGCTCCACCGACGCCGACCGCTCGGCCGTCGTCGACCACGACGCGGAGCTCGATGCCGAGGACGACGACGCGGACGACGACTGGCCGGTGGCCGAGTCGGCCGACCGCGGTGACGCCGTGTCGGCGGCCGTTGCCGCCGACTCGGACAGCGTCGACTCGGACAGCGCCGAGACGGAGCCCGAGGCCGACACCGACCGCGTGGCGACCGGCGGGTCCGTGACGGCCGTCGACGCCGACGCGGAGCCGGGCGTGAAGTCCGCCGGCTGACGCCGGGTATCGAGGCGACCCGAGGGGCCGGGATCGGACACGACGTCCGATCCCGGCCCCTCGGCGTGTCCCGGCTCCCGGGCAGGACCGGCGGGTGCGGAGCACCGAAGTCTCAGCTCTCGTCCAGGAGCCGAAGGACCAGGCCGGTCGCCGGTTTCGGGCCGAAGGACGTCGACTTCCGGGGCATGGTGACGCCCTGACGTGCGAGGTCCAGGACGGTCCGCTCACCGACGGGCCGCATCAGGACGGCCGTGCCGCCGCGCCGCGCCGCCTGCTCCAGAGCGGCGTCGATGTCGTGGAGGTAGGCGATGTCGGACGCCAGGTCGGGCACCCGCCACACCTCGCCGAGCAGTGTCGCGTGCAGGACCGTGGCGTCGAGCCGCCGCCATGTCTCCGGGTATCGCGGGTCCACGGTCCGGTGCAGCAGATCCGCGTCCGGCCCGTCCAGCAGCCGGTAGGTCCCGGCGCCGTCGGTCAGGACGAACGCGGGGCCGTCGACGTCCGTCAGAGCGGCGAGGGCTGCGCCCGCGTCGGTCGTGTCCAGCTCCCGGACGCGGAACCAGCGTGCCGCCGCAGCGACGGCGCGGTCCAGCGGGAGGCGCGGCAGCACCCGGTGGATCGCCCGGACCTGGAGGGGGTAGCGCGCGGTGTCGACCAGGAGGACGAGGGTCCGGTCCCACGGCGGGCGGTTGCCGCGTTCCTGGGCCACGCGGCGGCTGGTCGCCCAGCGGTGGTGGCCGTCCGCGATGAGCGCGGTCCGGTGCGCCAGGTCCTCCGTCACCGTCCGCAGTTCGGCGGGGTCGGTGACGGCCCACAGACGGTGGGCGAAGCCGTCCTCCGTCGTGGTCGCCAGCAGCGGCGGTCGCAGTACGGCCCTGTCGACCACCCCGGCGGTACCGCCCAGCGGGTCGGCGCAGGGCGCGGCGGCCGTTTCGCCGCGGTACCCCAGCAGCAGCGGTTCGAGGTTGGCGGCCGTCTCCCGCAGCAGCGCGGACCGTTCGGCGACGACCTGCGTCATGACGTCCTCGTGCGGAAGCACCACCCCGTCGGCGGGCGGGCTGAGCCGCAGGGCGCCGATGACGCCTCGCTGGAGCGTGCCGCCCCGGCGCTGCTCGTAGACGTAGAGCGCCTCCCTCCCGTCGCGGGCGAGTACGCCGTCGTGCAGCCAGCGGTCGAGGGTCCGTGCGGCCTCGCGGGTCGCCGCGCCTTGGTCGACCGCCTGCGGCAGGATCAGCCGCACCACGTTGTGGGGGTCGGAGGTGTGCAACGCGTCGACGCCGTCCGGCCGCACCACGACGTCGTACGGCGGCGAGGTCACGGCCGCGATGTCGCCCACGCGTTCCGGCACGTACCGGACGCCACGGAACGGAGCGAGGTCGAGACCGTCTGAGAGCATCCCCGCATCGTAAGGGTCGGGGCGCTCCGCGGGCAGGGTAGGACGTGCGGGATGATCGGTACCCATGGACGCAGAAGACGCACAGGGGACCGGGCAGGCCACGATCGGGTCGGGGCTGTTGCCCGCCGGGTCGGACGCGCCGCTCGCGGAACGGCACGACACGGCGCTGCTGGACCTGGACGGGGTGGTCTACGTCGGTGGTGCCGCCGTCGAACACGCCGTGCCGTCTCTGCTGACCGCAGCCCGAGGCGGCATGCGGCTGGCGTACGTCACCAACAACGCGGCCCGGACCCCGGAGGTCGTCGCCGCACACCTGGCCGAGCTGGGGCTGCCCGCGGTCCCGTCGGAGGTGGTGACGTCGGCGCAGGCGGTGGCGCGGCTGGTCTCCGAGGCGGTGCCGGCCGGGTCGCGGGTGCTGTACGCGGGGGCGGAGGGGCTGCGTTCCGCTCTCGCCGAGCGCGGCCTGGTACCCGTGGAGTCGGCCGACGAGGAGCCGGTGGCCGTGGTGCAGGGGTACGGCGGACCGGAGCTGCCCTGGGGGCGGCTGGTCGAGGCTGCCCTCGCCGTGGGGCGCGGGCTGCCGTGGTTCGCCTCCAACACCGACCTGACCATTCCCACGCCGCGCGGGGTGGGTCCCGGCAACGGCGCCGCCGTCGAGGTGGTGCGGATCGGGAGCGGCGGCACCCGGGAGCCGGTGGTCGCGGGGAAGCCGCAGCCGCCCATGCACCGTGAGTCCGTCATCCGTACGGGTGCACGTACGCCGCTGGTGGTCGGGGACCGGCTGGACACCGACATCGAGGGCGCCCACAACGGCGGAGTCGACTCGCTGCTGGTCCTGACGGGAGTCACCGACGCCGCAGCGCTGGTGGCGGCTCCGCCGCACCACAGGCCGACGTATGTCGCGGCGGATCTGCGGGGGTTGCTCGCCCCGATCCCCGGGCCCGTCGACGAGGGCGGGGCGTGGCGGTGCGGTGGGATGCGGGCGGCCGTGGACGGCGGGACGCTGGTCCTGACCGGGCGCGGGCAGCCGTTGGACGGGCTGCGCGCGCTGTGCGCCGCGGCCTGGTCGACCTCGCCCGACGGGCCGAGCGGTCTGGACGCGGCGGAGGCCGTCGCGGCGCTCGGGCTCTGACCGCGCAC
>NZ_JAAVJB010000348.1 GCF_012034385.1 Streptomyces spiramenti
CCGCCGGGGCGGACTCCCGCGCCGCCGCGTGCCGCCGACCCGCTCGCGGGCCCGGCACCGCAGCGCCCACCCGCGACCGGGGTCACGAGGCCCCGAGCCACGCCCCCCGGAGCCAGGCGGCCCGGGGTCACAGCGCCCGGCCGGCGGACGGTGGTGCCGCGTGACGGCGGACACCGAGCGCCGGCCGCGTCACGCCGCCGGACCACCCGGCACCGGCCCGCCCGCTCACGAACGCGACTGGGTGCGCGGGCTGCGGCGCCACGGCTACCGGGCACGCGCCGACCGCGGGGTGCGGGAGCGGCTGGTGCCGCCGTATCCGGCGCCCGCCGGAAGACTCGGCCGCTACTTCGGGCTGGGTCCCACGGCGACGCTGCTGCTCTCGCGCTGGGCGGGGTGGATCGGGCCGCTCCTCGTCGGGCTCTTCGCCGCGGCGCTGCGGTTCGTCAACCTCGGCACCCCCCACGCGGTGGTCTTCGACGAGACGTACTACGCGAAGGACGCCTGGGCCCTGCTCCAGCGGGGACACGAGATGTCCTGGCCGGACGACGCCAACGAACGCATCCTCGTCGGGGACGTCCCGCTCGGCGACACGGCCTCCTACGTCGTGCACCCCCCCGTCGGGAAGTGGGTCATCGCCCTGGGCGAGTGGGCCTTCGGCATGGAGCCGTTCGGTTGGCGGTTCATGACCGCGCTGCTCGGCGCCGTCTCCGTGGTGATGGTCTGCCGCATCGGCCGCCGTCTGTTCCGCTCGACCGCACTGGGGTGCCTGGCCGGTGTGCTGCTCGCGCTGGACGGGCTGCACTTCGTCATGAGCCGCACCGCGCTGCTGGACCTGGTGCTGATGTTCTGGGTCCTGGCCGCGTTCGGCGCGCTCCTCGTCGACCGGGACCGCACCCGGGCGCGGTTCGTCACCGCACTGGAACGGGCGCAGCCCGAGAGGAGCGCGGACGGCGTACTGCGCCCCGTCCGAGCGGTCGGCGAGCGGCTGACGCCGGGGTTGCGGCCCTGGCGGCTGGCGGCCGGTCTGCTGCTGGGCCTGGCCTGCGCCACCAAGTGGTCCGGGCTGTACGCCCTTGCGGCGTTCGGCATCATGATCGTGCTGTGGGACGCGGCGGCGCGCCGCACCGCCGGCGCCCGGCACCCCTACCGGGCGATGCTGCGGCGGGACGCCGTCCCGGCCTTCGTCTCCACCGTGCCGGTCGCCGCCGCGACCTACCTGGCGTCGTGGGCGGGCTGGTTCGCCACCGCCGGCGGGTACTACCGCCAGTGGGGGGCGGAGAACGGCAGCACGGGGAACGGGGCCGTGGACGCGCTGCGCTCCTGGTGGCACTACCACCGGGAGGCGTACTCGTTCCACGTCGGACTCACCGACAGCCACGCCTACGACTCCAACCCGTGGAGCTGGCTCGTCAGCAGCCGCCCGGTGTCGTTCCATTACCAGTCGATTCAGGTCGGACAGGGCGACTGCGACGCCGAGGAGGGGTGCGCGCGCGAGGTGCTGGCCCTCGGCACACCGGTGCTGTGGTGGGCGGCGTGCCTGGCTCTGGTCTACGTCGCGTACCGCTGGCTGCTGCGCCGGGACTGGCGGGCCGGGGCTGTGCTGTGCGGTGTGGCCTGCGGCTACCTGCCGTGGTTCCTCTACCAGGACCGCACCATCTTCTACTTCTACGCGGTGGTGCTGGTGCCGTTCCTCTGCCTCGCGGTGGCGATGGCGCTGGGCGCCCTCCTCGGGCCGCCGGGGTGCTCCGAGCGGCGCCGGGCGGCGGGCATCGTCACGACCGGGGTGTTCGTGCTGGCCGTGGCGTGGAACTTCGTCTACTTCTACCCGCTGTACACCGGCATCGAGATCCCGATGGACGCCTGGCGGGCCCGGATGTGGCTGGGCACCTGGGTCTAGGGGGTGTCTGGTGCACAGCGCCTGGCCCGCGGTGCTCTTCACCGGGGGCCCCGGGACCGCACCCCCGGGCGGCCCGCGCCCGGGGTCGGGCGGGCCGTCACTCCGGCACGGCGGCTCCCGGCGCGTCGTCGGGCTCCCGCACGCCTCCGGGTTCGGTGCCGGAACCGGGGGCGACCCGCCCGTCCGTGATCTGCCCCTCCGCGACCTGCCCGTCGGGGTCCGGTCCCACCGTGGTCCGGCCGGCGGGGTCCGGTCCGAGCGGGTCCTCGCCGCCCGCGTCCCGGGGCAGTGCCGACCCGACCCGCGGCTCCTCGCTCGCCTCCTCCGGATGGGGGACGATCTCCGGATGCCGTTCCTCGGGCTCCGGCGACGACGGGGTCGGCTCCTCGGCGGGCACGACGGGCGGGGGCTGCTGGACGGCGGGCTGCACCAGGCCGGTGACCACACCGACGCCGACGATGACCACTGTGGTGAGGGCAGTGACGGTGGCGACGCGACGGCGCCGCCGTATCCGCCTACCGCCGGTGACCGCCGCGCCCGTGAGGTCGTCCATCGGTGGTTCCGGATGGGTCGCCAGGATGGACCGGAACGCGTCGCGCAGCTCGTCCCCGTCACCGCTCTCGCCCCGCCGGATCATGTTCCCCGTCATCTCCTGCCCACCTCGCCGACCTGCTCCCCGATGATGTCGCGCAACCGTGCCAGCCCGCGGGCGCTCTGGCTCTTGACCGTTCCCGCCGACACCTTGAGCGCCCGCGCGGTCTCCTCCACGCTCCAGTCCTCCCAGAATCGAAGGACCAGTACCGCCCGGTAGCGCGGGGGCAGCTCCATCAGCGCCGCCTGCATCACCAGGCGGAGCTCGGAACCGGGCTGGCGGCCGTCGCCGGGCGGCTCCGGCAGGTCGCCCACCGGCTCCTCGCGACGGCCACGCCTGCGGTACTGGTCGATGAAGGTACGCGTCAGGATCGTGCGGGCGTACGCCTCGACGTTCCCGTCCCGGCGCACCCGCCCCCACGCCGCGTACAGCTTCATCAGGGTCGTCTGCGTCAGGTCCTGAGCCTCGTGCCAGTCGCCGCACAGCAAGTAGGCACTGCGCCTCAACTGCCGCTGCCGCGCCTCGGCGAACTCCCGGAACTCGCGCTCCCGGGTTGCTTCTCCCACCCGCCGGCCTTTCGCCATTCGGTCACTTCTCCTCCCTTCCTCTACGGGACCGGTCGGCGTCGGGTTGCACGCTCCCGGCATGACGTAGGTCTCCTCCGCGAACGCAACCCGACGCCGGGGCCGCCCGTAGATCACTCCTGCAAGCACCGGCCGCGGCCCTCCCACCGCGCCCGGTCCCTTCGGAGAGTGGAGAACCGCATGACCCGACGCAGCATCCGCAGCATCGCCCTGGGCGCGGCATGCCTCGCCCTGGCCGCCGGCACCTGGGCAACCGCCGCCAACGCCTCCCAGCCGCAGGAGCAGGGCAGCGGGACGACGGCCCCCGTCGCCGAGACACCCGACGCAGCCGCCGAGCCGAAGGCGGACGACCCGGCGGAGGCGGAGGCCGTCGCGGTACCGGACAAGGCCACCGAGGCGAAGGAAGAAGCCGTCGCCGTACCGGACAAGGCCACCGAGGCGAAGGCAGAAGCCGTCGCCGTACCGGACAAGGCCACCGGGACGGCCCCCGTCGCCCCGCCGGTCGACGCGGTGGTCGAGCCGGACGTCGCCGCCGAGGCCCCCGGCGGCGAGCCGTGCGAGGTGCTCCCGGCCGACGAGCTCGGCGAGCCGTTCCCCGAGGCGGTGGAGGTGTGCGAGGCCGCCGCCGCGCAGCCGGACGAGACGAAGACCGTACCCGGCAAGTGACCTTCCCGGCCGGGCTCCCTCGCGGAGAGGTGCCCGGCCGACGAGCGCCGCAGCGGCG
>NZ_JAAVJB010000349.1 GCF_012034385.1 Streptomyces spiramenti
GTGCGACGCCGGCGCCGACGGGCGGTCGCCGCGTGCGGGCCCGCGTCCGTGCCCCGGAGAGCAGGAGCGCGTCCGTGGTGCGACGGACTGCGAAGGCCGGGCCGGCGCTGCGGCGTCAGCGCCGAGCGGGTCGGTCGCGGGTGACGGTGCGGGCGAGGCCGGTGGCGAGGAGCGCTGCCGAGCCGGCCCAGGCCAGCGGGTCGACCGGGTCGGCTGCCGGCCAGGCCCACCAGTGGGCTTGCTGCTCGGGGCCGTAGCCGAAGACCGCCACGGCCAGCGCCGCCAGGGTGGGCAGCAGGGTCGCCGCGTGGCGGCCGAACGCCTCGCGGGCGAGCAGCGCCAAGCCGACGCAGGCGCCGAGGTTGCGCACCACGGACCAGAGCGCCGCGTCACCGTCGCCGCCATCGCCCGCTCCGAACCCCGCGAGCAGCGCCGTCCCCACCACGACGGCGGTCGCGGCCGGCAGGGCCGCCGCCAAGGCGGCGTCGAGGGTGCCGACACGTCGCACGGTGGTCGCCTCGTTCGACGGTGCCCCGCCGCAGCAGACGATCAGCGCGACCACCGGCAGCAGCGGCGCGAACAGCGGCAGCGGCACATCGGCCGCGGTGGCACCGCCCAACTGCGGTACGGGCAGCGACGCGTCCCCGAACGGCACCACCAGCAGCCAGAAGGCGACCAGGCAGACGGCGAGCAGCGGCAGCCGCCGGGTACGGGACCACCAACTCATCGCGGCGCGCACCCCGCACGGGCGAGCGTGGCGCGGAACCAGGCGGCCTGCGCGGCGTCGTCGCCTTCCAGGGCCGCCCCGACCGCCGTCCACAGCTGCGGTTCGAACCGGTCACGCGCCTCCTGCGGTGGCGCACCGGCGCGGACGGTGAGCCAGGCGAACAGCTGGTCAGCGGCCTGAAAGCCCTGTTCGGCGGCGTCCACCGGGTCGGCGGGGCAGTCGGTTGCCGGGGTGCCGGCGTCGAGGAGCGCTCCGGTGAGGTCGGCCGCGAGGCCGGTGCGGATGTCGTCCGTGGTGAACGAGGCCGTCGTGCGGACGGTGACCGTCCACCGGTCCGGTGTCCCGGTGGACGGTGCACCATCGTTCGCAGCCCCCGCGGTCGGCGCGTACGCCAGTGCCTCGCCCGGGAGTTCGGTGACGAGTTCCGGCGGGTCGACGCCCACCGGGGCCAGGCCGGCGACCGCGGCCCGCACCACCTCGGCGGTCTCGTCCAGGCGCGGTGCGTGCTCCGCCCAGACGCACACCCGTGTCGCGCCGCCCGCGTCGACGCAGACCAGCTCGTCGGCCGACCGCGCCACCACGGCGTCCGGCCCCAGCCCCGACACCGCCCGCACCGCTCCCACCCCGGCGGCCACGGCGACCAGCAGCGCGGCGGCCACCACCAGCCCCGACCGCGCTCCACCCGGCGCTCCCCGGCGCGGTGTCCGCCGCGACAGCACGGCGGCGGCGACGGCCGTACCCGTCAGCGCGACGGCGGCCAGCGCCGGGCCGGAGACCCCACCTGCGGCCACCGACTCGGCGGCGGCGCAGCAGCCCCGCGCGGGTTGGGTGAGATGCCGCAGCCACAGCGGCTCCAGCGCCGGCGGGTACACCTGCCACAGGTAGCCGCCCACGAGTGCCACCGGCACGGACGCGGCAGGCGGCAGCCACACGCCGAGCGCGTACCCGACAGCGAGCCAGCCGCACAGCGTCACCACCGCCGCCGCCAGGATCACCGGCTCCGGCCACCCCGGCGCCGCAGTCATCCCCGCCCGCACGCCGACCAGGGCGACCAGCAGCGCCAGCAACCCCATTGCCAGCACCGGGATCAGCGACGCCGCGGCGATGCGGAAGCCGCCGCGGACCGGGGTTCCGCCGGCGACGCCTGCGCGCCGCAACCGCCCCGCCTCCCAGGCGGCGCACGCGGCCACCGCCGGCGCGACGAACATCAGCGCCGAGGCGGCCTTCGCGGTGCCCGCCACCCAGTAGCCGCCTGGCCCGCCGCCCACCTCCTCGGCGAACACGTACAGCAGCACCACCGCGAGCAGCGGTCCGGCCGCCACGAACGCTGCGTTGGCGCGGAGACGGAGCCGGAAGACCATCACTCCTCACCCTCCCCGAGCACCGCCGCGTAGGCGGCTTCGGCCTCCCGCCCGGCGGCGGCGCCCGGTGGGGCGAGCGCGCGGAACGCGTCCACCGTGCCGAGGAACCGGACGGTGCCCCCGGCGAGGACGACGACGTGGTCGTAGACCTCCCACAGGTCCTCGGTCTGGTGGGTGGAGACGATCACGTCGGCCACCTCCGACAGCCGCTCGACAGTGCGGCGGAACGCGGTGCGCTGTGCCGGGTCGAGACCGGCGGTGGGCTCGTCCATCAGGACCAGCCGCGCCGAGTGCACCAGGGTCTGCGCGACGCCCACCCGCCGCAACTGGCCGCCGGAGAGTGAACTCGCCTGCTGATCGGCCTTCTTGGCCAGCCCGACGCGGTCCAGCGCCGGGACGGCCCGCGCCCACGCCTCGCAGCGCGCCATGCCCTTCAGCCAGCCCGCGTACGCGACCTGCTCCCGGCACGTCATGCCGGGCACCGCCGTCACCTGCTGCGGCAGCCAGCCGACCTCCCGCCGATAGGGCCGCAGTTGCGCCCGGACCGCCGGGTCGAGAGCGCCGAACCGCACCGAGCCGTCGGTGGGGCGCAGCGCGGAGGCGGCCAGCGCGAGCACCGTGGACTTGCCCGCGCCGTTCGGGCCGAGCAGTACGGTGCGCCCGGCGGGGAAGGCCAACTCCAGCCCGTCGAGCACCCGACGGCCGCGGCGGCGGTACCGGAAGGTGCAGTGGTCCAGCACGACAGACACGTTCGGCGACCTCGGATGGGCGGGAGCGGGGCGGGGCCAGTATCGGTCGTGGGGATCGCTACCGGAGCGGCTGTGGCCGGATCGTGCTCCGGCGCCCCGGGGCGCCGGCCGACCGGCGCCGGCATCGTCCGTTGGCGCGAAAACGAGGTGACGGGCGGGAACGCGGAGGCGGCGCGGGCGAGGTCGCTGCTACGGTCCGGCGGTCGGTGTTTCGGACTCGGGGAGGGCGGCCATGCGAGAACTGGTCTACTACGTTGCCACGTCGATCGACGGCTACATCGCGGCGCCGGACGGGACGTACGACGCGTTCCCGATCGTCGGCGACCACATGGACGCCCAGATCGACGAGTTCGCGGACGCCCTGCCGGCGCACGCCGCCGCCGTGCTCGGAGCCAAGCCCCTCGGGGATCGCTTCGACACAATCATCCAGGGGTGGAACAGCTACCGCCACGCCCTCGACGCGGGCATCGAACGGCCCTACGCCCACCTGCGCGAGTACGTCGCCACCACGCGCCAGGACGCCGCGCCCGACGGCGTTACCTACACCGCTGACGCCCTCGCGACCGTTCGTGAGCTGAAGCAGGAGGACGGGGCGGGGATCTACCTCTGCGGCGGCGGGCGGCTGGCGGGCTCGCTGCTGCCGGAGATCGACCGCATGATCCTCAAGCGCAGCCCCATTGTCTTCGGCGCCGGAATCCCGCTGTTCGTCGGCGCCCCGTACGCGGCGGGTTCCTTCCGGCTGGAGAGCGCGCGCACCTTCGAGTCCGGCGTGGAGATCGTGGAGTACGTACGCGCCGAGTGAGCTTCCCGGCGCGGCGGCTCGTTCGCCGCGGCACGCTCACCGGAGCCCGGAGGGGCTCGCTGGGGCTCGCTGGGGCTCACTGGGACCCGGCGGCCCTGCCGGGCCCCGGTTCCGCGCCGGGGTAGGGCGGGCCGGCCGGCGGGCCCGGCC
>NZ_JAAVJB010000034.1 GCF_012034385.1 Streptomyces spiramenti
GGCGGGTACCGGGAGGACTCCCGGTACCCGCCGCCGCGTTCAGCTCACAGGCAGCACCCGACCGGCCCTCGCGGGGCCGGCCGGGTCCGTCGGTCAGAGCTTGTCGATGACGTGGTCCACGCAGGCGGTCAGCGCCTCGACGTCGGCCGGGTCCACCGCCGGGTACATGGCGACCCGCAGCTGGTTGCGCCCCAGCTTGCGGTAGGGCTCGGTGTCCACGACACCGTTGGCGCGCAGCACCTTCGCCACCGCCGCGGCGTCGACGCCCTCGGCGAAGTCGATGGTGCCGACGACCTGCGAGCGCAGCGCCGGGTCGGTGACGAACGGCGAGGCGTACTCCGACTTCTCGGCCCAGCCGTAGAGCCGTGCCGCGGAGTCGGCGGTGCGGTCGACCGCCCACCCCAGCCCGCCCTGGCCGTTGATCCAGTCCAGCTGCTCGGCGAGCAGGAAGAGCGTCGCCAGCGCCGGGGTGTTGTAGGTCTGGTTCTTCAGCGAGTTGTCGATCGCGGTCGGCAGCGAGAAGAACTCCGGGACGTGCCGGCCGGAGGCGTGCACCCGGGCGGCACGCTCCAGGGCGGCGGGGGAGAAGGCACCCAGCCACAGCCCGCCGTCGGAGGCGAAGGACTTCTGCGGCGCGAAGTAGTAGACGTCGGTCTCGGTGACGTCCACGGGGAGACCGCCCGCGCCGGAGGTCGCGTCCACCAGCACCAGGGCGTCGTCGTCCGCGCCGGCGACGCGCTGGAGCGGCGCCGCGACGCCGGTCGAGGTCTCGTTGTGGGTGAAGGCGTAGACGTCCACGCCCGTCTCCGCGCGGGCCTGGGGCAGGGCGCCCGGCTCGGCGGAGATCACGGTGGGCTCCTCCAGCCACGGCGCCAGCTTGGCGGCCTTGGCGAACTTGGAGGAGAACTCGCCGAAGGTGAGGTGCTGCGAGCGGTGCTCGATCAGCCCGTGGGTGGCGATGTCCCAGAAGGCGGTGGAGCCGCCGTTGCCGAGGATCACCTCGTACCCGTCGGGGAGCGAGAGCAGGGCGGAGACGCCGTCCCGGACGCGGCCCACCAGGTCGCGGACCGGGGCCTGCCGATGGGAGGTACCGAGCAGCGAACTGCCCGTGGCGGCGAGGGCGCTGAGCGCCTCGGTCCGCACCTTGGAGGGACCCGACCCGAAGCGTCCGTCGGCGGGCTTGATGTCAGCGGGAATCTGGATCTCGGCCACGGGGTGAGCGTAGTCCCTCGCGGGACGCGCCGTCGGCGGGCGTCCGTCCGGTGAGACGGAGCGTCCGCCGGGCGGACGCTCGGCGGCGGCACGCCCCCGCCCGGCGGGGCGCGGCCGGGGCCGGCCCCGGGGACGTCAACGCGGTGGTGGGGGAGTGGTGACCCCACCACCGCGTTGACGGCGGCGGTGCCGGTGTCAGGCGCCGGCGGGCCCGTCGAGCAGCACCGGGAGGGCCGCCAGGTCGTTCTGGGTGAGGACCGGCAGGTTGGCGATCTCCTCCGCCGGTACCGCCGTCGCGAGGTCGGGGAACCGGGCGAACAGCGCGGGCAGGGCTATCGCCGCCTCCAGCCGGGAGAGCGCCGCCCCGGGGCAGATGTGCGGGCCGTGGCCGAAGGCGAGGTGCCGTCCCGGGGTCGGCCGGGTGATGTCGAAGGAGTCCGCTGTCTCGCCCCACTGGCAGCGGTCGCGGCCGATGGCGCGGTAGGACATCACGACGCCGTCGCCGGGCTTGATCACCTCGTCGCCGACCTCGATCTCCTCGGTCGCGAACCGCATCAGCAGGTGCGTCGAGGGCGACTCCAGCCGCAGCGTCTCCTCGATGGCGGTCTCCCAGGAGACCTCCCCGGACCGCACCAGCGCCAGCTGGTCGGGGTGGGCCAGCAGCGCCCGCACCGCGTGCAGGATCAGCGAGATGGTGGTCTCGTGACCGGCGGCGACCATCGACTTGAGGTTGCCGACGACCTCGTCCTCGCTGAGCCGCTCGCCGCCGTCCTCCGCCCGGATCAGCGCACCGGTGAGGTCGTCGGTCGGGTCCGCGGTCTTCTCGCGCACCATCTCCCGGAAGATGACGTCGAGTTCGTCGATGACAGCGAGCCGCTCGTCCTGCGGGGTGAGCAGGGAGAAGAACCGTGTCCACAGGTCGGTCAGCCGCGGCAGCAGCTCGTCGGCGACGCCCATCAGCTCGCACACCACCCGCAGCGGCAGCGGCAGTGCGAAGACGTACTTCAGGTCCACCGGGGCGCCGTCGGCCCCCGCGGCGGCCAGGTCGTCCAGCAGCTCGGCGGTGACCTTCTCGATCCGCGGCCGGATCGCCTCCAGCCGCTTCGGCGTGATCGCCTGCGCGGTCTTGGCCCGCAGCCGCCGGTGCTCGGCGCCGTCCGCGGTGAACATGGAGGGGTCCACGTCCACCATGCCCACCAGCGGCCACTGCCGGTCCACCGCACCGCTGCGCCAGTCGGCCCACTGGTTGATGTCCTTCACCAGCCGGGTGTCGGTCAGCAGCCGGCGGGCGACGGTGTGGTCGGTGATCGTCCAGGCGCGTACGCCCATGAGGTCGATCGTGGTGATCGGGGCGGCCTGCCGGAGCCGTTCGGTCTCCCCCGCGAGGTCGCGTACGAGGGGATCGATGACGACGGGGTCCGTCACCGGCCGGGGATCGCCCGGGGTGACGTGACCGACGGGGCAGCTCATGGGTGGCCTCCAGCGGCGGGGGTCGGGGTGAAGGTGACGGGAAGGTCCGTCATGCCGCGCAGGAACGCCGAGGGTCGGCGGGTGAGCGACGCGACGGGCACGGCGAGGTCGATGTCCGGCAGCCGGTCGAGCAGCACCTCGATGGCGGTCCGCGCGATCACCTCGGCGATCTCCCGTGCCGGGAACGGGCACTGGAACTCGCCGTGGCTGAAGGAGAAGTGGGCGCTGTTCCCGTTGCGGAGACCGCCCGCCCGCTCGTCGGTGGCGTCGTGGACCTCGGGGTCGCCGTTGGCCGCACCGAGCCCCAGCAGCAGCATGTCGCCCGCGCCGATGCGGCAGCCGCCGAGCTGGCAGTCGCGCGCGGCCCAGCGGCCCGCGAGGATCTGGGTGGGGGTGTCCTCCCAGAGCACCTCGTTCATCGCCTCGCCCACCGAGTGGCGCCCGCCGCCGAGGGACGCGGAGAACCGGTCGTCGGTGAGCATCAGCCGGATCGAGTTGCCGATCCAGTCGGCGGTCGGGAGGTGGCCCGCGGCGGTGATCGACTGGAGGTCGAGGATGTACTCCTCGTCGCTGAACGGCTCGGGGTGCGCCAGCATGCGGGAGGTGATGTCGGCTCCGGGACGGGCCCGCTTGGCCGCCAGCAGCTCGCCCATCAGCCCGCTGAACGTCTGGTAGGCCTCCAGCGCGCCGGGGCCGCCGTCGCACAGCTCCGTCAGCGAGGAGACCAGCAGCGCCGACCGGCTGTCCGGGATGCCCAGCAGCCGGCCCAGGACCAGCGCCGGGAGCGGCTTGGCGAAGCCGGCGGTGAGGTCCGCCTCACCGGTCGCACAGAACTCGTCGATCAGCCGGTCCGACAACTGCTCGGTGTGACGGCGCAGTTCGAACGGACTGACCGCCTCCAGCGCCGGTTCGACCATCCGCAGGTGGCGCTGGTGCTCCTCACCGACCGTGTAGTAGATCGACGGCAGCGGCACGTTGACCATCGGCCGCAACGGCCAGTCCTCCGGGAGCCGTTCCCACTGGTTCCACAGCCCGGAGTCGCGCGGGAAGAGCACCGGGTCACCGGTCACCCGCGCCATCTCCCGGTAGCCGATCACCAGCCAGGCCGGGACGTCACCGGGGAGCGAGACCGGGACCACCGGGCCGTACTGGCGCCGCATCTCCCGGTAGAGCGAAGCGGGTTCGGTGTGGAACCGGGGCCCCTCCAGCGGCATCGCGCCGGCACCGGCGGCGTGCGCCGGGCACCCCGGCGGCGGCACGAACCGCCGCATGTCGGACTGCCCGGCGGCGCGCTCCACGGTCATGAGGTCAACTCCCTGGCGGACGACAGGCGGTGCAGGTGCTCGACGAGCGTGATCAGGACGTGCTTGGCGGAGTCCCGAGACCGGGCGTCGCAGGAGACCAGCGGCACGTCGGGGTCGAGGTCCAGCGCCTCCCGCACCTGCTCCGAGGTGTAGGTGTCGCTGCCGAAGTCGTTGCGCGCGACGACGAACGGCGTCCCGTGGTGCTCCAACCGGTCGATGGCGTACCAGGACTCGTCCAGCCGCCGCGTGTCCACCAGGACCACCGCCCCCAGGGTCCCGGCGAACAGCCGGTCCCACAGGAACCAGAACCGCTGCTGGCCGGGTGCGCCGAACAGGTACAGCACCGTCTGCTCGTTGAGGCTGATACGGCCGAAGTCGAAGGCGACCGTGGTGGTCGACTTCGAGCGCACCGCGCTCAGGTCGTCGATGTCCGCGCCGGCCTGCGTCATCGTCTCCTCGGTGTTGAGCGGGCGGATGTCGCTGACCGACCGCACCAGCGTCGTCTTGCCGACGCCGAACCCGCCGACGACCACGATCTTCAGACCGTTGTCGGCGGAGCTGCTGAGCGGTTTGCGTTCCGCCGGAGCGGCGGCCACCGATTCAGAGATTGCGGAGTCCAACGAGCACCTGCTCCAGGATGGTGGGGTCGGGGAGTTGCGCGGCGGGGGTGTCGCCCCGGCGGCGGGGTACGGGCGGCGCCTTCGACGTGCGCGGGTGCCGGGCGGTGATCCGCCCGGTGTCCAGCAGGTCGGAGAGCAGGATCTTGACGATGGACACCGGTAGCCGCAGGTCGGCCGAGAGCTCCACCACGGCGGTGGGGAGCCGGCACATCCGCAGGATGCGGGCCTGCTCCGAGGGCATGCCGGGCGTCGGCTCGCACTCGCTGACGATCAGCGTGACCAGGTCGAAGGAGTCGTTGTGCGCGCGGCTCCGGCCACCGGTGACCGTGTACAGGCGATCCGGGTCGTCGTCCCGGCCGGCGCGCGCCGCACTCACGGGCGTCCGCCCTCGGCGCCGTTCCGGGGCGGTGCGCTGAGGTGCTCGCTCAACTGCTCCACCAGCTCGTTCATGTTGTGGCCGATCATCCCGGGGTCGGCGTCCTCGGTCGCGACCACCGCCAGGTGGGCCCCGGCGCCGGCCTCCACGATGAAGAGGATGCCGCCGTAGAACTCGGTCATGGCCTGCCGGACCCCGCCGGTGCCGTCACCGAACTCGATGGAGGCGCCGTGGGAGAGGCTCTGGATGCCGGCAGATATCGCGGCCAGCTGGTCTGCCTGGTCCTCGGAGAGTTCCGGTGTGCGGCACAGCTTCAGACCGTCCCGTGAGAGCACCAGGGCGTGTCTCGCGCCCGGTGTGCGCTCGATCAGGTTCTCCAGCAGCCAGTCGAGGCGACTGCCGGGGATGGTGTCTCGGGCGTGCTGAGACCCCGTGAAAGGAGCGGTCATCGGGAGTTGTCCTCCGGTTCCGGTGAGGCGGGTCGGGCGGGTTCGGCGGGTTCGGCGGGGGTGTTGCCCTGGAGGGCACGGCGGAACGCGCCGAAGCGCGCCGCCGACTCCGCCGGGGTGTGACTGCGTTCGGGGAGGCGGTTCCCGGTCTGCGGGGAGCCTTCGGGATGGGCCGCCGCGAGGGTGCGGCCACGGCGGCGGCGGGGGAGCCCCGCGATGTCGCGCGGGACCGACAGCTGCATCGTCTCGGTCGGGTCCGCCGAGGGGTCGTCGCCGCGGTCGCCGTAGGCAAGGTGCGGCGGGATGATCAGCTGGCGACGGCCGCCGACCTTCATGCCCTGCACACCCCGGTCCCAACCGGAGATGACCTGGCCGGCGCCCAGCTGGAACTGGAGCGGACGACCGCGGTTCCAGCTGGCGTCGAACTCCTCGCCGGTGGAGAAGGCCACGCCGACGTAGTGGACCGAGACGTTGGCGCCTGCCTCGGCGACGGGGCCGTCGCCCTCCCAGAGGTCCTTGATCTCCAGGTCGGCCGGCGGCTCGCCACCCGGGAAATCGACCTCGGGCTTGGTGTTGCTCACGACAATGGCTCCTTGGTTGGCTGCTGGCTCCTGACCGCCGCGCCGCCCGCCGCGGGCGGGCCGCGTCGGCGGCCTGCGGTCGTGGGTCCGGGTCAGACCGCGCCCAGGAGATCCACGACGAAGACCAGGGTACTGTCCTGCAACTCGTGACCCTCCGCCGCGCCGTAGCCCTCGTTCGGCGGGATGGCCACCAGGACCCGGTCGCCGACGTTCTTCCCGGTCAGTGCCTCGTCCCAGCCCTGCACCACGGCGCCGACGCCGATCTGGAAGGCGGTGCCCTCGCCTCGCTGCCAGGAGGAGTCGAACAGCTCGCCGTCCTCCCACTTGACGCCGGAGTACTGGACGATGACGCCGTCACCGGCGGTGATCTCCGGGCCGTCGCCCTCGATCAGCACCTGCTCCTGGCGCTCGGCCGGCGGGTCCTCGCCCTCGGGCACGGCGATCTCCGGGCCCTCGTCGCCGAAGGTGACCTCGGGCATGCCCTCGGCGGGCTCGGCCTGCTCACCCTCGACCTCTCCGGCGGGGTCGGTCGAGGAAGCGCCGACGATGTCGATGACGAGGACGATGCCGTCCTCCTCCTCCATGCCCATCTGCACGACCTGCGGGCCGATGATCGTGCCCACCTGCCCTTCGACCAGCACGCGGCTGCCGACCGGCTGTCCGACGACACCGTCGAGAATCGCGGCCGGCATCATACCGTCCTCACCGACGCGCGCGACGTACTGGGCGCGTGGGGCGTCCTCGGTCTCCTCGGCCTCCTCGCCGTCCTCGGCGCCCGGGGCGGGGGCGGTGGGATCGGTCCAGGTGTTGATCTGCTCGGCCTGGTCGGAGGCGGTCACGCCGACGAGGTCGGTCCGGACGTAGTCGCCCTCGGCGACCTCCTCGCCGTCGCCCTCGGAGAGGACAGTGACGCGGGGCTCCTCGGGGTACTCGGCCTCGGCGTCGACCTCGATCTCCGGCTTGGCACCCAGCTCGCCCGAGACCACGGTCGTGGCCTCGCCGCCGGAGCCGCCGGAGTTGTCGGAGCCGCCGTCGTCGGAGCCGCAGGCGGAGACGAGGAGCAGGGCCGGTACGGCCAGCACAGCCGCCAGGCGTTGCGCGGTCTTGGTGGGAATCATCAATCCAACTCGCGATCGGGGGGATATCGGGGTCGGGACCCGCTGGTCCCGATCCACCCTACGGCCTACCGCCCCGAAGCAGGCGGCGCTCCCGGAAGGACCGGGAACGGGTCGACGGACGGGGCCGGGCCCGGCCCCGCACGACCTCCCGGCGGGCGGCCCGCGACGGTCTCGGCCCCGCCGCCCGTGCGGGCGGCGGGGCCGGTGCTCACATGCCCGCGATCAGCTTTTCGACGCGTTCGTCCACCGAGCGGAAGGGGTCCTTGCACAGCACGGTGCGCTGCGCCTGGTCGTTCAGCTTGAGGTGGACCCAGTCGACCGTGAAATCCCTGCGCTGCTCCTGTGCGCGACGGATGAAGTCGCCCCGCAGCCGGGCGCGGGTCGTCTGCGGCGGGACCGACTTCCCCTGGAAGATCAGCAGGTCGTCGCAGACGCGCTTCGCCTTCCCCTTCCGCTCCAGCAGGTAGTAGAGGCCGCGGCGGCGGTGGATGTCGTGGTAGGCGAGGTCTATCTGCGCGACGCGCGGGTTGGACATCGTCATGTCGTGCTTGGCGCGGTAGCGCTCGATGAGCTGGTACTTCATGACCCAGTCGATCTCGGTGGCGACGCGGTCGAGGTCCTCCTCGCGCACCGCGTCCAGGGTGCGGCCCCACAGCTCCAGCACCTGTTCGGTGATGCCGCTGCGGATGCCCCTGCGCTCGCAGAAGTCCAGCGCCTTCTCGTAGTACTCCTGCTGGATCTCCAGCGCCGACGCCTCACGCCCGGTGGCGAGCCGCACCTTGCGTCGCCCGGTGAGGTCGTGGCTGACCTCCCGGATGGCCCGGATGGGGTTCTCCAGCGTGAGGTCGCGCATCACGGTGCCGGCCTCGATCATCCGCAGCACGAGGTCGGTGGCGCCGACCTTCAGCAGCATCGTGGTCTCGGACATGTTGGAGTCGCCGACGATGACGTGGAGTCGCCGGTAGCGCTCCGCGTCGGCGTGCGGTTCGTCGCGGGTGTTGATGATGGGCCGGGAGCGCGTGGTCGCGGAGCTGACGCCCTCCCAGATGTGCTCGGCGCGCTGGCTGACGCAGAAGACGGCGCCGCGAGGGGTCTGGAGGACCTTCCCCGCACCGCAGATCAGTTGCCGCGTGACGAGGAAGGGGATGAGGACGTCCGCGAGCCGCGAGAACTCGCCGTGGCGGCCGACGAGGTAGTTCTCGTGGCAGCCGTAGGAGTTGCCGGCGGAGTCGGTGTTGTTCTTGAAGAGGTAGACGTCGCCGGCGATGCCCTCCTCGTGGAGCCTGCGCTCGGCGTCGACGAGCAGCCCCTCCAGGATGCGTTCGCCCGCCTTGTCGTGGGTGATGAGTTCGGTGACGTTGTCGCACTCCGGAGTGGCGTACTCGGGGTGCGACCCGACGTCCAGGTACAACCGGGCGCCGTTGCGCAGGAAGACGTTGCTGCTGCGGCCCCATGACACGACGCGGCGGAAGAGGTACCGCGCCACCTCGTCCGGGGACAGCCGACGCTGGCCACGGAATGTGCAGGTGACGCCGTACTCGTTCTCGAGCCCGAAGATTCGGCGGTCCATGTGTGAACAGTACGCCCGCAGGCGCCTCCCCAAACCGGGTTCGGCGCGGCGTTGCGATCATTTTCCTCCGGCATCGGCCCCCGGAACCGGTTCCACCACCGCCGCCGGCGGCGCCACCTGCACCTGCCCGGCGCGGACGGGCCGCCGGGCCAGTACCCCCCGGGTCGACAGCAGCACCGTCAGCGCGGCGAGACCGCCGGCGCCGGCCACCCCGAACCCGGCGACGACGCCGCGGGCTTCGAGGATCGGCCCGACGACCGCGGTGCCACCGGCCACGCCCACCCCGAAGCAGGTCACGAGCCAGGAGAACGCCTCGGTGACAGTGCCGGTCGGGGCGTGGCGGTCGATCACCACGAAGGCGCAGGCGAGGACGGGGGCGAGGAACAGGCCGGCGACACCCGCCAGCAGCGTCATCAGCGCCACCGAGTCGGGGGCGAGCACCAGCGGGAGGTAGCCGGCGGCGAGCGCGGCGACGAGGACGACCAGCCGTCGTTCGGGCTCGCCCGCCCAGGTACGGGCCCCGTACCAGAGCCCGCCCGCCAGCGCGCCCGCGCCGAGCGAGGACAGCAGGTACGTGGAGATCAGTTCGTCGCCCGCGCTCTCCGCGTAGGCGACGGCGGCGACGGAGATGGAACCGAGCGAGACGCCGACGAAGAGGAAGGCCCCGAGCAGGACAAGCATCCCGGCCGAGCGGAGGGCGCCCAGCCAGTGCGCGTCCCGCGGTTCGCTGCGCCACTCGCGCGAGGGCGCGGACGTCACCACCGCGAGCGCTCCCAGGACGCCGAGGACGTTGACCACCAGGAGCGACCCGGCGGGGGACCACGCGGCGACGAGCACCATGACCACCAGCGGGCCGACCGCGAACATCACCTCCTGCGCCACCGCGTCCAACGCGTAGGCCCGATGCACCCGGTCCTCCCGCTTCAGGACGGAGGGCCACAGCGCGCGCAGCCCGCCCTCCAGCGGCGGGGTCGCCACACCGGCGACCACGATGGCCGCCGCCGCGGCGGGGAGCGGGTCGACGCCGATCGCCGCGAGCGCGATCATCGCGATCGCGGAGACCACCGCCGAGGGCAGCATCACCCGCGGCTGGCCGTGGACGTCGGCGAGCCTGCCGAGCCAGGGCTGCCCGACGGCGGTCGCCAGGCCGTAGAGAGCCGCCAGCGCACCGGCGAGGGTGTAGGAGGCCCCTTCGGACCGGGCGAAGATCACGATCGCCAGCGGGGCCGTCGCGTACGGCAGCCGTCCCACCAGCGTGGCGGCGATCAGCCTGCCCGCGTGCGGCATCCGCAGCAGCTCCATGTAGCCCGTCGCCATGTCCCGGCCCCACTCCCTCGACTCGCGCGGCGTCCCGCTCCCGAACGCCGCACTGGCGGAGGAGCAGGATAGTAGTACGTATAACCTCGGCGATTATACGTACTACTCGTGGTGGTGGACGACCGCCTGACAAACTGGTCCGCACCGTGGGCGGCCCGCGGGGGTGCGGCCGGTCCGAGCCACCCCGGGCGCCGACGCCGGGCACCCCGGCGCGCGCCCGCACGGAACACGGGAGTGGCAGTGACGCAGCACGACAGCAGTGATCCGGTCCGGCACCGCGAACGGCGGCGACCGGGGCCCCCGCGGCCCCGGGGCGGCCGTCGGTGAGCCGCGGGAACGGCGGGGCCGACGCCGACCTGCCGGGCGGGCGGCGCCCGGCACGCCCCACCAGCCGGGACGTCGCCGACCGCGCAGGCGTCTCCCAGGCCACCGTCTCCCTGGTGCTGCGCGACCGCTGGCACGGCCGGGTCTCGCCCGCCCGAGCGGAGTACGTCCGGGAGGCGGCCCGCGCTCTCGGATACCGGCCCAACCTCGCGGCCCGGACACTGCGGTTGGGTCAGCGCCGCACGGCGCTGCTGGTGGTCCCCGCACTGACCACCGAGTTCTTCGCCCGCGTCCACTCCGGGGCCGCGCGCATGGCAGCCGAGCACGACATCGGCGTGGTGCTCTACCCCTCCCCCGGCGGGGTCGGCCCGGCCCCCGACCCGTTCGCCTCGGCCAGCGCCACGGTGGACGGCGTGATCGCCTCCTCGATGGCGGCCGAGGCACTCGCCGGTCTCCGCGACGGCGGCCTCCCCCTGGTGATGCTCGACAGCGAGCCGGGCCTCGCCCCCGCCGTGGCGACCGTCAATCCCGACATCTCCGACGGGATGCGGCAGATCTGCTCTCATCTGCTGGAGCTCGGGCACCGCGACTTCGGCCACCTCGCGGCGGCGGTCGACACCTGGACCTTCCACGCCCGCGCCCGGGTACTCGCCGAGGCGTTGGCGCGATCGGGTTCGGCCCGGCTCGTCACCACGGAGCGGGCGGCGCTGACCGTGCGCGACGCCACGTCCGCCGCGGAGCGGGCACTGCGGGCGAACCCCCGGCCCACCGCACTGGTCTGTGATGACGACGTCCTCGCGGCCGGGGCCTGCAAGGCGGCCCGGCGCATGGGCCTGCGCGTGCCGCAGGACGTCTCCGTCACCGGCATCGACGACCTGGTGCTGGCCGCGGCTGTGGAACCGGAGTTGACGACGGTCCGGCTGCCCGCCGAGGAGATGGGCTCCGCCGGGCTCGCCGCGCTGCTGAGCGTGCTCGGAGGCCGGGAGGCCGGCAACACGCTGCTGCCCGTGGAACTGGTACGGCGCGGCTCGACGGCGCCGCCACCGGGGAACGGCGGGGTGCCGCCCGGTCCCTGACCGGGCGGCATCCCGCGGGCGACGCCGGCTCAGTCGTCGGCGGCGTCCGCCGTGCCGTCGTCCTCGGCACTGCTCGCCTTGGCACCGCCGGCCTTGCCGTCCGATGCCGCATCCGGCGTGTCGGCGGAGCCGGTGCCCGCCTCGACGGGCGGCTCCAGCAGCTCGGTCAGCCGACGGCCCAGCACCCGCTTGAACTTGCGGCGCTGCGGCCGGGTGCGGTCCAGCACGGCGACCTCCAGCTGATCGCCCGTCAGCGACCGCTCACCGCCGTTGCCGTCACGCCCCAGGGCCTGGACAGCCAGCCGCAGCGCGGCGCCCAGCGTCATGCCGTCCTGGTGCCGCTGGTCGAGGTAGGCGCTGATCTGATCGGCGTTCCCACCGACCGCGACCGACCCGTGCTCGTCGATGATCGAGCCGTCGTGCGGCAGCCGGTAGATCTGGTCGTCCTCGGGGGCGTCCCCGACCTCGGCGACGATCAGCTCGACCTCGTAGGGCTTCTCCCCCGCGCTGGAGAAGATGGTGCCCAGCGTCTGCGCGTAGACGTTGGCCAGGCCCCGTGCGGTGACGTCCGCACGGTCGTAGGTGTAGCCCCGCAGGTCCGCGTAGCGCACACCGCCGATCCTGAGGTTCTCGTACTCGTTGTACTTGCCCGTCGCCGCGAACCCGATGCGGTCGTAGATCTCGCTGACCTTGTGCAGGGCCCGGGAGGGGTTCTCCGCCACGAAGACGATGCCGTCCGCGTACTGGAGCACCACCAGCCCGCGCCCGCGCGCGATGCCTTTGCGGGCGTACTCCGCACGGTCGGCCATCGCCTGCTGGGGCGAGACATAGAACGGTGTCGTCACCGGCTGTCGGTCCCTTCCTCTGCTCCTGCGCCCGGGGGCGTCCGATGCCCCGGGGCTGCCTTCTCTGCCACCGGCGGGCCGCCTAGACGAGCGGGGCCAGCGGCCCGTTGGGCAGCTGGAGCCGACCGTCCAGGACGGTGCGCGCCACGGTGGTGACCTCGTCCTCCCCGAGACGGCGGTACCCGCCCTCCGCGATGACCGCGACCACCGGGTAGATGCGGCGCGCGACGTCGGGACCGCCGGTCGCGGAGTCGTCGTCGGCCGCGTCGTAGAGCGCCTGCACGGCCACGGTCGCCGCCTGCTCCTCCGTGAGGTCCGCACGGTGCAGCTTCTTCAACGAACCGCGGGCGAAGACGGAGCCCGAGCCGACGGCGGCGAAGCCGTACTCCTCGGAACGGCCGCCGGTGACGTCGTAGGAGAAGATGCGACCGGTGGAGCGGTCGGTGTCGTACCCCGCGAAGAGGGGGACCACCGCGAGTCCCTGCATCGCCATGCCCAGGTTGCCGCGGATCATCGTCGACAGCCGGTTGGCCTTGCCCTCCAACGAGAGGGTGTCGCCCTCGACCTTCTCGAAGTGCTCCAGCTCCAGCTGGAACAGACGCACCATCTCCACCGCGAGCCCGGCGGTGCCGGCGATGCCCACCGCGGAGTACTCGTCGGCCGGGAACACCTTCTCGATGTCCCGCTGCGCGATCATGTTGCCCATGGTCGCCCGCCGGTCGCCGGCGAGCACCACGCCGCCGGCGAACGCCACGGCGACGATGGTGGTGCCGTGCGGTGCCTGGACCGCGCCCTGCACCCCCGGGAGGGGGCGGCTGCCGGGCAGCTGCTCCGGTGCGTGCGTGGACAGGAAGTCCATGAACGAGGAGGAGCCCGGGGTGAGGTACGGCGCCGGGAGCCGGCCCTGGTCGTGGGAGTTGGCTGCCACTGATGTCCTTCCAGATTGGAGCCGGCGCGCCGCTCCCGCCGGGCGCGGAGCCCTGTGCGGACGGCGCGGCGTCGAACCGGAGCAGAGTACGCCACGGACCCTACCCGCGACGGGACCGTGATCCACATGATTCGCCGGTGGGGGTGGGGCCGGGCCCCGCCCCCACCGTGTCCGCCCCGTGGGGGCGGACGGCGGCGGTGTTACTCGCCGCCCTTCTGAACGAAGCCGCGGACGAAGTCCTCGGCGTTCGACTCCAGGACCTCGTCGATCTCGTCCAGTACGGAGTCCACGTCCTCGCTGAGCTCTTCCTGACGCTCCTTGAGTTCGTCGGAGACCTCTGTGGAAGCGCTCTGCTCCTCGGTCTCCTCCGTGGCGCGCGATGCCTTCTGCTGACCGCCGCCGGTGTCCTTGGTCGCCATCTGCCTCACCCCGCTCAGTTCGCCGCTCGACTGCGTCGTGCTCCGGATTCAGACCCTACCGTCGGGTACTGACTTCGGCTCCTTCTCGGCCGGTGCGGCGTACGTGCCGCCCCGGCCCGTTCCCGATCATGCCCCTCCGGGAGCCGGTTCAGCCGCCCGCGAGGGCACGGACCAGTTCCTGCGCGGTGTCGCAGCGGTCGAGGAGCCCTCCGACGTGCTCGCGGGTGCCGCGCAGCGGGTCCATGGTCGGGACGCGCTGGAGCGACTCGCGCCCGGGCAGGTCGAAGATGACCGAGTCCCACGAGGCAGCCGCCACGTCGTCGGCGTACTGGTCCAGACAGCGGCCCCGGAAGTAGGCACGGGTGTTCTCCGGGGGGTGCACCACGGCGCGGGCCACCTCCTCCTCGGAGAAGAGCCGCTGCAGCCTGGCACGGGCGACCAGCCGGTTGTACAGCCCCTTCTCGGGCCGGACGTCGCTGTACTGGAGATCCACCAGGTGCAGCCGGGCGGCGTCCCAGTCGAGCCCGTCACGACGGCGGTAGCCCTCCAGCAGCTCGCGCTTGGCGATCCAGTCCAACTGGTCCGCGAGGCTCGCCGGGTCGCTCTCCAGCCGGGTCAGTACGTCCTCCCAGCGGGCCAGCACGTCCCGGGTCTCCGCGTCGGCGTCGGAGCCCCAGCGCTCCTCGACGTACTTGCGCGCCAGCTCGAAGTACTCCATCTGCAGCTGCACCGCCGTGAGGGTCCGGCCGCTGCGCAGGGTGATCAGACCCCGGAGTCCCGGGTCGTGGCTGACGCGGTGCAGGGTGCGCACCGGCTGGTCGACCGCGAGGTCCACGGCGATGAAGCCGTCCTCGATCATGGAGAGCACCAGCGAGGTGGTGCCGAGCTTGAGATAGGTCGAGATCTCGGAGAGGTTGGCGTCCCCGATGATCACGTGCAGTCGCCGGTACCGGTCGGCGTCGGCGTGCGGCTCGTCGCGCGTGTTGATGATGGGCCGCTTCAGCGTGGTCTCCAGCCCCACCTCGACCTCGAAGAAGTCGGCGCGCTGACTGATCTGGAATCCGTGGTCCGAGCCGTCCTGCCCCAGCCCCACCCGGCCCGCTCCGGTCACGACCTGGCGGGAGACGAAGAACGGGGTGAGGTGGCGGACGATGTCGGCGAACGGGGTCTCGCGCCGCATCAGGTAGTTCTCGTGGGTGCCGTAGGAGGCGCCCTTGTTGTCCGTGTTGTTCTTGTAGAGCTGGATCGGCCGTGCCCCGGGGACCTGGGCGGCGCGACGGGCAGCCTCCGCCATGACGCGCTCGCCGGCCTTGTCCCAGAGCGTCGCGTCGCGCGGGCCGATCGTCTCGGGGGCGCTGTACTCGGGGTGGGCGTGGTCCACGTACAGCCGCGCGCCGTTGGTCAGGATGACGTTGGCCAGCCCGATGTCCTCGTCCGTCAGCTGGCTCGCGTCCGCGTTGTCCCGTGCCAGGTCGAATCCACGCGCGTCGCGCAGCGGGTTCTCCTCCTCGAAGTCCCAGCGCGCCCGGCGGGCGCGGTGCATGGCCGCCGCGTAGGCGTTCACCACCTGGGACGAGGTGAGCATGGCGTTGGCGTTCGGGTGGCCGGGGACGGACACGCCGTACTCCGTCTCGATGCCCATCACGCGCCGTACTGTCATGCGGCCCTCCTTGCCCGGCGGGGGCCGCCGAACCGGCCACCTCGTGCCCGAGCCTAGGCGCCACGGGCGGCGATGGGGAGGTCACAGGCGGTTTCCCGCGGGCTGTCTGAGAAAAACGCCCGGCTGCGGGACACGCGGGCAGTCGGCCCACGTGCCCGCAGCCGGGCGGTGCCCTTACAGGTACTGTCCGGTATTGGCCACGGTGTCGATGGAACGGCCCGTGTCGGCGCCCTGCTTCCCCGTGACGAGGGTCCGGATGAAGACGATCCGCTCGCCCTTCTTGCCGGAGATACGGGCCCAGTCGTCGGGGTTGGTGGTGTTGGGAAGGTCCTCGTTCTCCTTGAACTCGTCGACGCAGGCGGCGATGAGGTGGGAGACGCGCAGGCCCTTCTGGTTCTGGTCGAGGAACGCCTTGATGGCCATCTTCTTGGCCCGGTCGACGATGTTCTGGATCATCGCGCCGGAGTTGAAGTCCTTGAAGTACAGGACCTCCTTGTCACCATTGGCGTAGGTGACCTCCAGGAAGCGGTTCTCCTCCGTCTCGGCGTACATCTGCTCGACGACCGTCTGGATCATGCCGTCCACGGCGGCCTCGCGGCTGTCGTGGTGCTCGGCCAGGTCCTCGGTGTGGATCGGGAGCCGGGCGGTGAGGTACTTGGAGAAGATGTCCTTGGCGGCCTCGGCGTCCGGCCGCTCGATCTTGATCTTGACGTCCAGCCGGCCGGGCCGGAGGATCGCCGGGTCGATCATGTCCTCACGGTTCGAGGCGCCGATGACGATGACGTTCTCCAGGCCCTCGACACCGTCGATCTCCGACAACAGCTGCGGGACGATGGTGTTCTCCACGTCCGAGCTGACACCGGAACCGCGGGTCCGGAAGAGGGAGTCCATCTCGTCGAAGAAGACGATGACCGGGGTGCCTTCGCTGGCCTTCTCCCGCGCCCGTTGGAAGACCAGGCGGATGTGCCGCTCGGTCTCGCCGACGTACTTGTTGAGCAGCTCGGGGCCCTTGATGTTCAGGAAGAAGCTCTTGCCCGCGGGCTGGCCCGTGACCTCGGCGACCTTCTTCGCAAGGGAGTTGGCCACCGCCTTGGCGATCAGCGTCTTGCCGCAGCCGGGCGGCCCGTAGAGCAGCACGCCCTTGGGCGGGCGCAGTTCGTGCTCGCGGAACAGGTCGGGGTGAAGATAGGGCAGCTCGACCGCGTCGCGGATCAACTCGATCTGGTTGCCCAGACCACCGATCTTCGCGTAGTCGATGTCGGGGACCTCTTCGAGGACGAGCTCCTCGACCTCGCTCTTGGGGACGACCTCGTAGACGTAGCCGGAGCGGGACTCCAGCAGCAGGGCGTCGCCGGCGCGCAGCGTCAGGTCGAGCAGCGGCTCGGCGATCCGGACGACGCGCTCCTCGTCGGTGTGGCCGATGACGAGCGCACGCTCGCCGTCCTCCAACACCTCCTTGAGGGTGACGATGTCACCGGCGCGCTCGAACTCCATCGCCTCGACGATGTTGAGCGCCTCGTTGAGCATCACCTCCTGGCCGCGCTTGAGCTCCTTCAACTCGACGCTGGGGCTCACGTTGACCCGGAGCTTGCGACCGCCGGTGAAGATGTCGGCCGTGTCGTCGTCGTTGGGCTGGAGGAAGACTCCGAAGCCCGCGGGCGGCTGGGCGAGCCGGTCGACCTCTTCCTTGAGTGCCACGATCTGGTCGCGGGCCTCCCGGAGGGTGGTCGCCAGTCGCTCGTTCTGGGAGGTCACCCCGGCAAGACTGGTCTGCAACTCGACAACTCGCTCCTCCAGGACACGTGTGTGCCTCGGGGAATCGGCGAGCTTCCGGCGCAGGACGGTGATTTCCTGCTCTAGGTCGGCGACCTGCCGGGCCGGGTCCTGTGACCCCCGACCGGGGCGGACGCCGTGGTTGGTCTCGTCATCGTGGGATGCCACGGTCCTCACCTCCTCCAAAGGGAGCTGGACGCTTCCAGACCCTACCTGGACCAGTGTCGGTCGAAACCCCTTCGATCAAGAAGACCATCGAGGCGTGTCCGATCTTCACTCGTGCGCGCTCCCTGTCGCCTGGGGGATACCCACCCGGGGGCCCGGGAAAGCGGGCAGCGGTAGAGTCGGTGTCGTCGACACCGTCCGCGGTGCTCCGCCGTTCGCCGCCCTCCGGGCGGCGCCCCGGCGGGGAGCGCAGGTCGCACCGGCAGCGGGCCGGTCGGGTGACGCCGCGGCACGCGGCGCGGTTACCCGCCGTGGAGCGCGGGGAGGGTGAGGCATGACGGACAGGATCGAACGGACCCGCCCGGCAGGAGCCAGGGCGCCCGGGAAACGGTGGGTGGGATGAGCGCGCAGCACACGGCCGCCGACGAACTCGAGGTCTGGATCGACCAGGAGCTCTGTACGGGCGACGGCATCTGCGCCCAGTACGCGCCCGAGGTGTTCGAGCTGGACATCGACGGTCTGGCCTACGTCAAGCCTCCGGTCGCCGCCGGCGAGGAGGCCGACCTGCTGACCGAGCCCGGCGCCAGCGCACCGGTGCCGCTGCCGCTGCTGCGGGACGTCGTGGAGTCGGCGAAGGACTGCCCGGGCGACTGCATCCACGTGCGGCGCGTGGCGGACGGCACCGAGGTGTACGGGCCCGACGCCGACTGAGGCGTGCCCCGGCGTACGGAGGCGGCGCTGGCTGCATCCGCGGGGCGCCCGGCGCGTCGCGCGTGGCCGTCAGGTGTGGAACGCGGGTACCGGCGGGGCCGCCTGGTCGATCACCAGCCTCCCGTCGCGCCAGTTCCACGTCGCCTCGCCGTGCAGGTCGGGTTCGCTGCGGGGCACGTCGGGCGAGGAGTAGGCCAGCAGGACGGCCCGGAGGGTACCGTCCGCGGCCGTGAGCTCCTCGACGATCATCCCCTCCCCCGGGTCCACCAGCGTCTCGGCGACCACGACGGCGCCGTCCGCCCGCCCGGTCAGCAGGTACAGGCCGTGCGGCGGAGTGCCGCCGCCGGCGTCGCAGCGCACGGCGGCGACGGTCTCGGTGCGCCCGTCGCCGTCGAGGTCGACCTGGGCGCTGTGCGTCACCGCGGTGTCGTGGGGGCCGCAGTCGAGTGGGTAGCTCACCGTCTCGGGGTCCGGTCCGCCGGTGGCCCGTGGCAGCGGGTCGCCGGGCCGGGCGGTCGCCCCCTCGGGCTGGACCAGCGCGGCGAGGGCCGCGACGGCGGCCACGGCCGCGGCGGTTGCCAGCCAGTGGACGGCGCGGGCGCGGGTGTGCGGGAGTCCGGGGTCGGCCGGGGACTGCACGCTGGGATCTCCTGTGAGGAAGCGCCGCGGAGCGCGGTGGGCGGGATGCTGTGCATCGTGCCACACGCGGATCCCCGCAAGAAGGGCCGCCCGGTCCCGGCCCGACGAGTGCGCCGTTCCACCCGGATCGGGTGGAACGGCGCTGTGCGGACGGGGAGTCGGGTCAGGCTCGGCTGCCGCCGGGGCCGGTGTAGTCCTCGCCGTAGGCGCCCGGCGCGGGGCGACGGCGACGGCGCGGCGGCTCGACGCCGTCGGCCAGTCGGCGGGCGGTGAGGAGGAACCCGGTGTGGCCGATCATGCGGTGGTCGGGCCGGACGGCGAGGCCCTCGACGTGCCAGGTACGGACCATGGTCTCCCAGGCCGACGGCTCGTTGAAGGTGCCGTGTTCGCGGATGGTCTCCACGGTCCGTGCCAGCTGTGTCGTCGTGGCGACGTAGGCGCAGAGGATCCCACCGGGGACCAGCGCCTTGGAGACGGCGTCCAGGCACTCCCAGGGGGCGAGCATGTCGAGGATGACACGGTCGACCTCGGTGTCGCTGAGGTTGTCCTGGAGGTCGCCCACAGTCAGCTGCCAGGCGGGGTGGGGGCTGCCGAAGTAGCGCTCGACGTTGCCCTTGGCGATGTCGGCGAAGTCGGCGCGGCGCTCGTAGGAGTGCAGCATCCCGTGCTCGCCGACGGCGCGCAGCAGGAAGGTGGAGAGGGAACCCGATCCCACACCCGCCTCCACCACCCGCGCGCCGGCGAAGATGTCGGCCATCGCCAGGATCTGACCCGCGTCCTTCGGGTAGACCACGGCGGCCCCGCGGGGCATGGACAGGACGAAGTCGGTGAGGAGCGGGCGCAGCGCGAGGTAGTCGACCTTGCCGGTGGTGCGGACGACGGTCCCCTCGGGAGCACCGATCAGCTCGTCGTGCGGGAAGGCACCCTTGTGGGTGTGGAAGCTCTTCCCGGCTTCGAGCGTGAAGGTGTAGTGGCGGCCCTTGGGGTCGGTGAGCTGTACCTGGTCCCCGACCCTGAAGGGCCCGCGTCGGCGGGCGGCACCGGTCGGTTCGGACATGGGGATCAGCCTAGTCCAGCGGCGTGACGGGCCCTAATCGAGGTCCCGGACGCCCCCGCGGGCGGACCTCCGCGCCCGGACGCGGTCAGCGGCGCGGCGGGCGTCCCTCGCCGGACATCGCGGCGACGAAGGCGCGTTCGACGTCGGAGGTGGCGAGGACGCCGTAGACCTCACCGGTCGGCTCGACCACCAGGTACTCCGAGGCGGGGTGGTCGCGGAGGTGGGTGAGGAGCGCCTCGCCCCCGAGGTCGGTCCGGATCCGCGTCCCCTCGGCGATCTCCTGCGCGAGGCCGCCGACCGGCTCCCACGGGCGTCGGTGGTCGGGGACCGCCGCGATGGCGGACTCCTTGACCAGCGCGCTGGGGGTGCCGTCGGGTTCGACGACGACCAGCGCGCGGGCGCCGGCGTCGTTGGCGCGGCGCAGCGCCTCGGAGAGCGGGGCGTCGGCGGGCACCGGCACGGCCCGGCGGGTCAACGCGGTCGCGGTCAGGCCGGGGAGGCGTTCGCGGAGGCGGGCCATGCGCAGGCTGTTGCCGGCGCCGGTCCAGATGATCGCGGCGAGGACGGCGGCGAGCAGGCCGTCCGTGAGGGAGTCGACCCCGGTGTACGACTGCCGCTCCACCACGATGCCGGTGTGGGTGACCAGCGGGAACCCGACCAGTACCGCGACGGCGAGGGCGCGCCCCGCCCAGGCGGCGACGACCGTGCCGGTCATGGGTCGGCCGGAGATCTTCCAGACGACCGCGCGCAGCATCCGCCCGCCGTCGAGCGGCATGCCGGGCAGGAGGTTGAAGACCGCGACGATGAGGTTGGAGAGCATCAGTCCGGCGAACAGCACACCGGGGACGGTGCCGACCTCGGTGGCGAGCATGCCGAGCCAGAAGACGCCGGCCAGTACCAGCGAGAGCAGCGGCCCGACGAAGGCCAGGACGAACTCCCGCCCGGGGGTCGGCGAGTCCTTCTCGATCTCGGAGACGCCGCCGAAGAACTGGAGCTGGATGCGGCGGACGGGGAGCCCGAACCGCAACGCCGCTACCGTGTGCGCGAGTTCGTGCACGAGTACCGAGGCGTAGAAGGCGACCGCGAAGAACAGCGCGACGAGGTAGCGGGTGCCGCCGATGCCGGGGATGATCCGTTCCAGCTGGTTGCCGAAGAACCAGGTGATCAGTGCGGCGACGAGGAACCAGCTGGGCGCCACGTACACCGGGACCTTGAAGATACGGCCCATCAGGATGCCGCCCCCGCCGCCCGGGCGCTTCTTCCCGGAGCCGCCGGCTCCCGGCCGGTCCGCCTCTCCCACGGTGTCCCCTTGTCCTGTGTTCTCGTCGCCGTGCACGAGCGGTGACGGCATGGTCCGGCCGGGCGCCGCGTCGCGCGGGAACGGTCGGTCCGCGGCCGGTCCGTCGCGCGGTGATCGGCACGATCATGCCGCGCCGGGCCCGCGATGACGATGGTATTGCGCCGGGTGTCGGTGGCGGGTCGTAGGGTTCTGCACATGGAAGCGTCACCCGCACCGCGTACCGCGTCACTCTCCCCGTCCCGTGCGGCGGACTTCATGCAGTGTCCGCTGCTGTACCGGTTCAGGGTGATCGACCGGCTGCCGGAGGAGCCCAGCGCGGCGGCGACCCGGGGAACCGTCGTCCACGCCGTGCTGGAGCGGGTGTTCGACTCCCCGGCGGCGCAGCGCACCCCGCGCCGGGCGCGGTCGATGGTGGTGCAGGAGTGGGAGCGGCTGCTGGCCCGCCGCCCCGAACTGGCGGCGCTCTTCTCCGACGAGCCGTCCGAGCCCGCGGCGGGCGGGCCCGGGAGCTCGGCGGCATCGGACGAGGACAGGGCGGCGCCGGATGCAGCCGCGCGGTTGGCGCGGTGGCTGACGGACGCCGAGGAGCTCGTCGAGCGGTGGTTCACCCTGGAGGACCCGACCCGCCTGGAACCCGCCGAGCGGGAGATGTGGGTGGAGACCAAGCTCGACTCGGGTCTGCGACTGCGGGGCGTCATCGACCGGGTGGACATCGCGCCCACCGGCGAGGTGCGCATCGTCGACTACAAGACGGGCAAGGCGCCCCGGCCCGAGTACTTCGGCGACGCCCTGTTCCAGATGAAGTTCTACGCCCTGGTGGTGTGGCGCCTGAAGGGGGTGCTGCCCCGGCGGCTCCAGCTGGTCTACCTGGGCAGCGGTGACGTCCGGCACTACGACCCGGTGGAGGCGGACCTCCTCGGGGTGGAGCGCAAGCTGCTGGCGCTGTGGGAGGCGATCCGGGAGGCCACGGAGACCGGCGACTGGCGCCCGCGCCGCACCAAGCTCTGCGGCTGGTGCAGCTACCGCGCGATCTGTCCCGAGTTCGGCGGTACTCCCCCGCCCTACCCGCTGCTGGTGCAGGACACCCTGCCGCTGGTCGACGCGGGCGTCGCCCCCGCGGCGGGCGGGGGCGAGGAGGCGGCGTCCCCTGCCGCCGGCGGGGGGCGGCAGGCGCCGGAGGGCGCGTGAGCGAGAATGGGCCAGGTACACCCGTCCCGTGAGGAGCGCCCGTGCCCATTCGTGTGCTGCTGGTCGACGACCAGCCCCTGCTGCGCACCGGTTTCCGCATGATCCTCGAGGCCGAGGGCGACCTCGCTGTCGTGGGTGAGGCCGGCGACGGTCAGCAGGCGTTGGAGCAGGTACGGGCCTTGCAGCCCGATGTCGTGCTGATGGACATCCGGATGCCCCGGATGGACGGGGTCGAGGCGACCCGCCGTATCACCGGCCCGGCGAAGGACGGCCCGGTGAAGGTCCTGGTGCTGACCACCTTCGACCTGGACGAGTACGTGGTGGAGGCGCTGCGGGCGGGGGCCAGCGGGTTCCTGCTGAAGGACGCGCCCGCCGCCGAACTGGTGCAGGCGATCCGGGTGGTGGCCGCCGGCGAGGCGATGCTGGCGCCGAGCATCACCCGGCGGCTCCTCGACCAGTACGCCGGGAAACTGCCGGCCGGGGAGGACCCGCTGCCGGAGACGCTGAGCACGCTGACCGAGCGCGAGCTGGAGGTGCTCCGGCTGGTGGCGCGGGGGATGTCGAACGCGGAGATCGCCGCGGAGCTGTTCGTCAGCGAGACGACGGTGAAGACGCACGTGGGTCACGTCCTGACCAAGCTCGGGCTGCGCGACCGCGTGCAGGCCGCTGTGTACGCCTACGAGAGCGGGCTGGTGCGCCCCGGTCGCTGACGGGCGCCGGTGGCGGACCGGCCGCCGAACCGCCCCACCGGCGCGGACCGGCGGGCGGGCGGCTGTCGCGGGGCGACTGTCGGAGGGGGCGGCGAGACGGTCAGAGCGGACCGGCGGGCTCCCCGGCACGGGCCGCGGGCCAGAGGCCCCGCAGGTACCGCAGGTCCACCTCGGTGAGCGAGGCCACGACGCTGCGGCGGTGCGCGGGCGGGATCGGGACGACGGAGGGCACCACCACCACCTGGCAGCCGGCCGCCTCCGCGGCGGCGACCCCGGTGAGGGTGTCCTCGACGGCCACGCACTCCTCGGGCGCCACGCCGAGCCCGGCGGCGGCGGCGAGGTAGGGGTCGGGATGGGGCTTGTTCCGGCGCAGGTCGTTGCCGGCGACGGTGAGGGTGAACGACTCCCTGCCCAGGGCGGTGCTCACCACGTCCACCACGGCCCGGTCGGAGGCGGAGACCAGCGCGGTCGGCACGCCCTGCCCCGTCAGCTCGTCGAGCAGCCGTCGGGCGCCCGGCATGAGGTCGAAGCCGGAGGCGAGCCGCGTGAGGAACGCGGCGTTGATGAGCGGGCCCAGCTCCTCCAGGGTCACGGCGGCGCCGGTCGACTCGATGAGGTAACGGCCGACACGGCCCATGGGTCCGCCGCTGACGACGGTGCGGTGGTGGTCGGCGAGGGTGTGGCCGAGGCCGGCGAAGACCGCGACCTCGGCGTCCCACCAGAGTCCCTCGGTGTCGACCAGGGTGCCGTCCATGTCGAGCAGGACCGCGCGCGGGGCGGGGACCCCGCCGCTCGCGCCGTCCGTCGTCGGGAGGAACGTCGTCATCCGCGTGCACCTCCGGGGGAAGGGAAGGCCGGTCTCCTCCCCCGCGTGCGGGGCGGCGACCGGCCGGGTCCGGACCGGTCAGTGTACGCCGAGGGGACCGGAACGGGCAGCCGCACGACGGCGAACGGGCGATGTCCGTCCGCCGCCGTGCGGGACTCCGACCCGTGCAGCGGGCTCAGCGCGCGTTGAAGTAGTTCGCCTCCGGGTGGTGCAGCACGATGGCGTCGGTGGACTGCTCGGGGTGGAGCTGGAACTCCTCGGAGAGCTTGACGCCGATGCGCTCGGGCTGCAGCAGCTCGGCGATCTTGGCGCGGTCCTCCAGGTCGGGACAGGCGGGGTACCCGAGCGAGTAGCGGCAGCCCTGGTACTCGGTGCGGAACATGCCCGACAGCTCGGCCGGGTCGTCGCCGCCGATCCCGAGTTCCTGCCGAACGCGGGCGTGCCAGTACTCGGCGAGTGCTTCCGCCAGCTGGACCGAGAGACCGTGCAGCTCCAGGTAGTCCCGGTAGGCGTCTGCCGCGAAGAGCTCGGCGGTGGCCTCACCGATGCGGGAGCCCACGGTGACCACCTGGAGGCCGACGACGTCGAGCTCCCCGCTCTCCTTGGGGCGGAAGAAGTCGGCGAGGCAGAGGTGCCGGCCCCGGCTCTGCCGGGGGAAGGTGAAGCGGGTGCGCTCCCGGCCGTCCTCGTCGAGGATGACGAGGTCGTCGCCGTCGGCGTGGCAGGGGAAGTAGCCGTGGACGACGGCCGCCTCCAGCAGGTTGTCGGTGTGGAGGCGGTCCAGCCAGCCCCGCAGCCGGGGCCGGCCCTCGGACTCCAGCAGCTCCTCGTAGTCGGGGCCGTCGGCGGTGCGGCTGCCCTTGAGTCCCCACTGCCCCTTGAAGAGGGCGTCCTCGTCGAGCCAGGAGGCGTACTCCTTGAGCGCGATCCCCTTGACGATGCGGGTGCCGGTGAACGGCGCAGCGGGGACGGGGACGTCGGTGGCGGTCGCGGAGCGGGCGGGCGGCACGTCGGCCGCCTCGGGCGCGTCGGCGCGGGGCGCGGTGCGGGCGGGTACCCGGCGGCGCTTCAGCTCGGGGAGCGTCACGCCGGGCACGCCACGCTTGACCCCGATCAGCGCGTCCATCAGCCGGAGCCCCTCGAAGGCGTCGCGGGCGTAGCGGACCTCGCCGTCGTAGATCTCGTGGAGGTCCTGCTCCACGTAGGCGCGGGTGAGGGCGGCGCCGCCGAGGATGACGGGGAAGTCGGCCGCCATGCCGCGGGCGTTCAGCTCCTCCAGGTTCTCCTTCATGATCACCGTGGACTTCACCAGGAGACCGGACATGCCGATGACGTCGGCGCGGTGCTCGGCCGCCGCCTCCAGAATGGCGTTGACCGGCTGTTTGATGCCGAGGTTGACCACGTTGTAGCCGTTGTTGGAGAGGATGATGTCCACGAGGTTCTTGCCGATGTCGTGGACATCGCCCCGGACGGTGGCGAGGACGATGGTGCCCTTGCCGTCCTCGTCCGTCTTCTCCATGTGCGGCTCCAGGTGGGCGACCGCGGTCTTCATCACCTCGGCGGACTGGAGGACGAACGGCAGCTGCATCTGGCCGGAACCGAACAGCTCGCCGACGGTCTTCATCCCGGCCAGCAGGGTCTGGTTGACGATCTCCAGAGCCGGCCGCTCGGTGAGCGCCTCCTCCAGGTCGGCCTCCAGGCCGTTGCGCTCCCCCTCGATGATGCGGCGACGCAGCCGCTCCTCCAGCGGCAGCGCCGCCAGTTCCTCGGCGCGGCCGGCGCGCACCGACTTGGCGTCCACCCCGTCGAAGAGCTCCAGCAACCGTTGAAGCGGGTCGTACCCCTCGCTCCGGCGGTCGTGGATGAGGTCGAGGGCGACGGCGGCCTCCTCCTCCGCCAGCCGGGCGATCGGCACGATCTTGGCGGCGTGGACGATGGCGGAGTCGAGTCCCGCCTTGACGCACTCGTCGAGGAAGACGGAGTTGAGCACCATGCGGGCGGCGGGGTTGAGCCCGAAGGAGATGTTGGAGAGGCCGAGGGTGGTCTGCACCTGCGGGTGGCGCCGCTTGAGCTCACGGATGGCCTCGATGGTGGCGACCCCGTCGCCGCGGGACTCCTCCTGGCCGGTACAGATGGTGAAGGTCAGGCAGTCGATGAGGATGTCCGACTCCTCGATGCCCCAGTTCCCGGTGAGGTCGGCGATGAGCCGCTCGGCGATCTCGACCTTCTTCTCGGCGGTGCGGGCCTGGCCCTCCTCGTCGATGGTGAGAGCGATCAGCGCCGCGCCGTGCTCGGCGGCGAGCCCGGTGATGCGGGCGAACCGGGAGTCGGGCCCGTCGCCGTCCTCGTAGTTCACCGAGTTGATGACGGCACGGCCGCCGAGGCGCTCCAGGCCGGCGCGGATGACCTCCACCTCGGTGGAGTCCAGCACGATCGGCAGGGTGGAGGCGGTGGCGAGCCGACCGGCGAGCTCGGCCATGTCGGCGGTGCCGTCGCGCCCCACGTAGTCGATGCAGAGGTCGAGGAAGTGGGCGCCCTCGCGGATCTGCTCCCGCGCCAGTTCCACGCAGTCGTCCCAGCGGGCGTCCAGCATGGCCTCCCGGAACTTGCGGGAGCCGTTGGCGTTGGTGCGCTCGCCGATGGCGAGGTAGGAGGCGTCCTGCTGGAACGGCACCGTCTGGTACAGCGAGGCGGCACCGGGCTCGGGTCGGGGGGTGCGTGCCGCCGGGGTCAGCCCCCGGACCCTCTCGACGACCTGCCGCATGTGCTCCGGTGTCGTGCCGCAGCAGCCGCCGACGAGCGACAGGCCGAAGTCGCTGACGAACGTCTCCTGGGCGTCCGCCAGCTCGGGCGCGGTGAGCGGGTAGTACGCGCCGTCGCGGCCGAGGACGGGGAGCCCGGCGTTGGGCATGCACGCCAGCGGGACGCGTGCGTGCTGGGCGAGGTAGCGCAGGTGCTCGCTCATCTCGGCGGGGCCGGTGGCGCAGTTCATGCCGATCATGTCGATGCCGAGGGGTTCCAGCGCGGTGAGCGCGGCGCCGATCTCGGAGCCGAGCAGCATGGTGCCGGTCGTCTCGACGGTGACGGAGACGATGAGGGGTGCCGCCGAGCCGGCGGCGGTGAGGGCGCGCCGGGCGCCGATGACGGCGGCCTTGGTCTGCAGGAGGTCCTGGGTGGTCTCCACCAGCAGGGCGTCCGCGCCCCCGGCGAGCAGGCCGTCGGCGTTGCGCTCGTAGGCGTCGCGCAGCAGTCCGTAGGGGGCGTGGCCGAGGGTCGGGAGCTTCGTTCCCGGGCCCATGGAGCCGAGGACCCAGCGCATCCGGCCGTCCTGCGCGGCGAAGCCGTCGGCGGCCTCGCGGGCGACCCTGGCGCCCGCCTCGGAGAGCTCGTGGACGCGTTCGGGGATGTCGTACTCGGCGAGGGCCGCGTGGTTGGCGCCGAAGGTGTTGGTCTCGACGCAGTCCACACCGGCCGCGAAGTACTCGGCGTGGACCGAGCGCACGATGTCGGGCCGGGTGACGTTGAGGATCTCGTTGCACCCCTCGAGGTCCTCGAAGTCCTCCAGGGTGGGGTCGGCCGCCTGGAGCATGGTGCCCATTCCGCCGTCGGCGACGACCACGCGGGAGGCGATCGCTTCCCGGAACGCGGCGACACGTTGCGCGGGGCTGGCGGTGGGCAGGGTGGACGAGGCCATGGGGTGACTCCCTGGGGGTGCGACGGCTGTCGGCTTTACGCCCCGGCGGGGGCGTACCGGGTCAGCGTAACGGCAGGCCATGAGGAGCACCCGGACCGTCCCGCCGATCGGACAGCCCGCGACGCCGGTGCCGGGCGGGGTGTCGGCGCTGCGACGCCCGGGCGTGTCGGGTCCCGCTCGTCGGCCCTCCGGCGGGCCGGGCGGTGGACGACAGCGCGCGACAGCCCGCCGGAACCGGCACATAATGCCGATATGCGTACAGGCGCTGACCGGGAAGTTTCCCGTAACGATCAGGGGGACACCCGTCACAGGTAGTACCACCGTTCGCCGGTCGAACTTCCGAACGGGAAGGCGGCTCGGTCGCCCTCCCCCGGGACCGGCACCGGGCTCGGACGAGGAGGCATGGTGTCCAGTTCAGACATATTCATCGGCGAGATACTCGGGACGGCCGTCCTGATCCTGCTCGGCGGCGGCGTCGTCGCCGGGGTCGTCCTCAAGAAGTCGAAGGCGTTCGGCGCCGGCTGGCTGGCGATCACCTTCGGCTGGGGATTCGCCGTCCTCAGCGGCGTCTACATCTCGACGGAGCTGTCGGGCGCGCACATCAACCCCGCCGTGACCCTCGGGCTCGCCCTGGACAGCGGGAACTGGGACAACGTCTGGGTCTACTGGGCGGGTCAGATGATCGGGGCGATGATCGGCGCCGCCCTGGTCTGGATCGCCTACTTCGGCCACTTCCAGGCGCATCTGCGGGACCCCGCCGTGGCCGCCGCCGAACAGGGCGCCGAGCGGACCGCCGAGAGCGGGCGCCACCACCACAAGGGTCCCGGACCCGTGCTGGGAATCTTCTCCACGGGCCCGGAGATCCGCAGCCCGTGGCAGAACTTCGCCACCGAGCTGATCGCCACCACCGTGCTGGTGCTCGCCGTCATCCGACTGGGTGTGAACGAGGACCTCCAGGTCACCGGGCTGGGCGGCCTGATGGTGGCGCTGGTCGTCGTCGCCATCGGCCTGTCGCTCGGTGGCCCGACCGGGTACGCCATCAACCCGGCACGCGACCTCGGCCCCCGGATCGTGCACTCGCTGCTGCCGCTGCCCAACAAGGGCGGCTCCGACTGGGGCTACGCGTGGATCCCGGTGCTGGGTCCGCTCGCGGGCGGCGCGCTCGCCGCGGGCATCTCGCGCCTCGCCTTCTGAGCCGCCGTCCGCCGTACCGCTTCCTCCCCAGTGACCACCGCAGCAGACCAGGAGCCGCACCATGAGTGAGACGCATGCCAGCAGGGTCGATCCCCGCGAGTTCATCGCGGCGATCGACCAGGGAACCACCAGCAGCCGGTGCATCGTGTTCGACCGCGCGGGGACGATTGTCGGGGTCGAGCAGAAGGAGCACGAGCAGATACTCCCCCGCCCGGGGTGGGTCGAGCACGACGCGGCCGAGATCTGGGCCAACGTGCAGAAGGTCGTGGCGGGCGCCCTGGCCAAGGCGTCGGTGACGCGCGACGAGGTCAAGGCCATCGGCATCACCAACCAGCGCGAGACCACGCTGCTCTGGGACCGCGCCACCGGCCGCCCCGTCCACAACGCCATCGTCTGGCAGGACACCCGTACCGACGCGATCTGTCGGGATCTGGGCCGGAACGTCGGACAGGACCGGTTCCGGAGGGAGACCGGCCTTCCGCTGGCCTCGTACTTCGCGGGGCCGAAGATCCGCTGGCTGCTCGACAACGTCGAGGGGCTCCGCGAGCGGGCGGAGCGGGGCGAGGTCCTGTTCGGCACGATGGACTCCTGGGTCATCTGGAACCTCACCGGGGGCCCGGACGGAGGTCGGCACGTCACCGACGTCACCAACGCCTCGCGGACGATGCTGATGAACCTGCGCACCCTGGACTGGGACACGCGCATCTGCGAGTCCATGGGCGTGCCGACGGCGGTGCTCCCGGAGATCCGCTCCTCGGCCGAGGTCTACGGCAACGCCAAGGGCGGGCCGCTGGACGGCATCCCGGTGGCCTCCGCGCTCGGCGACCAGCAGGCCGCACTGTTCGGCCAGACCTGCTTCGCCGAGGGCGAGGGCAAGTCGACGTACGGCACCGGAACCTTCGTGCTGATGAACACCGGGGAGAAGCCGGTCAACTCCTACGCCGGCCTGCTGACCACCGTCGGCTACCGGATCGGCGACCAGAAGCCGGTGTACGCCCTGGAGGGCGCCATTGCCGTGACGGGCTCGCTGGTGCAGTGGATGCGCGACCAGATGGGGCTGATCTCGGACGCGTCGGAGATCGAGCCGCTGGCACGATCGGTCGACGACAACGGCGGGACCTACTTCGTCCCGGCGTTCTCCGGCCTGTTCGCCCCCTACTGGCGGGCGGACGCCCGGGGCGTGATCGCAGGACTCACCCGGTACGTCACCAAGGCCCACATCGCCCGCGCCGTGCTGGAGGCCACCGCCTGGCAGACGCGGGAGATCACCGACGCCATGCACAAGGACTCGGGGGTGGAACTCACCACCCTGAAGGCCGACGGCGGCATGACCGCCAACGGGCTGCTGATGCAGAAGATCTCCGACTTCCTGGACGTCCCCGTGGTGCGCCCGGAGGTCACCGAGACCACCTGCCTGGGCGCGGCCTACGCCGCCGGGCTGGCGACCGGGTTCTGGGGCTCCACCGACGAGCTGCGCGCCAACTGGCGCGAGGACCACCGGTGGGAGCCCGAGATGGACGCGGCCGACCGCGAACACGAGTACAAGTACTGGCTGAAGGCGGTCGAACGCACCATGGGTTGGCTGGAGGACGAGAAGCGCTGACGGCGCACCGCGGGCGGGGCCGACCGGGTGTCCCGGTCGGCCCCGCCGCCGTGTCGGGACCGGCGTCCCGGCCGGGCGCGCGGCGTACTCCGACCGCCCGTCGGCCGCAGGCGTACGAACCCCCTGTCGTGGGCACGGTCACGCCGTAGGCTGGGCTCGCAAGGAACGACCGAGAAGACCGGGCGTCGCGCGGCACCGCCGACCGACCGTCCGGCCGGAAGGAGGCGCTGGGTGATCGAGCTCGAGGGAGTTCCCGAGCTGGTCGACCCGGTCATGGTGGCCGCGTTCGAAGGCTGGAACGATGCCGGGGACGCAGCCTCCGCCGCGCTCGACCATCTCGACCAGGCGTGGAAGGGCGAGGTCTTCGCGGCGCTCGACGCCGAGGAGTACTACGACTTCCAGGTCAACCGTCCGCTGATGTGGCTGGACGGCGGCGTGCGCCGGATCACCTGGCCCACCACACGCCTGTCCGTGGTGCGCGTCAGCGCCGAGGCGGGCAACGGCCGGGCCCGCGACCTGGTGCTGGTCCGCGGTGTCGAGCCGAGCATGCGCTGGCGGACCTTCTGCAACGAGATCCTCGCCTTCGCCCACGAGCTGGGAGTGGAGATGGTCGTGATGCTGGGCGCGCTGCTCGGCGACACACCGCACACCCGGCCGGTGCCCGTCAGCAGCGTCACCTCCGACGACAAGCTCGCCCGCTCGCTCAACGTCGAGGAGTCCCGCTACGAGGGTCCCACCGGTGTCGTGGGGGTGCTCCAGGAAGCCTGTGCGCACGCCGGCGTCCCCGCGGTGAGTCTCTGGGCGGGGGTGCCCCACTACGTCTCGCAGCCGCCCAACCCGAAGGCGACGCTGGCCCTGCTGCACGCGCTGGAGGACCTGCTCGGGCTGTCCGTGCCGCTGGGCGATCTCACGGAGGACGCGCGGGCGTGGCAGCTCGGCGTCGACCAGTTGGCCGCCGACGACTCCGAGGTCGCCGAGTACGTGCAGTCGCTGGAGGAGGCCAAGGACACCGCGGACCTTCCCGAGGCGAGCGGCGAGGCCATCGCCCGTGAGTTCGAGCGCTACCTCCCGAGCATGCGCTGGCGGACCTTCTGCAACGAGATCCTCGCCTTCGCCCACGAGCTGGGAGTGGAGATGGTCGTGATGCTGGG
>NZ_JAAVJB010000350.1 GCF_012034385.1 Streptomyces spiramenti
CCGCCGCCCCCCGGGGGCGGCGGGGCGGTCAGATCCAGCCCCGCTCGCGGGCCAGCAGCGCGGCCTGTGCGCGGCTGGCGGCGCCCAGGCGCTGCATGACCTCGGCGACGTAGCGCCGGTAGGTGCGGACGGAGACGCCGAGGTCACGCGCGGCGGACTCGTCCTTCGCCGCCGTGCACATCAACGTCAGCACCCTGCGTCCCGGTTCGGAGAGCGGCGCGTTCTCCAGCTCCGGCTCCCGCAGCAGCACGGAGAGGGACTCGGCCTCGTCCCAGATCTTCTCGAAGAGCGTCACCAGGTTGCCCACCAGTCCGCTGGAGTGGGCGAGCAGCGCGCCGCGGTCGGTGTCCCACGGGTCGATCGGAACCAGCGCGGCGTTGCGGTCGTAGACCAGGATGTGTTCGGCGAGACGGTCGGCGACCCGGACCCGGGCGCCCCGGGAGACCAGCTCCCCGAGGTACTCCACGGTGCAGGGGTTGCCGAGCGCCTCCCGCACCACGACGTGCCGCAGCCGCACCCCGCGGCGGAGCGAGCGCGTGTTCAACTCCCGTGAATGGGCCAGCTGCTCGGGCGGTATCTCCAGCCGCGGCTCGACGGAGAGGATCTCGTCGCGGGCGAAGAACGCCAGGTCGTCGATGCGGCTGCGGACCTGCGGCCAGTCGCTGAGCTGCTCGATGCCGCGGGGGGTCGGCAACGGGACCCCCGTCTCCGCGCGGAGCGCGTCGAGCAGGTGGCGGGACTGGGTGATCAGCTGGATCTCCCGGTAGAGCGCGCGCAATCGCAGCTCGGTGAGGCGGGCGACCGCGGTCTCCGGATCCGCCGGGCTGAGCATGCCCGGCCGGGTGTCGGTACGCAACAGGCCGATGACGCGCAGACGTTGCACCGCGTCGTCGGCCTTCGCCCGCTCCAGCTCCAGCCGTTCGGGCACGGTCGCCGGGTCGGAGTCCGGCTCACGGAGGAAGTGGCGGTACACCAGCTCCTCCTCGGCGGACAGGCCGAGCACGGCCATATCGTTCCGACGCAAGGGCCCTCCCCGCCTGGTCAACGGCTGGGGACAGCGTAGTCGCGGGCGGTGAACGGGCAAGGGGTCGGCGGATGCACGAGCGGCGACGTCCGGAAGCCGGACGTCCGCTTGCCGTACGTCGCCACCCGCCCCCGGTCCATGGAGGTGTCAGCCGGCCGGGCGCACGTCGACGTCGTCCGCCCGGACGAACGCGATGCGGTGGCCGAGCTGGATCTGGTGGTAGAGCTGCCCGCGCACCACCTGGTGGTCCGCCGGGTCGAAGGTGGTCGCCGAGTAGAACTCCCCCTCGAACGCCTCGCCGCCGCGGCCCACGGCGTAGGACTGCCCGGAGGTGAACCGGTAGGGCAGCGGCTCGGCCGCGCGGACGGCCACCCCCTCCGGGTAGTCCGAAGCCTCCGGGTAGGCGACGCCGTACACGGGGACCCGCTCGACGCCCTCCTTCGGGGTGGCGACCCAGCCGCTGCCGGGCACCGCCGCCGGCCGCTCCTCCGGGTCGTGGAACCAGGCCCGCCGGCCGTTGAACCAGATGGCGGTCCACTCGCCGTCCCGACCGGCCAGGGCGAACTGCTGCCCCGTGGAGGCGCGCGCGCCGATGTCGTGGATCGAGGTGCCCGACTCCTCACGGCCCGGGTGGGTGCCCGGGTCGGGGACGAGCGGCGCGTCCGCCGAGGGCCCGGTGTGCAGCCGGACGCCGCTGGAGCCGTGCGGTTCGCACGGGGCCGCCGTGTCGTCCGGGTCGCAACCGGTGTAGCCGGGGCGGTGCGCGTCGTAGGCGGGGGCGACGGTCACCAGCGGCGAGTCCGCCGCCCCGTCGGCGGTGATCGGCGCGCCCAGCAGCGAGAAGTAGTGCGCCCAGTCCCAGTACGGGCCGGGATCGGTGTGCATGCCGGGGATGTTGTCCGGGCCCACCCCGGGCACGTTGTCGTGGCCGATGACGTGGTGCCGGTCCAGCGGGATGCCGTGCCGCTCGGCGAGGTACGCCACCAGGCGGGCGGAGGCCCGGTACATCGCCTCGGTGTACCAGGTGCCCGGCGCCCGCAGGAACCCCTCGTGCTCCAGCCCGATCGAGGCGGCGTTGACGTACCAGTTGCCCGCGTGCCAGGCGACGTCCCGGGCGGGGACGTGCTGCGCGACGTGGCCGTCCGAGGCGCGCAGGCTGTACTGCCAGGACGCCCAGGTCGGGTCCTGCACCAGGTCGACGGAGGGCCCGAAGTAGCCCTCCATGTCGTGCACGACGACGTACCGGACCCGCTGCGAAGCGGGACGGTCGGCCTTGTCGTGGTTCCCGTAGGTGAGACCGCCGTCGGGCCGCTCGTACTCCTCGTAGGCGGCGTCGATCCACTCGCAGGAGAGGGCCGCGGGGCACTCTGCCCGGTCGCCGGCCGCGCCCGCCGGCTCCTCGGCGGGTGCGGGGCCGCCCTCGGGCCCGGCCGGGGGCAACGCGAGCAGTGCGGCCTGGCCGGTGCGGGGGGCGACCTCGGTGGCGGGCAGCACGACGTGCTGGCCGTCGTCGGTGGTGCGCTCCGCGCCCTCGGCGATGACGGCGAACACCTCGTCGGCGAAGGCCTCCGCCGCCGGACGGCTGTCGCTGCCGCCGTACCCGGCGACCGCCGCGTACCAGTCGGCGGGGTCCTCGCTCGCCGGGAGCCCCAGCTCCCGCTGGGACGCGGCCAGCAACGCGGCGCCGCCCTGTACGTTCGCCGCGTTGCCGGACCGCAGTCGGTGGGGTCGCAGCCCGGTGAGCTCCGCCGCCCGCTCCACCGTGCGCCCGCGCTCGGCGTCGGGTGCGGGCGCGGTGGGTGCGGCCGGTTCCGGCGCGTGGGCGGGGTCCGACGGGCGGCCGGTGTCGCCGCGTGGGTCCTCGTCGCCGTGCAGGTGGTGGTTGTCACCGGGTTCGGCGGCCAGCGCGGTCCGGACATCCGTCAGGTGCATCGGCCCGTACCCGCCCGCCACGCTGGGAGCGCCCCGGTGGCCGTCCCACCGGGACTGGAGGTAGCCCACTCCCAGCAGCACCTCCTCCGGTACGCCGTGTTCCTCGGCCGCCGCGGCGAAGGCCGCCTGGAGCGCGCCCTCACCGGCGTTCACGTCGGCGACGGCCGAGGGGCCGGCTTGGAGGAGCGGCAGCGCCACGGCGACCGCCGCCGTGGCGGCGACGAGCCGCACGGGGCGACGGATGCGCGAGGCGGCGGCGGGCCGTGCCGGGGCGTGGGTGGGCAAGTGGGTCTCCCGTGCGTGGGGCGTCGGGTGCGGGACGTGCCGGACACCGCCGCGGCGCGGCCGGCGCGAGCGGAGCGACGGGTGCGGTCGGCGCGACCCGGTGTCCCCCAGGGGTAGCGGGTCGGGCGCCCCGCGTCAACGACCCGCCGCGACCGCCTCGGGCTGCCGCGCGTGCGGTGGGGTGCTGCTTTCACCCCGGCGCCCCCGGGTGCCTGCGGTGCGGCAGAGGTCCACACCTCCGCCCGCCACTTCGGTCGACCGGCGGCTTTGCCGTTATTTTGCCGTCCCCCGATCGGGCGACCGGAGCTGGACAGGCACCCCCCGGCCCCCGACGGTGGGGCCATGGAGCCACCGCACAGCCCCGAACCGCCCCGGCACCGGGCCGACCGGACGCACCGTCGGAACCCACCGTCGCCGCTCGCCGTCGCCGGGCGCGGCCGGAGCCGCACGGCGGGCGCGACGGCCGACCGTGTCCCCACCGCCGCGCCGCGCCCGTCGTCCGGTCGCCGCCCGAGCGGCGGAGCGCGTGCCTCGGG
>NZ_JAAVJB010000351.1 GCF_012034385.1 Streptomyces spiramenti
CCCGGGGCCCGGGGCGCCACCGGCCGCCGGGCGGGACGGCCCCACCGGAGCGGTGCCGCCGGTCGCCGGGGCTCGGTCACCCGGCTCCGTCCCGGTCGCGCGGCGGGAGGGGCGGTCGTCGTCGGCTATCGGCCGGCGGGCCCAACTCGGCACGGAGGCCGGGAGTCGGGCGGGGAGGTGGGCCTCGGCGGGGCGGGAGAACGGCTGGTCGGCGGCGCTGCGGACGGCCTCGGACCAGCGGGCCGGGCTGTCGGAGATCAGCTCCAGGTAGATCGACCGGAACGCGGCGAGGCTCTGCTCGACGGTGAACAGCTCCAGCGCACGCGCCCGGGCCGCGCCACCGAGGCGCTCCCGGCGGGCCGGATCGGTCAGCAGGTCCACGCAGGCGTCGGCGAGCGCGCGGGGGTTGCGGGGCGGGACCACCAGGCCGGTGCCGCCGATGGCCTCGCAGACCGCGCCGACGTCGGTGGAGACGGTGGCACGGGCGCAGAACATCGACTCGACCAACTGCACCGGGAACCCCTCGGTGACGCTGGAGAGCACCGCGACCGACGCGTCCGCGTAGGCGTCGGCGACGGTCGGCACCGCGGGCTCACCGACCTCCTCGAACCGCACCGGGTTGTCCCCCACGGCGTGGCGGTCGGACGCCTCGTCGGGAAAGAGGTGGGCGGCGAGCGACCGGCAGTGGGCGAGGTACTCCGGGTCGGTCCGGCCCCGCTGCGGGGTGGCGACCAGCCGCAGCCGGACGTCGGGCACCGAGCGGCGCACTTCGGCGAAGGCGTGCAGCAGTCCCACGAGGTCCTTGCCCGGCTCGACGACCCCCACCCAGACGAGCGTCGCCGCGGGCCCGGTCGCGGCCCCCCGGGGCGCGGCGCCGACGCGCTCCGGCCGGGCGGGAGCCGCGGCGGCCTCCGCTCCCACCGCGCCGGCCGGTACGGCCACCCGGGTGCTCTCACGGGCGACCCCGTGGAACGGCCGCGCGTCCATGCCCGGGTAGACCGTGCGCAACCGGCCTCGGTCCGCGCCGCACCGTTCCTGCCAGCGGCGGGTGTGGGTGTTGCCGGGGGTGATCAGCGCCGCCGCGGTGTACACCTCGTGCGCCAGCCTGGACTGGAACGCCGACAGCAGCGCCCGCACCGGTGCGGAGGGAGCCGAGGGGGCGACCGCGTGGGCGGCGCTGACGAGGTAGTGCTCGCGCAGGCGGGCACCGTGCTCGGTGACGAGCAGCGGTGTCCCGTGGAAGTGACGGGCCAGCAGCCCCGGGAGCGCCGCCGCACCCCCGCCCACGGCATGGCACAGCTCCACGGCCGCGAGCCCCGGGTCGCCGCCCTCCGTCCTGCCGGCGGCGAGCCCGTACCAGTCCAACGAAACGGGACGCAGCACCCGTTCGAGTCGCTCGACGACGGCGAGCAGGTCGGTGACCCGGGCGCTGTGCACGGCGCGCGGCGCGCCCGGAGCGCGGCACGCGGCCTCCAGCACGCGAACGGCCCCCTCCGACCGGAGCCAGCCGCTGAGCCCGCCGTGGTCCGCGGCGAGGTCCGCCAGGGCGTACAACCCGCCGCCGAAACGGTCCGCCACCCCGCCGGGGGCGGGGCCCACGGCTGCCCCCGCGTCGTCGTCCGAGCGGGAGTCGGTGGCCGGGGAGGCCTCCGCGGTCGCGGGGACGTCGGCGGTCGGTCGGAGGGCCGGGACGGGGGGCGCGGCACCGCACAGCGCGGCGGTGAGCTCGGCGAAGGCGTCGGCGTACCGGCGGCCGAGGCGCCGCGACACGCGACCGTCGCCCCGGTGCTCGTCGGGCGGCGGGCCCCAGAGCGGCGCGGTCCGCACGAGGGCCACGTTCGGCGGGAGCGCGCTGCGCGGCCCGGCGTGCTGCCGGGCGGTCCGGCTGAGAGCGCAGATCTCGAAGTCGTGGTCACGGAGGCCGCGCAGCAGCCGCTCGCACCAGCCGCCGGACTCGCCGCGCGCATACGGGTAGCCACCCTCGGTGAGCAGTGCTACGCGCACCGGTGCACCCCCTTCTCCCCGACGGACGGGACTCTCGGTAGTCGCCGCGCCGGGAGCGGTGGTGCGCCCCGGGCGGAACCTGCGGGAAGAAGGTAAGTCGCCGCACGGGCGCCGCGACGGACGGTTGTCCGTCCTGCCACCGGAAGGGGTGAAGAAACGTAACCATGCGCCCCCGCAAGCGTTACGGGAGTCCGGACAGTTGAGCGAGGTCGGCAGCTCACCGTCCGCGGTTGACGCGGCGTCGGCGGCGTCGGGCGGGCCGCGGGGTCCGCGCGGGGTCGGGAACCGAGTCACCCGTGCCGGCCGCGACAGAGGCCGCGCCCTCCGGCGGTGCGCGAGCGCCGGGCGGTGCGTCGGACCGGGACGCGACGGTGAGGGCGGTCCGGCGCGTACGGCGCCGGGAGACGCGGCGCCCGGGGCACCGAGCGCGGGGGCACGAGTCGTCGGGTGGGTCTCTCGTCCCCGCACGACGACGGCCGCGTCGGCACCGCCCTCCGGCCCCGCCGCGGCGCTGCGCGGTGGGATCGCGCACGGTGCCCGGGTGCGCGTCCGACGGGGCGGCGCGCGAAGCGGGTGGTCCGCGCGCCGGAGCGGATCAGCTACTGACCGGGTGCGGCCAGGCGTTGGCCTCGCACGTGATCCCGTTGATCGTCAGGAACTTGGTCTGCTGCATCATGACCGGGGCCAGGGCGCCCTCGGAGGGGCAGACGGCGTGGCCGTAGCCCACCCGGTGGCCGACCTCGTGGTTGATGAGCATCTGCCGGTACTCGTGCATGCGGTCCGGCCCGTAGGTGTCGGCGCCCTGCGCCCAGCGCCACGCGTTGATCATCACGCGATCGGTGGTGGCCGAGTCGCAGGAGACGTTGTCGATGGTGGTGTTGAGTCCCGACTTGGCACACCACTCGGCGGTGGTCCCCGGCGAGGCGAGTGTCACGACGAAGTCGTGGTTGCCGGAGGAGACCCGGGTGAAGGAGCGAGCGCCGTGGTTGGTCCAGCTCCGGGGGTCGCTCAGCGTCCGGTGGACGGCCTCGGCGAAGAGCTCCGGGTCCAGCCCGATGCCCTCCTCGACATCGACGCGGTAGCGCAGCTGCTCGGGGGCGTCCGGGAAGGTGCCGTCCTCGGCGCCCACGACCGGGACCAGTTCGCCGGTGCCGGTCAGCTCCGGGTCGAACGGGTCCTGCTGGGCCATGGCGTCGTCGTAGGAGAGAGCCGACTCCTCCGTCCCCTCGTCGACGGCGCCGCCGGTGCCGTTGGGCGACTTGTCGCCCTGCCCGGCCCCGTCCTCGCCCTCGATGTCCGCGGTGCCCTGGCCGGCGGTGGCACCGGGCTGCTCCGCCTCGGCCATCTGGCCCATGACGGAGATGGTCAGCACGGTGACGACGCCGGCGGCGGCGAGACCGGTGACGGTCCTGGCCCAGCTGCCGCCGACGCCGGTCGGCGCGGGCGGTGCGGGTTCCTCACCGTCGCCGTCGCCGTCGGTCGCCGTCGCGGGACCGGAGGTCGGCGGCTGCTCCGCGGTCGCTCCCGGCCGGGGACGGGGAGAGGCGCCGCGTGCGGGCTGCGACGGCCGCGGCAGCTGGTCGAATGCGTCGAGGTACTCCTGGCGCGGCCCGCTGTCCCGGCGGTGCGTGCCCCCGGTGGACATCGGGCCGGTCTCCGCGCCCTCGTCGGCCGGGTGCTCGCCGCCGCGTTCCCCGGCGCCCGCCGGGTACGACGTCGACGCCGCCGCGTAGGCGTGGCCGTGGGCCCCCGCCGCGGGCGCGGGTCCACGCC
>NZ_JAAVJB010000352.1 GCF_012034385.1 Streptomyces spiramenti
GGCGTGGGGCGCGGTACGCCCCACGCCCGCCCGGGTCAGCGCCCCGGCACTCCGCCGGCGAGCGCCCCGGCACCGGCGGGGGCGGGGAGGTCGGCGAGCATCGCCTCGACCGCTCGGGCCACGCCGTCCTCGGTGTTGGCCGCGGTGCGGTGGGTGGCCACCGCCAGCACGTCGGGGTGGGCGTTGGCCATCGCGTAGGAGCGGCCGGCCCAGCCGAGCATCTCCAGGTCGTTCGGCATGTCGCCGAAGGCCACCACGTCCTCGGGTCCCAGGCCCCGGCGGGCGCAGTAAGCGGCCAGAGTGGTCGCCTTGCTCACTCCCCTGGCGCTGATCTCGACCAGGGCGCTGGCGCTGGAGCGGGTGAACTCCCCCATCCCGGGGGCGGCGGCGCGTGCGGCGGCGAGCAGCCGGTCCGGGTCGGTCGCGGTGTGGCGGGCGAGCAGTTTGATGATCGGTTGGTCCGCGAACTCGGCGGTCTCGTCGAGGAGTTTCTCGATGGGGGCGACACCGGCCACGGCGCCGGGGAAGTACGTCGGGTAGTCCGGCTCGTAGTGCATGCCGGTGGTCCGCTCCACCGCGAAGGTGATGCCCGGCACGGCGCAGCGCAATGCGACGGCCAGGGCACGGGCGTCCTCGGGGAGGAGCTGGTGGACCTCGATGAGCCGGGGTGCGGCGGACTGCGGGAGGCCACCGCCGGCGACCGGCGCGGCGGGGTCGGCGGCGGGGTCGCCGGTGCCGAAAGCGGTGAGGTCCGCGATGGCGGCGCCGTTGGCGCAGATGGCGACCGTCCGGTCCCGGACGGCGCTCACCACCTCCAGCCAGCGGGCGGGCCGCCCGGTCACGAAGACGGTCTCGACACCGGCGTCGGATGCGGCGGCGAGCGCGTCGAGAGTGCGGCGCGAGACGGTGCGATCGTCGGCGAGGAGCGTGCCGTCGAGGTCGGTGGCGATGAGTCGGGGACGGTGTTCCGGATGAGGACGTACGCGGTGAGTCTCGGTCACGGCAATAATCCTCGCGCATATGCCAGCACATGTGTGCAGTAGTGGTCACGGATGAGCCAGAGGATAAATCGCCCCTAACGGGCGACACCGGACGTTACCCGACGCACGTCCCCGCACCGCCGGGCCGAACCTCCCGAATTGCACCGCCGGACCGGTCACCGGTCACCACCCGACCGAAAGACCACCCTTGGCCGTATACCGCCGCCCGACAGCCTCGGAACGGTGCGTGAGCGCCGCGTGACAGCCCCAGGGGTGGTGCCGGGCGACTTCCCGGTGCGCCCCGTGCGCGCCGCCGCCACTGCCGGGACCCGTCACCCGGCCGAGCGCCACCCGACCGCGGTGCCGCTCACCCCCGATACGCGGACGAGCCGTGCGTGGCCCCTTCCGCCGTGCCCCGCACCCGGACCGGGTGGGCGACACACGCGGGCGTACGCGGACCGCCGCACCGCACCGCGCGCCGGTGGCGGGGCCGACGCGGGGCGGGGCAGAGGTGGCCGAATGGCCTACTCTGCCTCCCATGGCTGATTCACCCCCCGCCGCCCCGCTGCGGCTCTCCACCGTGATCCTGCCGGTACGTCGCTGGTCGCAGGGGGGTAGGCAGGTCTGGCAGCGCGCGGAGGAGTTGGGCTTCCACACGGCCTACACCTACGACCACCTCAGCTGGCGCAGCTTCCGCGACCAGGCGTGGTTCGGCGCCGTCCCGACGCTGACCGCCGCGGCGGCGGTCACCGACCGGCTGCGGCTCGGCACCATGGTGACCTCGCCGAACTTCCGCCACCCGGTCACCCTGGCCAAGGACCTGATCACCCTCGACGACGTCGCCGACGGCCGCGTCACGCTGGGCATCGGTGCGGGCGGCAACGGGTTCGACGCCACCGCTCTCGGCCACGACGCCTGGACCCCCCGCGAACGCGCCGACCGCTTCGGGGAGTTCGTGCCGCTCCTCGACCGGCTGCTGACCGAGGGCGGCCCCGGCGGGGTCTCCTTCAAGGGCGACTTCTACTCGGCCCGCGACGTGCGCAACATCCCCGGCTGCGTGCAGCGGCCCCGACTGCCGTTCGCGATCGCTGCGACGGGGCCGCGTGGCATGCGGCTCGCCGCCCGCCACGGCCAGGCGTGGGTCACCACGGGCGACCCGTCGACGGCGGACGCCTCACCCAAGGAGGCGCTGGACGGACTCGCCCGCCAGGTCGACCGGCTCGCCGGGGCCTGCGCCGAGGCGGGCCGGGAGCCGGGCGCCATCGGCAAGGTGCTCCTGACCGGCTTCACCCCGCACCGCCCGCTGGAGTCGGTGGACGCCTTCGTCGACCTCGCCGGGCGCGTCCACGAACTGGGGTTCACCGAGATGCTGGTGCACTGGCCGATCCCCGACTCGGTGTTCGCCGCCGACCAGGACCTGTTCGAGCGCATCGCGACCGAGGGGCTCTCCCAGCTCACCGCCTGATCCGGGTCCGCCCGCAGGCTGTCCGATCGGGCCACCGGCACGCCCGCGGAGCCGAGCCGGGTCCGCTCACCGGCGCCGCCCGCCCTCCGACCCGCTCGCCCCGTGCGGACCGCGACAAGGCGGCAGGTCGCCGCGGGTCGCCGCCGTGCGGACCGATGCCTCCGGCGGCACCGCGGGCCCGCGCCCGGCATCGGCGGGAGCGACGGGGCCCGACGGGCGCCGCCCGGCCGGGCGGCGCGCCCTCAGGCCGCGTGACGTGCCTCCGGGGTGCGGTCGCGGAGGTGGCCGAGCCGGGTCCGGAGCCGCTTCAGCCCGTCCCGCATCCGCGTCTTGACCGTCCCCAGCGGGAGGTCTAGCTGTCGGGCGACCTGCGGGTAGCTCAGTCCCTCGTAGAAGGCCAGGGTGATCGCCTCGCGCTGGAGCGCGGTGAGGGAGTCCAGCCCGGCGAGGACCGTCTCCCCGTCGGCGGCACGGTCCACGTACTCGGCCACCGGGTCGTAGGGGTGGAACGCGTCGGTCCGCTGGAAGCGCTCCTCGCGGGCGGAGAGCGCCTGCTCGTGGCGCACCCGGTCGACCGCGCGCCGGTGGGTGATCCGCAGCACCCAGCCCCAGCCGCCGCCCCGCTCCGGGTGGTACCGGGCAGCGTTGCGCCACACGTCGAGCAGCGTCTCCTGCGCCACGTCCTCGGCCAGTGAGCGGTCGCGGACCACGGCCAGCGCGGTCGTCAGCACGCGGCCGGCGACCCGGTCGTACAGCTCGGCGAAGGCGGCCTGGTCGCCGGTGCCCGAGGCCGCCAGCAGCTCCTCCAGGGAACGGCGGCCGGGCCCGCGGACCGGACAGTGGTGGGCGGGGGCGTCGGTGGGGGCGTCGGTTCCGGGAAGCACCGTCATGTCCGGGTCTCCAGTGTCCTGCTGGGGCCGGAGGCGTGGGGCCACCGCTGCGGTGGCGCGATTCCGGCCCGGGGTGGGCGCGCGAGGGGCGGGGGCGGCCCGGACGGGCGTCGGCGTGACGCGGCGGCCGGGCCGGGCGCCTCAGCCCGGTCGGCGCGGGCCGCGGCCGTCCAGCAGGTGACCGGCGACACGGTGTTCCTCGGCACGGGCGGCGCCGCTGAGCTCCACGGCGGGGGCCGGTCCGGTCGGTCCGGCGGGGCGATGACCGACGGGACCGTGCGAACCGGTGCAGGGAGCCCCCAGCGGAGCGCCGACCACGGTCGACTCGGCACGGGGCGCGGCGACGCCGTCCGAGGCACGGTCCTGGTGGGCCCGCCGGTCGGCGTGGTCCCGCTCCCCGCCGTCGCGCACGGCCGTCCCGTCGCCGGC
>NZ_JAAVJB010000353.1 GCF_012034385.1 Streptomyces spiramenti
CTCCAGCGCCTCGGCGGCCTCCTCCTCGGTGGTGGCCGGGAGTACCGCCTCCTCGCCGCGCACCGTCACACGGCCCGCCGGAAGGCCGAACGCCAGGAGAAGGCGACCCGCGCCAACAAGATCGCGAACGTCTTCGGCGAGGTGATGATCACCACCGGTGTGCTGATGATGCTCTTCGTCACCTACCAGCTCTGGTGGACCAACGTGGAGGCCCGCGCGCACGCCAACTCGCAGGTCGACGCCCTGCTGGACCAGTGGGACAGCGGCAGCGGTGGCGGCGGCGGGGACGGGGACGGCGCCACGGAGGGCGACGACACCGAGGACGGCACCGAGGGCGAGGACGACGGCGGCGAGGTGGACACCTCGCCCGGCGTGTTCTCGCCCGGCGACGGTTTCGCCCTCCTCCACCTGCCGACGATCGGGGTCCGGGTGCCGATCGCCGAGGGCGTCGACCCGGCGAGCGTGCTCGACCGGGGCATGGTCGGCCGCTACTCCGCGGAGGACGGACTCCCCACGGCGATGCCCTGGGACGCCGAGGGCAACATGGGTCTGGCGGCCCACCGCAACACCCACGGCGAGCCGTTCCGCTACATCAACCGCATCAACCCCGGCGAGCCCATCGTCGTGGAGACCGAGAGCACCTACTACCTGTACGAGATGCGCAGCCGGCTCGACTCGACCTCGCCCGCGCACGTCCAGGTGCTGGACCCCGTCCCGGACGGGAGCGGCTTCAGCGCGCCCGGCCGGTACATCACCCTCACCACGTGCACGCCGGAGTTCACGTCGACCTACCGGCTGATCGTCTGGGGCGAGATGGTGTCCGAGCAGCCGCGCTCGGAGGGAAAGCCCGATGCCCTCCTCAACTGAACCAGAGCCAGGGAGCCACCCGGTGGAGCACCGAAAGGCCGGGGCGGACCCGGAGCACGACGAGAGAGCCGCCTCCGAGCCGGACGGGATCCGGACCGGCACGTCGGACCGCGAGGGCCCCCCGGCAGCGGCGGGAGCCGCGGGACCGGCCGGGGACACCGGAACGGACCGGGCCGACGACGACGGCCCGGAGGCCACTGACGGCAACGGGAACGGTGACGGTGACGGCGGCAACGCTGACGGTGACGGCGGCCCCGTGGGCGCGTCGGGCCCCTCGCCCGCCCCTCGCCCCGGCCGCGCCACGCGCTGGATGCTCGCCGGGTTCAGCCTCTTCGGCGAGCTCCTCATCACGGCCGGCATCGTCCTCGGCCTCTTCGTCGCCTACTCCCTCTGGTGGACCAATGTGGTCGCCAACCAGGAGGCGCGGCGCGACGGCGACGCGGTGCGCGAGCAGTGGCAGCGGCAGGACGCGACCGAACCGGGACAGCCGCCGGTGTACGACGCGCAGGACGGCATCGGGTTCCTGCACGTGCCGGCGATGAACGAGGGCGAGATCCTCGTCAAGGAGGGCATCGACCTCGACATCCTGAACGGTGGCGTCGCCGGCTACTACGACGAGCCGGTCGAGTCGGCGATGCCCTGGGACGAGGAGGGCAACTTCTCGCTCGCCGCCCACCGCGACGGCCACGGGGCGAAGTTCCACGACATCCACGCGGTCGAGGAGGGCGACGCGATCGTCTTCGAGACGCAGGACACCTGGTACGTCTACAAGGTCTACTCCACGCTGCCCTCGACCTCCCGCTACAACACCGCGGTCCTCGACCCGGTGCCGACGGAGTCCGGCGCCACCGAGCCGGGTCGGTACATCACGTTGACGACCTGCACCCCGATCTACACCTCGACGTACCGCTACATCGTCTGGGGCGAGCTGGAACGCACCGAGCCCATCGACGACGACCGGACCCCGCCGCCGGAGCTGCTGAACGGCTAAGAGCTCCGCCACCGCGCGGCGGCTCCCGACGGCGCACACGCGAGAGGCCCGGCCGGTGTGACCGGCCGGGCCTCTCGGCGCCTGATCAGGCGCCCGGGGTGGAGCGTAGGAGAGTCGAACTCCTGACATCTGCCATGCAAAGACAGCGCTCTACCAACTGAGCTAACGCCCCATGCGGTACCAGCGTACCCAATCATCCGCCCTGATTCCGACCGGGTATCGCCGGACGCCGCTCGGCTCCGTAGGATGACGCGGACTTCGCGTACGTGAAGCCCCACCGGGGGACCAGGGGACAACAGGGGAGAAGGAGATATGGAGACGGGGCAGCACGAGGCCACCGATCGCGCACGTGAGCAGCAGACCACCTGGTACGGCGAGCCGCTCGGTGCGCTCTTCCGCCGTCTCATCACCGATCTCGGGCTCAACCAGGCGCGTCTCGCCGTCGTCCTCGGCCTCTCCGCCCCGATGCTGTCGCAGCTGATGAGCGGCCAGCGGGCGAAGATCGGCAACCCGGCCGTCGTGCAGCGGGTCCGGGCGTTGCAGGACCTCGCGACGGAGGTCCGCGGCGGGCAGGTCAGCGCCGCCGAGGCGACCGCCGCGATGGAGGAGATCCGGCGCAGCGCCGGCGGGAACGTCCTCGGCCCCAACTCCGCCTCTACCCGCTCGGGTCAGACGGGCGTACCGGCCAACCCCACCAAGCGGGTGGTCAGGGAGATCCAGGCGCTGCTGCGGTCGGTGGCCGACGCCTCGGAGATCCAGAGCGCGTCCGCGACGCTCGCGGACACCCACCCCGAGTTGGCGGAGTTCCTGCGGATCTACGGGGTCGCGCGGACCCGTGACGCGGTGGAGCACTACGAGAAGCACCAGGGCTGAGGGCGGGCACACCATGGGTGAGGTCTTCGCAGGACGGTACGAACTGATCGACCCGGTCGGCCGGGGCGGGGTCGGCGCGGTCTGGCGTGCCTGGGACCGTCGACGACGGCGCTACGTGGCGGCGAAGGTGCTCCTGCAGTCCGACGCACACACCCTGCTGCGGTTCGTCCGGGAGCAGGCTCTGCGCGTCGACCACCCCCACGTGCTGGCGCCGGCGAGTTGGGCCGCCGACGACGACAAGGTCCTCTTCACCATGGACCTGGTCTCGGGCGGATCGCTGTCCCACCTGATCGGCGACTACGGTCCGCTGCCGCCGGAGTTCGTGGTGACGCTGCTGGACCAGCTGCTCTCCGGCCTCCAGGCGGTGCACGACGAGGGTGTCGTCCACCGGGACATCAAACCCGCGAACATCCTGCTCGACGCCACCGGCACGGGCAGGCCGCGGCTGCGGCTCTCCGACTTCGGGATCTCGATGCGGAAGGGTGAACCCCGCCTGACGGAGACCAACTTCGTCATGGGGACGCCCGGCTACTTCGCACCCGAGCAGATGCTGGGCGCCGAACCGGACTTCCCGGCCGACCTGTACGCCGTCGGCCTGGTGGGCCTGTACCTGCTCACCGGCGCGAAGCCGGACTCGCAGGAGCTGTACGAGGCGTACGAGGACGGCCGTCCGGACGCGCCCGAAGGCGTCCCGGACGCGTTGTGGGACGTGCTCGGGGCACTGCTGCACCCCGACCCGCAGAACCGTTTCCGCTCGGCGACCGGCGTGCGGCGTGCCCTGGCCCAGGCGGCGGAACTGCTGCCCGAGGAGCCTCGGGACCGCGAACCGGTCGAGGTGTTCGACCAGATCGGGCCGCTGCCGGACGGATTCGGTCCCGACGGCCCGATCGCTACGGCCGCCGCGGTCGACGCGGTCGACGGTGCCACCGGCACCTCGCCTGCCGGCGAGCGCCGCCCGGGCGGTACGGGGCCCACCGCGCCGCTGACCGACGGCGCCCACCTACGACGGCGACCTCGCCGAGGCCGGGT
>NZ_JAAVJB010000354.1 GCF_012034385.1 Streptomyces spiramenti
GGCGCCGACGGCACGTCAGCCGTCGGCGCCCGGCGCCGTGTCCGTCCTCGAAGGCCGACTCAGCCGGCGGAGGCGTCACCGGCCTCGGCCGCCGGGGAGGCCATCGCCGCCCGCAGGCGCTCGCTGGCCATCGTCATGTGGTCCGCCATGGCGCGTTCGGCGCGGTCGGGGTCGCCGTCCGCGATGGCACGCAGCACCGAGTCGTGCTCGCAGAGCGTCCCGCTGATGGTGCCCTCGATGTCGCTGACCCGTTCCATCCACACCTGGAGCAGCGCGCGGATGCTGTAGAGGATGTCGCTGAGCACGCTGTTGCCGGCGATCCGCGCCGTCTCCAGGTGGAAGGCGATGTCCGCGTCGATGAAGGCCCGGCGGTCCTCCCCGGCCTCGCGCATGTGCGCCAGGTGCTCGGTGAGACGCGCCACGCCCTCGGGCGTGGCGCGCTCGGCGGCGAGGCGGGCGGAGATCGCCTCCATGTGGGTGCGTACCTCCACCAGGTCCTGGGTGCGCGGCTGCCCCAGCATCAGACCCCAGTTGATGGCGCGCGGCAGGAACTCCGAGGTGCCCTCGCGCACGTAGGAGCCCGAACCCGGGCGGATCTCGATGATCCCCAGCACGTCGAGCGCGGACAGCGCGCCGCGCACGCTGGACCGCGCCACCCCCAGGGCCTCGGCGAGCTGGCGCTCCGCCGGTAGCCGGGTGCCGGGTCGGATGTCGCCCGCGGAGAGGTGGTCCAGGAGCCGCTTGGCGACCTCGCTGACCGAGGACTCGCGCACCACCGGTCGCAGGAGCTGCTCCAGGCCGGGGGTGGCGGGGATCTGCTGATCGGGCTGACTGGTCACGCGCCCTAGTACACCAGATCCGCACCCGCCCCTCGGGCGGCGCGACCCGCCGGGGGGCGTTCACGCCCCGTACCGGGACCGGCGCAGGAGTATTGGCAGCTGCAATCCTGTGACCCAGGTCACACCGGTAAATTGGTGACCAATTTACCGATCGGGGTCTAGCGTGTGCTCAATCCGGCCGACGAGGAGCCGCCTTGGCTCGGCCGAATCTGAACCACCCGGACGGAGTTGTCCGGAGAGCCGAGGAGTCACCATGGGTGCAGCCGAAGCCCAGACCGCCACCACGGTCGAGAGATCCGCCATCAGGAAGGTCTCGGTCCGCCTGGTGCCCTTCGTGGCGCTGATGTTCTTCGTGAACTACCTGGACCGCACCGCGATCTCGTTCGCCGAGCCCAACGGGATGGGTGACGACCTGGCGCTCACCGCGGCTCAGTTCGGGTTCGCGTCGGGGATCTTCTTCCTGGGCTACATCGTCCTGGAGGTCCCCAGCAACATGGCGCTGCACCGGTTCGGTGCCCGCCGCTGGCTGGCGCGGATCATGATCAGCTGGGGTGTCGTGTCTCTGCTCTTCACCTGGGTGCAGAGCAGCGAGCAGCTGTACGCCCTGCGCTTTCTGCTCGGGGTCGCCGAGGCCGGGTTCTTCCCCGGCGCGATCCTCTTCCTCAGCCAGTGGGTGCCCTCGCAGCACCGGGCCAAGATCCTCGGCCTCTTCTACCTGGCCCAGCCGCTGACCACCGTCATCGGCGCCCCACTGGCGGGCTGGCTCATCAGCCACCACGGCCTCTTCGGCCTGGAGGGGTGGCGCGTGATGTTCCTCTTCGTCTCGCTGCCTGCCATCCTCCTCGGCATCGCCGCGCTCTTCGTCCTGGTCGACCGGCCCGAGGACGCCAAGTGGCTCGACCGCGAGGAGAAGACCTGGCTCACCGGCGCGCTGGCAGCCGAGAACGCCGGCAAGACCGGCAACTCCTCCCGCCACCACGCCAAGGGCGACCTGCGCCGTGCCCTGACCAGCTCCCGCGTGTGGGTGCTCTCCCTGGTCTACTTCGGCTTCGTCTACGGCCTCTATGCGCTGGCCTTCTTCCTGCCGACCATCATCGACGGCTTCCAGGAGCAGTTCGGCACCGAGTTCAGCGTGATGGACAAGGCGTGGATCACCGCCATCCCGTACCTGCCCGCAGCGGTGGTGCTCTTCTTCTGGACCCGGCACGCCAACCGCATCGGGACCCGGACCTGGCACATCGCCGGCCCCGCTGTCGTCGGAGGCATCACCGTCCCGCTCGCCTTGTGGGCGGGGTCGCCCGCCGCGACGGTCGCCGTCATCACCGTCACCGCCTGCGCCATCTTCGCCGCGCTCCCGGTCTTCTGGACCGTCCCCTCCCGCTTCCTCACCGGGGCTGCGGCAGCCGCCGGCATCGCGCTGATCAACACCATGGGCAACGTCGCAGGCTTCGCCTCCGGCTACGTCACCGGCTGGCTGCGCGACCTCACCGGAAGCTACGTCGTCCCCCTCTACCTCGTCGGGTTCTTCATGCTCCTCTCCGCCGTGCTCATCACCGGCATCTCCACCCGCACCCAGGCCCCACCGGCCGTCGACGCGCCGGCCGACGACACCCCGGAGGTCCGGTCGTGACGCACCTTCACAACGACCCGGCGGACTTCGCCGACGAGGCGCTGGCCGGCTTCGCCGCAGCCCACGCGGCCCGGGTGCGTCCCGTCGACGGCGGCGTCATCCGCGCCCACGGGACCCCCGTCGGCCAGGTGGCCGTCGTCGTCGGCGGCGGCTCGGGCCACTACCCGGCCTTCGCCGGGCTGGTAGGACGCGGTCTCGCCCACGGCTCGGCCGTCGGCAACGTCTTCGCCTCCCCGAGCGCCCGTCAGGTGCACTCGGTGGCGACCGCCGCCCACGGCGGCGCCGGGGTCCTGCTGATGTTCGGCAACTACGCGGGCGACGTCCTCCACTTCGGCGAGGCCGCCCAGCGGCTCACCGACGACGGCATACCCACCGAGACCTTCGCGGTGACCGACGACGTCGCCGCCGCGCCGCCCGAGGACCGCCGCGACCGGCGGGGCATCGCCGGCGACCTGCCGGTCTTCAAGGCGGCAGCCGCCGCGGCCGAACAGGGGCTGCCCGTCGGCGAGGTCCTCGCCACCGCCCGCCACGCGGACTCCCGCACCCGGTCCTTCGGCGTCGCCTTCGGCGGCTGCACCCTGCCGGGCGCCGACGCGCCGCTGTTCACCGTCGCGGAGGGCCGTATGGCGATCGGCCTCGGCATCCACGGCGAGCCCGGCATCGGCGAGGCACCGCTGCCCACCGCAGACGAGGCCGCCGCGCTGCTCGTCGACACCCTGCTCGCCGAACTGCCCGACGACGTCCCTGCCCCCCACGGGCAGCGCGCCGCCGTCGTGCTCAACGGCCTCGGCGCGGTCACGTACGAGGAGTTGTTCGTCGTCTACCGCACGGTCGCCCGCCTGCTCGGCGAGGCGGGCGTGCGGATCGTCGAACCCGAGGTGGGGGAGCTCGTCACCAGCTTCGACATGGCCGGGGTCTCCCTCACCCTCACCTGGCTCGACGACCGCCTCGCCGAACTCTGGGCCGCCCCCGCCGACACCCCCGCCTACCGCAAGGGCGTGCTTCCCGACGCGGGCCCGCCCACCGGCTCCCCGCCGGCCGTCGCCACCCCGGCCCCGGCGGACCGCCCCCGGGCCGGCGAGCCGGCCGCCGAGGTCTCCCGCGCCGCCGCGGCGCGGATCGTCGACGCGCTGAGCGCGGTCGCGGCCGTCGTCGACGAGCACGTCGAGGAGCTTGGCCGCATCGACGCCGTCGCCGGGGACGGCGACCACGGCATCGGCATGCAGCGCGGCGCCCACGCCGCCGCCTCTGCCGCGAGGAAGGCCCACACGGCCGGCGCCGG
>NZ_JAAVJB010000355.1 GCF_012034385.1 Streptomyces spiramenti
GCGCCCCCGTTCGGGGGGCGCCGGCGACCGTTCACCCGTCCCCGACGTGTGCGGGGGTGCGGCCCCGGAGCGCGGCGTAGGCGTGTTCAACGCGCGTAGCTGTGGGGACACGCAGCAGCCCCAACGGAGCTGCCGCCCGGGAGAGGGCGTCGTGCATCTGCAGTGCGCTTGCGGCGAGTTGGGCCTCCAGCCGGTCTGCCGGGGCCTTGCGGACGGCGTCGGCGTTGCGGACGGTGTCGGTGAGGACCGACTGGACCCGCTTGTACCGCAGGTAGCGCGGCAGGTCGGCGTCCACGCCCGCGGCGGCCCCGGGCAGCGCGCTCTCCACCGCCCGCGCCCACCGGTGGATCACCGCGGCCTCCTGGGCGCGGGGATACCGCATCAGGTGCAGGTGGGTGGCGAGGTCGTAGACCGGGTCCCCGACCAGTGCCAGCTCCCAGTCGATCGTCCACAGGGCCCCGTCGGACGCGGAGACGATCAGGTTGTCGCGGTGCAGGTCGCCGTGGAGAAGGCAGAACGGGCGGTCGGTGAGGTGGCGCGCGGAGCGACCGAGGAAGCCGTCGTGGGCGACGGCGTCGGGGCGGATGCCCAGCGCCGAGAAGAGCCCCGGAAGCAGCGGCGCGTAGCGCCGGTGCACCCGGACGCGGGTGAAGCGCAGCAGCGACTGGAGGAAGGTGGCGCTGTCGGTGGGTCTCGTGGCGGGCGGGCAGTTGTGGAGGGTGGCGAGATCGGCGGTCCCGAGGCCGGCGATATGGCCGAAGAGCTCCGTCACGTGGCCGACTTGGCTCCCTGTCAGCCAACTGCCCGGTGGGTGTGGGCCGGAGAGCGCGGTGCCCTCGATGTAGTCGTGCGTCTGGAGCCCGTCGGCGGTGTGGTGGGCCCTGGGGACGCGGGGGACGCCGCGGCTCTCCAGCCGCCGCAGCAGTCCGTCCTCGTCGAGTATGCAGCGGGGGTCGAAGCGAGGCACGTGGTGCCGGGGTTCGCCGGTCTTCAGCCGGGTCCCGGGCGGGGTGTCGCCGCCGGGCGGGGCTTGGTGGACCTGCCAACTGCGGTGGTGGCCGTCGAGGGTGACGGGCTCCGCCGGTCGAGGTGTCGTGGCGGTGGGCCCGCCGTGCGCGGTGGCGAACGGCGGGGCCGGTGAGGGGTAGGGCAGCGCACTGCCGAGGAAAGTGGGTGCGCCGAGGTCAGTTAGCGGCTTGCGCATGGGGACACACTCCGGGACGGGGAGGTGCGCGGGCGGATGACGGCCCGGTGGACCGGCTCGAGGCGGTCCCACAGTGATTGTGGAGCCTTGGACACCGTCCGGGGCGTGGGGTGGCCCGTGACGAGGGGGCGCGCGGCGGCGGCGGACCGGCGGGACGCCGGTGTGGGGCCGTCAACCGGACGGTGGCCGGTCGGGCACGTTCACCCGAAGGAGTCATAGGACGGCAGTGAGTTCACCGTGCCCAGTACGTTCCCCAGTCGGGTGACGACATACTCGGCGCCTGCGGCGTGGAGTTGCTCGGCTCGCTGCCGGTCCGGGGCGAACCCCAGGAAGGCGACCCCGGCGGCCTTCGCGGCAGCGAGATCGGTCGGCGTGTCCCCGATCATGAGAGAACGGTCCGGCGGCGCGCCCGTGGAGCACAGCGCGCGGTGCACCACGTCGGGGTGGGGTTTGAGCAGGGCAACCTCCCCGGCGCGGCCGTGGACGTGGTCGTGGAACTGTCCGGCGAGGCCGCTGACGCCGAGGTAGGCGCTCACGGCGAGGGCGGAGTTGTTGCTCGCCACGGCGAGGCGGCGTCCTCGGCCGCTCAGGGCGTGGACGAGCGCCGCGGCGCCGGTGGTGGGGCGGGCGGTGGCCGCCGCGTGGACCTCCTCGCGGGTCAGCTCCTCCTCCAGGAGCCGGGAGGCGGCGGAGCCGGGGTGGGAGGCGGCGGCGGCACGCAGCACGGCGTGGGGGTCGTCTGTCGCGGGGACGGGCAGCTGATGCTCGTCGGCGAGCGTCCGGAGGCGCTCGGCCACCGATGAGGCCGTGCGGACCGCGAACAACGAGCAGAGCGGCCCGTCGAAGTCGAAGATCACACACTCGGTATGAGCGAAGAGTTTCCTCATCTAACCGAGTGTGACGGGCTCCGCTATCGTTGACCAGAGGGACTCGAACCACAGGCGGGACTCGGCGACGAAGGCGGCGTCCTGCTCGTCGCGGCTGTCCTTGTCCCGGGAGGCGCGGAAGATCTTGGAGCTCAGGCCGAGCACGTCGTAGATCTCCAGCTCCTCGTTCTCGAACTCCACGGTGCGCGTGACGACCTGGTAGTAGCCGGTGAGGGCCTCCAGGTCGTTCAGCAGGTAGAGCTTCTGCAACGGGGTGACCTCGACGGTGCGGATCTCGACCTTGACCTCCTGCACCAGTCCTCGTTCGGCCAATGATCCGAGTTGGTGGCGCAAAGAGGCCGAAAAGGTACGGGTGATGCGCTGGAGACGGGTGATCGGGCGCGGGTCGGCGGGGTCGGAGACGAGCCGTGGGAACGCCGGGTGGATGCCCGGGCTGGGCAGCAGAACACGGACGCTGATGGAGCGCGGGCGCAGCTCGCCGGCGGAGACCGCGATCAGAGGTGCGGCGAGCGCGGAGTTGAGCGTCTCGGTCGTCAGCGAGAAGGCGTCGATCGAGACGTGCTCGGCCTGGAAGGCCAGCGCGATGCGGTCCGCGAGCTCCACGTCCGCCGAGCGCGGAGTGTCCGGCGCGGGCGCTGTGACCTGCGCGGGAGCGCCGCGACCGCGTGATCCCAGGTAGCCCTCGCGTTGCAGCTGGGCGAGGGCGTGCCGTATTGCGGCGCGGGAGGCCCCGAACTGCTCCGCGAGCTCCCGCTGGGTCGGTAGTCGGGAGGCCGGGGCGAACTCGCCCGAGCGGATCCGGGCACGGAGTGCCTCGGCGATGTGGTCGGGGGACTGCGGGGCCGCCTGGCGGCCCGGTTCCTCGGCTGCCGGTCGGCTCTCCTCGGTCACAGCGCTCACCATACAACTTTCGGACAGTTGTGGGGAGTTCGTACGAAGACGTTCTTCTCCGGCAGGGTTGGGGCATGAGAAGGACATGGTTGGTCAACAACTTCGCCAACTCGGTGAAAGTTAGCCAGGGTTGGCTCCTCCACTGACACAGCGAGGAGTGGTCCCCATGATCGTCACATCGCTTCTGGTCGCCGCCCTGGCGGTGGCTGTCGAGCGCGTGGTCGAGGTCCAGCTCGGGCTGCCCGGCATCGTCGGGATGTTACTGCTGCGCACCGGCATCACCACCAAGAGCGGCGCCTGCGTCATCGTCGGATCGGTGCTGCTGTTCGCCCTGGTGATCTGGGGCTGACCGCCGCGGGCACCGCTCGGCCCCGAGGGGCACGGACGGCGTCGGGCGGTGCCCTCACGGCCCGGGGCCGCGACGACGACGGCGGCGAGAGCTGCCGCCGCCGCCGTCGCGGCCACGTACGGCGCGGGGGGACGAACACCGGGAACGGGAACGGCGGGAAGGAACCGGGAACGACGGCACGGGAGAGCGGCGGAGCAACGACGACGCGAGCACGGCAGCACGGCAGCACGGCGAAAGCGGCAGCGGAACGGCGGCGGAGGAACGGCGGTACGACGGCCGGGACCGGCGACGGCCACCGGCGACGGCCACCGGCGGCGGGAGCAGGGAAGCGGGAGAACGGCGCTGCGCGCAGCGGGCCGCACCACCGGACGGTGGTGCGG
>NZ_JAAVJB010000356.1 GCF_012034385.1 Streptomyces spiramenti
CCCGGAGCCGCACGGCTCCGGGACCCCTTCGCGTGGCGCCCGCGTGGACCGCACCCGCCGGTCCCGGCCACCCGGCCGCCGTTCGCCGCCGCGGGCCGGTATGGGCGACAATGGGCCCGCCGCCGGTCCGCCGGCGCAGCACCGGCCGGCCACCGCGCCGGTCGACCGTCCCGCAGCCATCACCGTGACGCCGAGGAACCGCCCGCATGACCACCGAGACCGCTGTCGCAGCCGAGACCGCCGCCGCCCCCGGAGCACTCGCTCCGCCGCTGGCGATCGGCCCGCACACCGTCTCCCCACCGGTGGTGCTCGCCCCGATGGCGGGGATCACCAACGCCCCCTTCCGGACGCTGTGCCGGGAGTTCAGTGGTGGCCGGGGGCTCTTCGTCAGCGAGATGATCACCACGCGGGCGCTGATGGAGCGCAATGCCAAGACGATGCGGCTGGTCCACTTCGACGCGGACGAGACCCCGCGCTCCATCCAGCTGTACGGCGTGGACCCCGACACCGTCGGCCGCGCGGTCCGCATGATCCGCGACGAGGACCTCGCCGACCACATCGACCTCAACTTCGGCTGCCCGGTCCCCAAGGTGACCCGCCGGGGCGGGGGTTCGGCGCTGCCCTACAAGCGGAACCTGCTGCGCTCGATCCTGCGGCAGGCCGTCGGGAACGCCGGGCCGCTGCCCGTCACGATGAAGATGCGCAAGGGCATCGACGACGAGCACCTCACCTACCTCGACGCCGGTCGGATCGCCGTCGAGGAGGGCGTCACCGCCATCGCGCTCCACGGCCGGACCGCCGCCCAGCACTACGGCGGCACCGCCGACTGGGAGGCCATCGCCCGGTTGAAGGAGACGGTCCCGGAGATCCCCGTCCTCGGCAACGGCGACATCTGGTCCGCCGCCGACGCCGTCCGCATGGTGCGGGAGACCGGCTGCGACGGTGTCGTCGTCGGCCGCGGCTGCCTCGGCCGGCCCTGGCTCTTCGCCGACCTCGTCGCCGCCTTCGACAGCCTCGGGCCGGAGGCCACCGCACGTCCGTCACTGGGAACGGTCGCCGCGACCATGCTCCGCCACGCGACCCTGCTCGGCGAGTGGTTGGAGGACGAGAGCCGCGGCGTGATCGACTTCCGCAAGCACGTCGCCTGGTACACGAAGGGCTTCCCGGTCGGCTCCGACCTGCGGCGGTCGCTGGCCACCGCGGCGAGCCTGGCCGAACTGGCCGAGCTGCTCGACCGGTTGGACAAGGACGCCCCCTGGCCGCAGGGCGCCGACGGCCCCCGGGGCAGGACCTCCGGCCGCAACCGGGTGGTCCTGCCGGACGGTTGGCTCGCCGACCCCTACGACTGCGCCACCGTGACCGCCGACGCCGAGCTCGACACCTCCGGCGGCTGAGCCACCGCCACCCCCTCGGCACCGGTGGCCGCACCGTTGACCGCCACGGCCCCCGCACCGGTCGGCGCCGGCGCAGCGCCCCGACCCGGGCCGACCGCCCGCAGCAGGGCGAACGGTGTGGCCGCCGTCCACGCCCGCGGTCCGCAGGCGTGCGGGTGCGGGACCGGCGCGCTGCGCCCCTCCCGGCCGTAGCCGGCGACCACCTCCGGCAGCCGTCCACCCGACGCCTCGGCCGTCGCCACCACCGCCTCTGCGACGCGGCGGGCCAGGTCCGTCAGGCCGTACCGGGTGAGGCCCAGCGCAAGCACCGCCGTGTCGTGCGCCCAGACGGCACCCCGGTGCTGAGAGAGGGGGTGGTAGGCGGGCTGCCCCGCGGCCAGGGTGCGCACGCCCCAGCCGGAGAAGAAGTCCGGCCGCAGCAGCCGCCGGGCGGTGAGCAGGGCGCGTTCCTCGTCGAGCAGCCCGGACCACAGCACGTGGCCCGCGTCGGAGGAGAGCGAGCCGACCCGCGCGCCGTCGCCGTCCACGGCCGGCGCCGGGAGGTCGTGCTCCGGCATCCAGAAGTCGCGCACGAATCGCGCCCGCAGCGCCACCGCCGCCGCGTCCAGCTCCGCCGCGTACCCCGGATCCGACCAGGTGCGGCGGGCGAGTCCGGCGGTGCGGCGCAGCGCGTCGTAGGCGTAGCCCTGGGTGGCGGCGGCACTGAGCCTGCCGCGTGCCGGGGTGCCGTCCGCGTGGCAGATGGCGCCGGGGGAGTCCTTCCAGGACTGGTTGGCCCGGCCGCCCTCGTCGGGGCGGTAGACGAGGTAGCCGTGCGCGTCGAGGCCGCCGTGCTCGAACATCCACCGCACGGCCGCGCGGGCGGTGGGCTCCAGCCGCCGCGCCGGGCCGTCGTCGCCGGTCGCCTCGGCGTGCGCGCCGAGGAGGACGAGGAAGAGCGGCGTGGTGTCGAGCGCCCCGTAGTAGCGGGCGTAGGGCACCTGGCCGAAGTGGGCCAGCTCCCCGCGCCGCATCTCGTGGACGATCTTGCCGGGCTGGGCGACGCGGTCCGGCTCGTCGGCCGTCGCCTGGGCGGCGGCGAGCGCGAGCAGGGTGTCCACCGCGTCCGACGGGCGGCGGTCCAGCGTGAAGAGCGAGGTGAGGAGGGCGTTCCGTCCCAGCAGGGTGGCGAGCCACGGGACACCGGCGGCCGGGACCCGCAGCGGTTCGCCCGCGGGGCCGGTCGCGGCGGTCCCCAGCGCGGCCAGGTCCGCGGCGCCCTGGCGGCAGAGAACGTCGAGTTCCGGCCACGATCCGTCGGTCGCTCCGGCTTCGGTGCCGCTTCCGGGGAGGGCCCCGGCGCCCGGTTCGGTGGCGCCACGGGCGGCGGAGTCGGGGCCGCCGGTGGTGTCGGCCGTGGTGTCGAGGCCGGCGGTGGCCCGCTCCGGAGCGGGGGCGTCCGCTGCGAGCGGTGCCCCGTGCGCCCCGTGCGTGCCGTCCGCACCGTGGGGCAGCGGGGTGACGCGGAGGGTGACCACCGCCGCCTCGCCCGGGGCGGGCCGCAGCCGCCACACCAGTCGGCGGGCCCCGCTGCCGGTCTCCTCGACGGCGTCCGGTGCCGGTTCCGCGGTGATGACGGTCCGACTGTGCCACTCCTGGCGCCGGTAGCCGAGTTCGATGCCGTCGGGCAGTGCGCGGCGGCTGCGCACGGCGTGCGGTTTGTCGTACCAGCGGTGGTCGGAGCGGAGTTCGAACTGGTCGGCGAAGTCGGCGTCCACGGTCATCGCGAGAACAACGGTGCCCGCGGGGGCCCGGTTGGCGACGAGCCGCAGCTCTTCGACCAACGTGCCCCGTTCCAGGCGCTGTTCGCGGAAGACGGTGTGGGCGGGCGGCTCGGCGCCCCGGCCGCCGGGGATCAGGGCCGAGCGGGCGCGCGGCCCGGCCGTCGCCGGGGCCAGCACGACGGGCGTGGTGCCGTCGATGGTCAGCTGCCACCGGCTCAGATGCCGTGCGTCGTCGGCGAACAGGCCCTCGGGGACGGTGCCGCGGGCCCCGGTGATGTCACCGGAGGGCCCGATGGCGGCGAAGGCCCCCTCGTGCACCAGAAGTCTGTGGTGCGTCGCGTTCATCGTGCGCAGCCCTCCCTGGAGTTCTCACGTCTGGTACCGCGCCGCGGCACCGGGGGTGCCGCGCGGTGGAGCTGTTCCGCCGCCGGGCCCCGCCGCGTACCGTGCCGGTCGCGGGTGGGCCC
>NZ_JAAVJB010000357.1 GCF_012034385.1 Streptomyces spiramenti
GCGCCGGCCCCGAACGGGCCGGCGCCCGCGGTCAGGCGATGGCGAAGATCGTCGCCGCCATGGTGAAGCCCATCAGGCCGATGGTCGTCTGGAGGACCGTCCAGGTCTTCAGCGTGGTCTTGACGTCCATGCCCAGGAGGCGGCCCACCAGCCAGAAGCCGGAGTCGTTGACGTGGCTGGCGGTGACCGAGCCGGCTGCGAGCGCCAGCACGATGGCGGCGATCTCGACGGCGTTGTAGTCACCGGCGAGCACGACCGACTGCACCAGACCGGCGGCGGTGATCAGCGCGACCGTCGCCGAGCCCTGCGCGATGCGGAGCGCGGTGGCGACCAGGTAGCCCACGACGATGACGGGCAGGCCCAGGTCGGAGAGGGAACCGGAGAGCGCGTCGCCGATGCCGCCCTCGCGGAGCACGGCGCCGAACATGCCACCGGCGCCGGTGATCAGGATGATGGAGCAGATCGGGCCGAGCGCCGAGTCGGTGAGCTTCTCGATGACGTCCCCGCCGCGACCGCGGCGGGTGCCGAGCACGTAGATGGCGACGAGCACCGTGATCAGCAGCGCGACCGGGGTGGCGCCGATGGCCTGGAGGAAGTGGACCCAGCCGGCGTCACCGTCGACCCACCCGGCCGTGGCGGCGGTGTTCAGGCCGGTGTTGGCGAAGATCAGCAGCAGCGGCAGCACCAGGAGGGCGATGACGGTCATCGGGGTCGGCGGGTTCTCGTCCTTCTCCGCCTGCTCACCACCGGTCAGGATGTCCGGCACGGGGAGCACGATGCGCTTGCCGACCCAGAGGCCGAAGAGGTAGCTGGTGACGTACCAGGTCGGGACGGCGATGACGATGCCGAGCAGGATGACCAGGCCGATGTCCGCGCCCATCAGCTCGGAGGCGGCGACCGGACCCGGGTGCGGCGGCACGAAGATGTGCATCACCGAGAACGCGCCGGCGACCGGCAGGCCGTAGCGCAGGATGCCGCCGCCCACGCGACGGGCGACCGTGTAGACGATCGGCAGCATCACGACGAGACCGGCGTCGAAGAAGATCGGGAAGCCGAAGAACAGCGAGGCGACGGAGAGCGCCAGCGGGGCGCGGTCCTCGCCGAAGCGGCGGATGAGGGCGTCCGCGAGTGCCTGCGCGCCGCCGCTCACCTCGATCAGTCGGCCGAGGATGGCGCCCAGGCCGACGAGCAGGGCGACACCTCCCACGGTCGAGCCGAACCCACCGACCAGGGTGTCCACCACCTGGTTGGAGGGGATGCCGGCCGCGAACGCGGTCAGCAGGCTGACCAGGATCAGCGCGAGCAGCGCATGGACGCGCAGCTTCATGATCAGGAACAGCAGCACACCGATGGCGGCGGCGGCGATGGCCAGCAGTGGGCCTGTGCCCATGGTCTGCGTCCAGGTGTCGGTGGGGTCCATGCGTGAGCTCCGTTGCCGTGCGGGACGTGGTGGGTCGGTTCGGTCGGGTGGGTCGGGCGGTCGAACGTTTCCGGCGGCGCCGGAAACGTCGGTCAGCCCTGGTCGGTCAGGCCGAGGGCGGCGAGCGCGTCGTCGACGATCTCGTCGGGGGTGCGGCGCAGGTCGACGGTGACGCCGTCCTCGTCCGTGCCGAGCGGTTCGAGGTCGGCGAACTGCGAGGCGAGCAGCGTGGGCGGCATGAAGTGCCCGGTGCGCAGGTGCAGCCGCCCGGAGATCAGCTCCTGGCTGCCGGAGAGGTGGACGAACCGCACCCGCCCCTCGGCCTCGCGGAGCAGGTCGCGGTAGCTGCGCTTGAGGGCCGAGCAGCTGACGACGCCGGAGGCGCCGGTGGCGGCCCGTTCGCTGATCCAGTCGCGGATGATGCCCAGCCACGGCAGCCGGTCGGCGTCGGTGAGCGGTGTCCCCGCCGACATCTTGTCGATGTTGGCCTTCGGGTGCAGCGCGTCCGCCTCCGCCATGGGCCAGCCGAGGCGGTCGGCGAGCAGCTCGGCGATGGTCGTCTTGCCGGCTCCCGACACCCCCATGACCACGAGCGTGGTCGGCGACATGGGCCTCTCCTCACTGAAAGGTGTTACCAATGGTGGGGAAAGGTAACACCAATATTTCCGGCAGGGGAACCCCCGGCGACGGAGCTCACGTACTCGCTTCGATAACGGTTCGCCGCAGGTCAGCGGCGGGTGCCCGGCCGGTGGCGCAGCGTCGCCCCGCGCCGGGCGGCCCCGGTCGGAGTCCGCCCGGCCGGTCACCGGTCGACCCCGTCGGGTGACGCCCGGTGGTCGCGCGGGCGGGAGCGGAGGATAGGGTTCCGACGTGGGGAAAGAGCGAGTGGACACCGGAGCCGGCAACGGCGCTTCCCTCCACCACTCGGTGCTCGACGCACTCGGACTGGAGATCACCGCCGGCACCCTCGCTCCCGGTCACGGCCTCACCCTCGACGGCATCCAGGAGCGGTTCGGCGTCTCCCGGACCGTCGCTCGCGAGACCATGCGGCTCCTCGAGTCCATGGGCCTCGTCGTCTCCCGCCGCCGCGTCGGCATCACGGTCCAGCCCCCCGGCTCCTGGCACGTCTACGAACCGCGCGTCATCTGGTGGCGGCTGGCCGGCCCCGGCCGGGACACCCAACTGCGCTCCCTCACCGAGCTGCGCATAGCGGTCGAACCCCTCGCCGCCGCCGCCGCGGCCCGGGAGGCCACCACGCAGCAGCGGGAACGCCTCGTGGAACTCGCCGCCGAGATGCGAGACCTCGGCGAGTCCGGCCGCCTCGAACCGTTCATGGACCTCGACATCGAGATGCACTCGCTCCTCCTGCGGGCGAGCGGCAACGAGATGTTCGTCGCCCTCACCGACGTGGTCGCCGCGGTGCTGCGCGGTCGCACCCAACTCGGCCTGATGCCGCACCGGCCCGTCCCGGAGGCGCTGGACCTCCACGACGAGGTCGCCCGGGCGGTCGCCGCCGGCGAGCACGAGGCGGCCGAGACGGCGATGCGGCGGCTGCTCGCCGAGGTCCGCGACGCCATGGCGCCCATCCGGCCGCGCCGCCACTGACCGGCCCGCTCCCGGCCGGTGCCTCCCCGGCCGCCGTGCGGGGAGCCCGTGGGGCGAGGCCGCGCGTGGCCTCGCTCGGGCGCCCGTCACCGGCCGTGCCGTCCGGCTGGGCCGTGCCGTGCCGGTTCGTGCCCCGCCCGTCGTGACGGCACCGGCCGGGCGCTGCTGCGCCTTCGCTCCCCGCCGGGGTGTCGCTCCGTCAGGTGGTGTCGGGTCCCCGGGGCGCGCGACGGTGGCAGCGTGACGCCGTGCCGGTGTGTGCCGCGTGGCCGGGAGCGCGGGCGCGCGGATTCAGGAAGGGGCCCCCGGCACGACGGGGTGGTGCGCTCCGCCCGGGGCCACGGGTGGAGCGACGGGTGGCGCGCCGGCGCGGTGGCCCGGGGCGCCCCGTACCGGTCGCGCGGCCGACGGGATTCGGACGGTTACGCGACCTCGCGGTGACGGGCCGTCGTCGACCGCCTCGCCGCGCCCCGGGTCGCCGGGGCGCGGTGGCCGGGCTGAACTGCTGTCGGAGGCGGACGCGCCGCGCCCCGGCCCACCCGGGCAGGTCGCGGGAGCCGGACG
>NZ_JAAVJB010000358.1 GCF_012034385.1 Streptomyces spiramenti
GCCCCACCCCGGCCCCGGAACGGCCCGCGGAACGGCCCCGTCCACCGTCCTGCGCCGACGCCGCGCGGTGCCGGTGCTCGCGTCCGTCCGTCACGCCGCGGCCACACGCAGCCCGCCCCGCCGCGCGCGTCGCCGTCCGGGCCCGCCGTCCGCCACCCCCGCGCGCCGGTCCCGGCCATCCGCGCGACCCCCGGAAGATCTGGCGAAAACCCGGGTCCACGCGCGAAAATCTTCGTGATATGGCGGCGTGAGGTCGGCCACCTTCCTGGTGCGCGGACGGGTGGCATCACGCAGTCTGGGTAAGGACGACCAGGAAGCAGCTGGTGGACAGGACCGAACGAGTACTACGACGAGCGGACCGGACCGGCCCCGACGACCGGGTCCGGAACACGCAAGGAGACGACATCGTGAGTGCAGCCACAGAGCTGGACAGCCCCGCCCTCATCTGGATGCCCACCCAGGCAGCCGACGACGAGCCCGCGAAACACGCCGCGCCCGAGCTGTGGGACACCGGCGAGCTCGACCTCTCGGCGCTCACCGACCCCGACTCCGGACTCGACGGCTCCAGCTCGCGCTCCGGCGTGGCCGCCCCCCTCACCAGCGAGCCGCCGCTCGCCGACACCACCCCGCTCACCGCCGAGCAGCCCCTCGCGGCCCAGCTCCCCCTCACCGCGGAGCCGACCGGCACCGCCCTCCAGGGCGACTTCCGGGGCGACCAGGAGACCACCGGCGGCGCCGGCGTCACGGGGGTAACGGGCATCGAATGAGGCAGCTCGCGCGGCTCGCCGCGGCACACTCCGTCGCCACCTCCTACCGGCCCTCACCCGATCGATGTGTCGACGTGCCGCGCGAGACCGTCGTGGCCGTCCTCGGCGCCCTCGGAGTGGACGCCACCAGTGACCGCGCCGTCGGCGAGGCCCTGGAACGGCACCGCCACACCACCGCCACGCGACTGCTGCCCCCCACCGTCGTCCTCGGCGACGGACCCACCGCCCACGACTCCCTCCCGCCGCTCCCCGAGGGCACCGTGCTCCGGGTGCGCTGCGAGGACGGCCGTGAGCTGGGCTTCGGACCCGGACTGCCCCTGGGGCGGCACCTGCTGCGCGCCCACACCGCCGACGGCCGCTCCGCCCACGCGCACCTGCTGGTCACCCCCGACCGGTTACCCGCCCCCCGGAGCCGCCGCCACGGCCTGCTGCTGCAGCTCTACTCGGTGCTGTCCGCACGCTCCTGGGGCATGGGCGACCTGAGCGACCTCGCGGAACTCGCCGGCTGGGCCGGCAGCACGATGGGCGCCGGCTTCCTCCAGATCAACCCCCTGCACGCCGCCGTCCCCGCGGCCCAGGGTGCCGCCACCGACCCCTCGCCCTACCGCCCCGCCACCCGCCGCTACTGCGATCCGGTGCACCTGCGCGTCGAGGACGTCCACGAATTCCGCTACCTCGACGGCGCCGCCGCCGACCGCGCCGCCGGTCTCGTGGCCCGCGCCGCCGACCTGCGCGAGGGCGTCCTCTCCCGGGACGAGCACATCGACCGGGACGCGGTCTGGGCCCTGAAACGCGCGGCCCTGGAACTCGTGCACCGCGTCCCCCTCACACCCGGCCGCGCCGCCGCCCACGCCGCCTACCGCGAGAGCCAGGGCGGCGCGCTCACCGACCACGCGCTCTGGTGCGCGCTCACCGAACGGCACGGGCCCGACTGGCGGAGCTGGCCCGCCGGCCTGCGCGACCCCGCCTCCGCCGACACCGCCCGCGCCCGCCACGAGCACCGCGAACGGGTCGAGTTCCACGCCTGGCTGACCTGGCTCACCGACGAACAGCTCGCCACCGCGCAGCGCTCCGCCCGCGCCGCGGGCATGGACATCGGCCTCGTCCACGACTTGGCGCTCGGCGTCCACCCCGACGGTTCCGAGGCGTGGGCGCACCAGGGCGCGCTCGCCACCGGCATGTCGATCGGCGCGCCGCCGGACGCGTTCAACGCCCGGGGCCAGGACTGGGGCCTGCCGCCGTGGCGCCCCGACGCCCTCGCCGTCGCGGGCTACGCGCCCTACCGGGAGCTGCTGGACGGGCTGCTGCGGCACGCCGGCGGGATCCGCATCGACCACGTGCTCAGCCACTTCCGGCTCTGGTGGGTGCCCGAGGGGTCCCCGCCGGCCGAGGGCACCTACGTCAGCTACGACGCCCGCGCCATGCTGGGCACCCTCGCCCTGGCCGCGCACCGCGCCGGGGCGGTGGTGGTCGGGGAGGACCTCGGCACCGTCGAGCCCGGGGTCCGCGAGGAACTGTCCGGCCGCGGTGTCCTCGGCACCTCCGTCCTCTGGTTCGAGCGGGAGTACGACAAGCCAGGGGAACCCGCGCTGCCGCCGTGGCGGTGGCGGGCCGGCGCGCTCGCGGCAGTCTCCACCCACGACCTGCCGCCCGCCGCTGCCCGCCTGGGGGAGTCCGACATCGAACTGCGGCTGCGGCTGGGCCTGGTGGAGGGCGACCCCGAGGAGGCGCGCGCCGCGGCGCGCGCGGAGACGGCGCACTGGCTCGCCACCTTCGGCCGTCACGGACTGCTCCCGCGGGACGCGGGGGAGGAGGACCGCATCACCGCCGCCTACCGCTACCTGGCGCGGACGCCCGCCCGGCTGATCGGACTGTGGCTGCCGGACCTCGTGGGGGACCGCCGCCCGCAGAACGTGCCCGGCACCTGGCGGGAGTACCCCAACTGGCGGCTCCCCGTGGCGGACGCCGAGGGACGCCCGGTGTCGCTGGAACAGCTCGTCGCCTCGCCCCGTCTCGCCGCGCTCACCGCCGCGGTCCGGGCCGAACTCGACGGCCGCGGCTGAACCGCCGCACCGCGCGTCCCCCTCGCCCCTCGCCGCCCCGCCGCTCACACCCCCGTGCGCCGCACCAGCTCCGCACGCGCGCCGCGTCGGCGGGGGCACGCCCCGGGCGTACGCCGGGAGGAGAGGGCGCCGACCGACCGCCGCGCTGCCCGCCACGGGGCGCAAGAGGCCGGGCAGGACGGTCCGGGCGCCGAAGGTCCACCCCGGGCGCGCGCCGTTCATGAGCGCCCGATAGTTTGGGGACGTGGTCAACATGAACAAGAAGCGCACCGTCCGCGCCGGCGCCGTCACCCTCGGCACGCTGATGATGCTGATGGCGACATCCCCGGCCGCCCATGCCCTGGTCCGTGACGACGGCGACGACCCGGGCACCGGGCTGAGCGTCTTCGAGACCCTCGGGTACTTCGTCTTCGCGCCGATCGCGCTGTTCGCGGTGATCGCCGCGCTGGTGATCGTGACGGACAAGTCGCGCAAGCAGGGTTCCTGACCCCGGTCCCCGACCCTGCTCCGTGGCGGACGGGTGCGGCCCCCGGCCGTGCCCGCCGTTTGCGTTCCCGCGCTCGCCGCACCCGGCGCCGGTGATGTCGCCCCGGGGCCCGGTGGCCCCGGCGCCGTCGGCCGGTCCCGGCGGGCGGCGCACCGCGCGGTGTCGCAGCCGTCCGCCGATCCCCCGCCGGTGACCGCGGCGGTCACCCGCTGCTCGGTGCGGCACTCGACCGACGCCAGGGCGCCGTGCGGCAGTGGGGCGCCGGT
>NZ_JAAVJB010000359.1:0-469 GCF_012034385.1 Streptomyces spiramenti
GGCGTCCGCGGACGGCTGGCCGCCGCCGCGGGGCTGGCGCTGCTCGCGGCAGTGGTCGGCGGGGCCTGTTTCGCGCTGCTCGTGCGGTTGCTCTTCGACCCCGGCACACGTGAGTTCGCGACGCTCTCGGCGGTCTCGTTCGTCCTCGGCACGCTCGTCGCGCTGGGACCGGCGCTCCTCGGTTCGTCCTGGTGGCACTACTCCGGCGGTGCCGCGTTGGCGCTGGTCGCGGTGGTCCTCGGCGACCTGTACGGCCTCGCCATGGTGATCGCCCTGCTGGTCGGCGACCTCACCGGCGTCACGGCATCCGAGCTGTTCTTCCAGCGGGCCGGAGACCTCTGGGGCGTCTGGGGCCGCACCGCCGGCTGGTCGGACTTCGCGACACTGCTCTTCGCGCCGGCCGCCGCCCTGGCGCTGGGCGGACTCTGCCACGCGATGCGCCGACGGCCCGTCGGCGCCTGACGACGAC
>NZ_JAAVJB010000359.1:479-3551 GCF_012034385.1 Streptomyces spiramenti
GGGCCGCACCTGCGGCCCGCCCCCTTCGTCGTCGGTGTCGTCGGCCACCGGGGGCCGTCAGTTGGGGGAGAGGCCCTTGCTGCGCAGCCAGGCGGCCGGGTCGACCGCGGCGCCGCCGGCGGGGCGAACCTCGAAGTGGAGGTGCGGGCCGGTGGACTTCCCGGAGTTGCCGGAGTAGGCGATCACGGTGCCTGCCTTGACGCTGCCCGAGTAGTGCACATGGCTGCTGAGGTGCGCGTACCAGGTCTCCGTGCCGTCGGCAGCGGTGACGATCGCCAGGTTGCCGTAGGACGGGTTGACCAGCGTGCGGACCGTGCCGTCCGTCGCCGCCCGGATGGGCGTGCCGTAGCTGACGGGGAAGTCGATACCCGTGTGCATCGACATCCAGTTGATGCCGGACTGGCCGTACACGGCGCTCATGCCCCGCTGATCCACCGGCACGAAGAACTTCGGCCGCAACTCCTCCTGCCGGGCCGCCTCGGCCTCGGCCTCGGCCTGCTCCTCGGCCTTCTTCTGCTCCAGGTCCATGCGTCCCTGGGTCCGGCTGGCGCGGTCCGCGTAGTCGTCGGCGGCGGCCGTGAGCCCTTCCAGCTGGGTGTCGAGTCGTTCGTTGGCGGCGGCGGACCGCTCCGCGGCGGCGGCCTCGGTCGCCGCGAGGGTCGCCTCGTCCACCTCGGCGTCGTCACCGGCTCCGGCCAGCGGCAGGTCGTCCTCCGAGTGGGAGGAACCGTCGGGCGTCGTGATCGCAGAGGCGGCCACGGCGGAGACGCCCAGGACGCACAGGGACGGTGCGGCGACCGTCAGGAGCGCCGAACGCTTCGGCTTGGGACGACGGCGCGCCCGGCGGTTCCCGGGGTGCGGTCCCTCGACGTCGCGGTCCCCGGCGCGTGCGGCGGCCGAGGCCGCCAGCGCTTCCGCGTAGGGGTCGCCGCCGGTGACGGGCGCTTCGCCGTCGGCCGCCTCGGCGCTCGGCGTCGGCGGTTCGCCGTGACCGCCGCCGGGACGCTCCGAGCTGTCAGGGCCGTCAGGGCCGGCGTCGTGGCCGAACCCGCCGAACTCCCCGAACCCGCCGAACTCCCCGTGCGGGAGGCCGTCGTGCCCGAACCCGCCGCCGTCGCGGACGCCGTGGTCGTGGGTGTCGTGCTGGGGCGCGTTGCCGTACGCCGCGTCCCCGTACGCGCCGTAGGTCTCGTGCGGCGGGCCGAACCCCTCGGCGGGGGAGTCCGGGCCGAAGTCGTCCCCGGGGAAGCCGGGGGCGACGTGGTCGGCCTGGGCCGCCCAGCCCTCGTGCTGTACCCCGCCGGGCACGCCGTCGTGCCGGCCTCCGTCGGACTGCGAGGGGATGCCCTCGGTCCTGGCGTTCCACGACTCCCAGTCGGCGGTGTCCCAACCGGTGGCGTCCGTCGCCGTGATGGAGGCGTGCTCCGCCGGGGCGGTCAGGGTCGCGGTGGCGGCTCCGCCGTCCCACTGCTGCTCGCCGTACGCGGCGGCGTCGTAGCCGTCGTAGCCGTCGTGGCCGCCGGTGCCGAAGGTCGGGTCGACCGCCGGTGTGCCGTGCGCGGGGGTGCTGTCCCAGGCTGCGGACCCGTAGTGGCCGTTGCCGTAAGCGGCGGCCTGGCCGTAGGGATCATGTCCGTAACCGTGCTGCACCGGGGGGACGTTGCCGGCGTGGTCACCGCCTCCGAACGGTCCGGCCGGGCCGTGGCCGTCGCCACCACCGAGGAGTGGGTCGACCCCGAGAGGGTCGGCGGCGTACGGGTTCGGGCCCGTCAGGCCCTGCTCGGCGTAGCCCGTCTGCTGCCCGTGGGTGTCCTGGCCGCCGTGTCCGAGGTGCGGGGAGCCCGTCTGATCCGCGTAGGCGTGGCCGTAGGACGTGTGGGTATAAGCGGAGTAGTCGGCGGAGTACCCCGATGCGGGGTCGCCGCCGCCGTCAGCTGTGCCGGTTGGGTACGGGTGCCCCGACAGGTGACGATCGTTCACCGACCATGCCTTCCGGCTCGACGACAGAGGCGGGGCGTGGCCCCGGCGGCTGTAGTGCGGCGACTGTACCCGCCGCTGTGCGCGGGCGACAATCTTCCCGCTGCCCGGCCGCGGAAGGAAACGGGCATTCGGTCGACTTTGCCGGGATCACCCATGACTGCTGCACCGTATATTCGATTCTCGTTCGATCGTTCGAGTCGCCGCGGTGGGGGAGTATCGCCCGGAACGGCGCGGATTCGGGGTGCAGGTGGGGGTCGTCCGAGCCGCTGACCTCCCCTTCGACTGTGCGGCTTTCGTGACCGACCCACCCCTCGTTCGGTACCCCTGGTCCCGGGTGCCGCCCCTAGGCTGGAATCAGTGCGCCCCGCGATGCCCGACCGTGTGTGCGGCCCGGGGGTCGGGCGTGTCGAGCGGTGTCCGCAGGGGGGCGCGCGTCCGGGAGGCTCGGCTACCGGATGTCATCGCGAAGGTCGACCGTGTGATTTCTCCCTCTGCGCGTATCGCTCAGGCCGTGGCGTGCGACATGCTGTTGCTAACGCGCGTTCACTCGGCACTGAGGCCGGGGCATGGGAGGTAGTGATGGATGTGTCGGGGCCGATTCGTGTGGTCGTCGCCAAACCAGGACTCGACGGTCATGACCGCGGAGCCAAGGTGATCGCCAGGGCGCTGCGGGACGCGGGCATGGAGGTCATCTACACCGGGCTTCACCAGACGCCGGAGCAGATCGTGGACACCGCGATCCAGGAGGACGCGGACGCCATCGGCCTGTCGATCCTCTCCGGTGCCCACAACACGCTGTTCGCCAAGGTGATCGCCCTTCTCAAGGAGCGCGACGCGGCCGACATCACCGTCTTCGGCGGCGGGATCATCCCCGAGGGCGACATCGCACCCCTCAAGCAGCAGGGCGTGGCCGAGATCTTCACGCCCGGTGCGCCGACCGGCGACGTCGTCGCCTGGGTCCGGGCCCACGCCCGCGCCGCCTGACGGATTACCTCCTACGCACCGGTCGGCCCGCCCGCCCGGACGTCGGCGCCGGGGGCCTGCGGGCCGGGGGCCCGGGCCGGGGCGGGCCCTGCCACCACGGGTGGGCGC
>NZ_JAAVJB010000035.1 GCF_012034385.1 Streptomyces spiramenti
GCGCACCACCGGGACGCGCCGCGGGCACCGAGCGAGAGCGGCGCGGACGGGCGAGAGCGGGCAGCTGACACGGACCGACGGGCACGGCTCGGCCGGCGGGGGAGGGCGAGCACGACGCGGCGCCCCGCGGCCGAACGGCTCCCGCGTCGTCAGCCCCGGGGCCGCAACCCGGCGAGCACGGCGTCCACCAGGGCGTCGGTGAAGGCGTGGTCGAGCGGGCCCCTGCGCGCCAGCCAGCGCTGGAAGAACGGACCGGTCAGCATCTCGGCCGCCAGCCGCAGGTCCACGTCGTCGCGGATCTGACCGGCCTCGCGGGCGGAGCGCAGCCGCGCCACGTACAGCTCCGTGCCGATGTCGGCGAGCCGGGCGTCGAACTCGCGGGAGAGTTCCGCGTCCTGGGCACCGGCGACGGCGAGCGCCCGGTACGGCGCCTCGAACTCCGGGTCGGAGAACTCGTCTGCGGTGGCGCGGAGCACCGCCCGCAGGTCGGCGCCGAGATCGCCGGTGTCCGGGACCGCGGCGTCCTCCGCGCCCTCCCCACCCCCGCTCTCGGTGAAGGCGTCGAGCAGCACGGCGGCCTTGGAGGGCCACCAGCGGTAGATGGTCTGCTTGCCGACTCCGGCGCGCGCCGCGATGGCCTCGATCGTCAGCCGCGCGTACCCGACCTCGCCGACGAGCTGGAGGCTGGCACCCAGGATCGCCGCCCGGGAGCGGGCGTTCCGGCGGGCGGGGTCGGGCCGGCGCCTGGCGGCGGGCGCGCCACCGTCCCCGGGCCGATCGGGATCGGGAGAGGGGCGCCGACTCATACGGGCAGTCTCTGGCTCATGCGGCCAGTCTAGCGAGACGAAACGTCTTGACGAGACGCAACGTCTCGTTCCATGATGGAAGGGTCATCCGGTGACCGCACCTCCTCGCCGAGGCGGGACGGCTCCGGGCATCACGACGAGGGAAGGAGTCCGCGATGAGCAAGCAACGCGCCGGATCGATGCTGGGAGTGGGCGGCACCCGCAGCCACCTCTCCAAGGGAGCGCTCCGCGGCGGCCGGGGAGCCGAACGCGCCGGCGCACCGACCGATCCCCAGGAGCGCAAGCGCGAACTGCTGCGGCGGCTGCGCGAGAAGAAGTGACCCCTTCGGGAGGCAACTCCGCCGAACCCCGGCTCCTCACGACGAACGCTGTGCACACTGGGCACACCGCAAAGCCGGTCGTCGTGAGGAGCCTTCCTTGTACTCACCCCGCCGCTATCTGATGTGCCCGCCCGAACACTTCCGGGTGACCTACGCGATCAACCCCTGGATGGACCCGGCCAAGCCCGTGGACCTGCCGCTCGCCGTCACCCAGTGGCAGGCGCTCCGGGACCGCTACCGCGCCCTGGGCCACACGGTCGACGAACTCGACCCGCACCCGGACCTCCCCGACCTCGTGTACGCCGCCAACGGGTCCACCGTCATCGACGGGCGGGTGCTGGGCGCGCGCTTCGCCCACCCCGAGCGCCGTCCGGAGGCGGCGCTCCACCGCGAGTGGCACCTGCGCAGCAGCGGCGCTGCTGCTCCCGTGTACTTCCGGGAACCCGAGCACGTCAACGAGGGCGAGGGGGACTTCGCCGTCACCGCCGGCTTCCTGCTCGCGGGGCGCGGCTTCCGCAGCAGCCCGCTGTCCCACGCCGAGGCGCAGGAGTTCTTCGCCCGGCCCGTCATCGGCCTGGACCTGGTCGACCCGCGGTTCTACCACCTCGACACCGCGCTCTGCGTGCTGGACGACGGGCGCGACGACGCCGTCATGTACTACCCCGAGGCGTTCTCGCCGGGCAGCCGCACCGTCCTCGCCCGACTCTTCCCCGACGCGGTGCTCGCCGAGGAGGCCGACGCACTCGCCCTCGGCCTCAACGCCGTCTCCGACGGCCACCACGTACTGCTGCCCCGGGAGGCGGGCGGGTTGTTCGGGCCGCTGCGGGAGCGCGGCTACGACCCGGTTCCCGTGGAGCTCGGCGAACTGCTCAAGGGCGGCGGCAGCGTGAAGTGCTGCACCGGGGAGCTGCGGAGCTGACCGTCCACCCGCACCGGCGCCGGCGCGGCGGCACCGGTTCAGCCCGGCGCGTCGCCGCCGCCCACAGCTCCGGCGGCGGGGCCGCCCGGAGCGTCGGGGCCGGCCGCCGGGGGCCAGGTCTCGCCCCACTCGGCGTCCCGCGCAGCGCGGTAGGCGTCCTTGCTCCGCTTGGTGACGGTGGCCCGGCGCACCTGGCCGACGGACTCGCAGACGTCGAGCAGGACCTGGCCCTTGCGCTGCTGTGGCCGCCTGACGATGCGCCCGGGGGCCGCCCCGGGCGTGTCCCAGGTGGCGGGGACGGCGGCGACGTAGCTGAACTTCTCGTCCTCATAGGGGAGTTCACCACCCTTGACGCGACGGTGCAGTGAGGAGCGGGAGACCCGCGCCGCGAAGTGGCACCAGTCGGTACCCGGCTCCAGCGGGCACGTACCGCTGTGGGGGCAGGGCGCCAGCACCCGCATCCCCTCGGCGATCAACCGGTCCCGGGCGCGCCGCACCCGGAGGTAGCCGTCGGGTGTGCCGGGCTCCACCAGCACCACCGCCCCTCCCGTCGCCGCGGCGGCGTCCGCCACCGCGTCACGGGCGTCCTCGGTCAACTCGTTGAGCACGTAGGAGACGGTCACCAGCTCCGCCCCGGGCAGTTCCAGCCCCGGGCCGATCCGCTCCTTCTCCCAGCTGGTCCCCCGGGGGCCGGCACCGGCGTCGGCCAGCTCGCGGCCCAGCTCCAGCGCGGGACCCGCCCAGTCCAGCACCGTGACGCGGCGCTCCCCGGGCCAGACCCCGGCGACCGCCCACACCGCCGCGCCGGTGCCGCCGCCGACGTCCAGCTGGCTCGCGGGCGACCAGCCCGGCAGCCTGGCGGCCAGCTCGCCGAGGGCGGCGGAGACCGCGCCGGTCGTCGCGGGCATGCGGTAGGCGGCGTAGGCGACCGCGTCGGCGCGGTCCCGCAGGATCGGGGCGCCGGTCGGGGTGCGGCCCCGGTAGTGCATCATCAGCCGCTCGACGGCCCCGCTGACCCGCCGCGGGGGCAGACCGTCGAGCAGGGAGTCGAGGGCGCTCCGGAGCCGGTCGTCGGTGGTCGTGGTCACCCGGCGATCCTAGTGGGACCGGACGGGCAGCCGCGGTCCGGGCGGCGGGGCGAGCAGGCGGGGCGGGCGGCCGTGGCGGCGGCGGAAAAGCGGGGGCGGTGCACCGGCCCCGGCGCTACCGTGGCGCCCCTGCGGGGGCAGGCATCCCCGCACGAGAGGGGGTTGCCGTGACGGAGCGATCAGTGGACGGTCCCGATGTCGCCGTTGCCGCGGCGGGGCGGCCCGACGCTCCGGGCGGACGCCCGCGCCACGAGATCCGGGCCCTGCACACCACGACCACCGTCACCCTCTACCAGGCGTACTCCCCCGGGATCGGCGGCCCGGCGGCCCGCGACGGCCGGTTCCCGGCCACGTGGCGACGCGAGCGGATGACCTGGGTCAAGCCGTCGTTCCTGTGGATGATGTACCGCTCCGGCTGGGGCGGCAAGCAGGACCAGGAGACCGTGCTCGCCATCGAGATCGACCGTGCGGGGCTGGAGTGGGCGCTGCGCAACGCGGTCCTCTCCCACTACACCTCGACGCTCCACCCCGGCCGTCCCGCGTGGCGGCGCGCGCTGCGGCAGGCCCCGGCGCGGGTGCAGTGGGATCCCGAGCGGGACCTCGCCCTGCGCCCGCTACCCCACCGCTCGCTCCAACTGGGACTGGCGGGCGAGGCCGCGGTCCGGTACGCCGACGCGTGGATCGTCTCGATCAGTGACGTCACGCCGCTCGCCCACCGGGTGCGGGAGCTGGTCCGCATCGGTGACACCACCGGGGCGGCCGGGCTGCTGCCGCGGGAGACGCCACTGTCGCTCCCGGCCGGGACGCTCGACCGGCTGGTCCCGGGCTGACCCCGGTCCGCCCAGGCGCAGCGGGAACGGCGGGCGCGGCGGCCCGGTGCCGCCGTACCGATCAGGCCCCGGCGTGCGGCGCGTACGGCGCACCCAGCGCGTGCGCCAGGAGCGTGGCCGCCGCGGCGCGCGGCCGACTGTCGGCCGGGGCGGGCCGTACGGGGTGCACGGTGGTGGCCAGCAGCACCAGAAAGCCCCCGGACCGGCGGTCCAGGACGACCGAGGTCCCGGTGAACCCGGTGTGCCCGGCCGCGCCGTGGCCGGCCAGTTCGCCCATGAAGTGCGGCTGGTCGACGGTGAACCCGAGTCCGGGTGCCGCCAGCAGCACCTCGACGGACTCCGGCCGCAGTACCGGTCCACCGCCGGCGAGGAGCGCCCGGCACAGCCGGGCGAGGTCGTCGGCGGTGGCGAAGAGGCCGGCGTGCCCGGCGACACCGCCGAGCGCGGCGGCATTCTCGTCGTGCACCTCACCGCGCAGCATCCCCCGGTCGACCTTGGCCCAGGGGCGGCGCTGGTCCTCGGTGGCGGCGGCGCGGGCCGCGGGGACGGGGCCGAAGCGGGTGTCGGCCATGGCGAGGGGGCCGGTGACCTCCTCGTGGAGCAGCACGTCCAGCGGACGGCCGGTCACACGTTCCAGGAGCAGGTGCAGCGTCAGCAGGTTGAGGTCGGAGTAGCGGCGGGTCGCCCCCGGTGGCCCCAGGGGCTCCTCGGCCCACAGCCGCTCGGGCCAGCCGCCCTCGTAGAAGGGGAGCTCGGGGCGGAGCCCGGAGGTGTGGGTGAGGAGGTGCCGGACGGTGACCGCCGCCTTGCCGGCGGCGCCGAACTCGGGGAGGTGGTCGCGGACCGGGTCCTCAGCTGCGATCCGGCCGCGTTCGATCTGCTGTACGACGGCGATCGCGGTGAAGAGCTTGGTGACCGAGGCGAGGTCGAAGAGGGTGTCGGGGGTGACCGGTGTGCGGTCGGCGGGCGCCAGCTCATGGTCGCGGTCTGCCCACCGAACGGCCCAGCCGGCGGTGTGCCGCACCAGGGTGCGCTCACGCTGCCCGGCGAGCAGCACCGCACCACCGCACCAGGCGCGGTCCGCATCCGCGCCCGGCGCCGGGTCGCGAGGCAGCGAGTCGGTCAGCCGGACCAGCTCCCGCAGCGGGTCACCGCCCTCGGGAGTGGTCGTCGCCGTGGGGGCCGTCACCGGCGCCTTCGTCACGCCGCGGTCGTCGCCCTGCCGCTCTGCCATGGCCTGCACAGTACGACAAACGCCAGCGCCGCGAGGACGACACAGCTGAGCTGGACGACCGCCATCGGGACCGCGGTGTGCTCGCCCGCGATGCCGACGAGGGGCGAGGCGACGGCGCCGATGAAGAACTGCGACGCGCCCAACAGCGCGGAGGCGGAGCCGGCCGCGTGCGGGGTGAGGGTCAGCGCCTGCGAGTTGGCGTTGGGGAGGACCAGCGCCATGGCCGCCATCAGCACGAACAGTCCGACCGAGACGGGGACCAGTCCGGCGTCGCCGAACGCGCCCGCGGTGACGAGCAGCAGCCCGACCGCGGCGACCGTGATGATCACCAGGCCGACCGCCATGACGCGGTTGAGGGAGACCCGCCCCACCAGGATCTTGCCGTTGATCTGGCTCACCGCGACCAGACCGATCGAGTTGATCATGAACAGCAGGCTGAAGGTCTGGGGCGAGCCGCCGTAGATCTCCTGCACGACGAAGGGCGAGGCGGCGACGTACGCGAAGAGCGTGGCGAAGGTCAGTGCCCCCGCGAGCAGGTAGCCGGTGAAGACCCGGTCGCGGAAGAGGCCGCCCATGGTGCGCAGCGCCGGGCCGACGCCGCCGCTGTGCCGCTGCTCACGCGGCAGTGTCTCCGGCAGCCAGCGGGCGACGATGAGAACGAGGATCAGGCCGAGGACGGCGAGGACGACAAACAGCCCGCGCCAGTTGGTGAAGTGCAGCATCTGCCCGCCGAGGACGGGGGCCATGATCGGCGCGACGCCGGAGATCAGCAGCAGCGTCGAGAAGAAGCGGGCCATGGCCACGCCCTCGTAGAGGTCGCGGACGACGGCTCGGGCGATGACGATGCCCGCGGCGCCCGCGAGTCCCTGGAGCAGTCGGAAGGCGGTGAGCGCCTCGATGCCGGGCGCGAGCGCGCAGGCGGCGGAGGCGACCACGTAGCAGACCATGCCCACCATGAGGGGGCGGCGACGTCCGAGCTGGTCGCTCATGGGCCCGATGATCAACTGGCCGAGCGCGAGCCCGAGAAGGCAGGTGGTGAGGGTCAGCTGGACGCTGGAGGCGGTGGTGCCCAGGACGTTCCCGACCTCCGGGAGCGCCGGCAGGTAGAGGTCCATCGACAGCGCCGGCAGCGCGGAGAGGCTGCCGAGGATGAGCGTGACGACCATCCCGGCCCGGCGCTTCGGGGAGATGATGTCGGGAGCGACGACGGGGGGATGTTCGGGTGCGATGACCGGGGGTACCCCGGACGGCGTCATGGTGTCGGTGGGGGCCGCCTGTTCGGACTGGGACATGCACTCTCCGTCGTATCGCTCTGAACGGCCCAATCATCCCATCTCTAGGGGCGCGCCGGGAGCGGGCCTCGGCTTCCCGGTACCGCCTCGGGACCGCCCGGCGCCACCCCGGCAGACGCTCCGCGGAGGCCCGCGGCGCGGGGTCCGCCGCCGGGGCCGGGTCGCCGCGATCCCGCTGTCGCCCCTGGCCGCAGCGGAGATGGGACCTCCGCACCTCGGTCCGGGGCGCCGCGGTGCCGGGCGCACCCGGCACCGGCCGGGCCGACCTCGCACCACCGAAACGGTCGCGGCGGCGTGATCGATCCCACAGCGGGAGCCGATGCCGGGAGGACCGCGTCACACGGCACGGCCACCACCTCGCCACCGGAGAGTCACCCCCGAGTCCGCGCCGCACCCGCACCGGGCCCCGGCCGGGTCCGGCCGGGTGGGTGACGCGGGCGACCGGGGAGGGGAGGCCGGACGAGGAACGGTGGGCCGGCGGGCCCCCCGGAACAGCTGACCCCGGGCGGCTCACCCCGACGCGGGGACGGGGCCGGGCACGGAGCGCGGGGTACGGGCACCGGGACGCGCCGCCCTCCGGGACCCAGCCGCCCACGCGCGGCGCGACGCGGGCAGCCGCCCGGTGCCACGTCCGCCCCATCCGACCCGCGGAGCCCACCGCGCGCCGGAGCCCGCCTACCCCTGCGGGGGCGACGACGGGGCACCGCCGGAGGGCACGGCACGACGACCCCGGCACAGGTGTCACAGCATCAGGGAACCGACCAGCGACGACATCTGACCGGGCGGCCGGCAGCGCGCCGACAGCGCCGGCCCGACACTGCGGAGCCGTGGAGGCAATTCACCGGACCGGGAACTCCAAGGAATGTGCCGTCCCCAGTCGTTCGGGAATTCAACGGCGCACAGCGAAAGCAACGGACAAGCCTAGGCGTCCGGTTGACGGAGCGCCAACCCCGCACACGGACCATTACCTCCGTTGGCCAGCGCCGCTACGCAGAGCCGACACCCCGGCCGACCCGACACGCACAGCCACCGCCGAAGCGCCATTCCTGAGCGCCGAACGGGGCATTGTCCGGTCACCCGAACACACATGAGGTTCGATTCTCAACAATCCGCCTTGGACGTATGTGCAGTTGCGACCATCCGAGATGTGCGTTGTTCTGATTGAGGCAAGCGAACCGCTCTTCCCCAGAAAGGGATGGTGTCATGTTCTCCGCAGAGCCGACCCAGGACCTGAAGACGCTCGACTTCGACGTCGAGGAAGCGCTGAACCCGACCGAGGCCGAGGGGACGTTCCGCGACTCCCGTGAGTGTGCCGCGCTGCTGCTGCTGGCCGGTGCGCTCCTCCTCTCGCCGCCCACGCCCCGCCCGAAGAAGTCCTGAGGGGCGAACGCGGATGAAGCAATTGTCGGGCGCTGTGCACGACCTTGCTTCGGAACTGGTCTCCGCCCTTCGGGGCGGGGACCACTCCGTTGCGGGTACGACAGGTTCCCTCGGCGGCGACGAGGCACTGACCGTCGCCGCGGCCCGGACCCTGGGTGCCGACGTGCTCCTGCCCAGCACGCTGCTCCGTCGGCCGGCGCCGGAACCGGACGTCGCGGTGTGCCGCGCCGCCGTCCACGCCTACCCGCCCGGGCCCCAGTCCTCCCCCACCGTCGCGTGGAGCCACTGGGCGATGGAACGCGCTCTCGCCCACGTCACCGCCGTTCCGCAACACACCCCGTCGGCCGCCGGACCGCTCGGCGGCGCCGCCACCGACGGCCCGGACACACCGCACCCCGCCGGGAACGGCGGCCCGGACGTCACCGCGCTCCGCGAGGCGACCTGGCAGGCCTTCACCCACCAGCTGTCCGTCCTCGCCGCCCTCGCCGTCCCGGGCGCGGACTCGGCCGTCGCGGCCGAGGCGGCACGGCGCCCCGTGGACGTCTCCCGCGGCTTCGTGCGCGCCGTACGCCGGCGGGACTGGCTGCAGGCGGCAGGGGCGGGCCGCTGGCTGGCGGTCATCGACGGGGTTCCCCCCACCCTCGGCCTCGACGCGGGGCTGCGGTTCGTGCTGCGCATGGGCGGCGCCGACGCCCGCGTCGCCCTCCATGTGCACGCCGCGCTCCTGATGCGCGCGGACACCCCGTACCCCGCCGCGCCGGGGCGAGGGAGCGGCACGTGAACACCCCCGCGACAGCCCCCGGTGACCTCGCGGTCACCGGGGCGCCGCCGCACCCGCCGACCGAGCAGCTCGAACAGCTCGAACAGCTCGCCGGAGACTGCCTGCGCTGGATCTCCGGCCACGCCGACCGGTTCCGGCTCCCGGCGGAGATGACCGACCCCACCGCCGGCACCGAGCTCAACTGGACCATGAAACCGCTCGGCGAACTCGCCCAACTGGCCGTCGCCATCCGCCGTGCCACACCTCCCGGCTGCGAACTCCATGCCACCGCCGACCAGCTGCTCGACCTCAGCTGGCACGAACTCCGGCAGGGTGAGCTGCTGTTGGAGCTCTTCCACGGCGAACCCCACGCCACCTACCCGCTGGAGATCTACGCCGCGTTCGCCGGCGAGGGCCTGCGCCACGACGGATTCGAGGCGTTCGCGCGCGACCTGTGCGCCACACGGGCCTGGCGGGGCACCGAAATGGACCCCCAGCGGCGGCTCGGCGTCATCAACGCCGAACGCCGTGCCCGGCTTACGCCGACCGGGGACCGGGACGCGGCGCTGCGCCGGACGTGGCTCGGTGTCCTGCCCGAACCGTGGGCGTTCGATCAGAGCGCGGGATACAGCCTCACGCACGTCGTCTTCCACATCACCGACTGGGGCGCCCGGCCGCAGCAGGTACCGGCCGACATCGCCGGCTACCTGCGCACCTGGCTCCCGGCGTGGCTGGACACCTGTCTGGACGCCGAACGGTGGGACCTGACCTGCGAGCTGCTGGCGGTGGACTCGGCACTGCCCACACCGCTCGACCCGCGGCACACCCGGCCCGCCTGGCGGCGCCTCGCCGCCGCGCGGGGTCCGGACGGGGCGCTGCCCGAAGGGGGGCCCGCCCTGCTGCCGGAGCATCCGGACGCCTTCCGGCTGAGCTACCACTCGACCCTCGCCTGTGCGTTCGCCGCCGCCCTGGCCGCCGGGCGGCTGCGCGCCGCCGAGGCGGCGCCCCCGCCGGAGCGGCCCCACGGCGGTGGTGCGCCCACGGCCGGCCACCGCCCCTCGCCCCGCGACGACACCACCCACCCCCAGCACCGGGCACACCCCGGCGACACGGACGGCGCCACCAGCGGACGCCGGGAGGAGCAGGCATGACCGAGCCCTCGGACATCGCCGTGATGCACGAGGTCGGGGACCGGGCGATCGCCTGGCTCCACCACAACCAGGACGGCTTCCGCCCCAGGCAGGACGACACCACCTCCGACTTCGAGGTCAAGGACCGGCTGAAGCCCATCGGGGAACTCGCCCTCATCGGCAAGGTCCTCTTCCGGGAAGGCGTCGCAGGCTCCCGGCAGGCCGCTCTGACCAGGCAGTTGCTCGACAACGCCTGGCGCGACCTCCTGGACGGGGGCAAGCTCCTCACCTGGATGCAGGAGCAGGAGCCGCTCTCCCCCATCCCGTTCGAGATCTATGTCCCGTTCCACGAACTCGGCTACGAGGAACCCGCGTTCGAGGCGACGCTCCGCTCGGTGCACATGTTGGAGAGCTGGTCGGCGATGGAGACCCCACCCGTCCGCCGCCTCGGCATCTCGGCCTTCGAGCGGCGCTTCGGACTCCCCCGGAGCATCACCACCGAACGCGCCACCGCGGCGACCTGGCTCGGACGCCGCCCCGAGCCGTGGACCGTGGAGATGAACGTCGGCTACGCCGTCACCCACACCGTCTTCCACCTGACGGACTGGGGCGAGAACTCCGGCGGGCTCCCGGACGAGCTCGCCGAGTACCTGACGCAGTGGCTACCGGCCTGGGTCGACGACTGGCTCGACATCGGCCACTGGGACCTGCTGGGTGAACTCCTCGTGGTCGACGCCTGCCTGCCGACGCCCGCCCTGGACCCGGTCGCCTGGCGCGCGTTCGCGGAGGCGCAGCTGGAGGACGGCGCCATGCCGGCACAACGTGGCTCGCTGCCCGAGGGGCGGCGCGAGGACGTGTTCGACGCGCTCTACCACCCCACGCTGGTCGCGGCGTTCGCCTCCGTACTGGCCACCTCGCGTGCCATGGGCGACCTCCGCGCCCCTGCGGGCAGCGGTACGGCGTGACGGCCACCGCACACGGCTGCGCGGACGTGGCGACGCTGCTGGAGGCGGCCGTCACGGTCGCCGACGCGCCGGACGTCGTCGTGGGCTGGGCCCGCCACGGGGAACGCGTCATCCGCTCCGGCGGTACGGCGGAGCCGCCGCCACTACCCCGTGAGAAGCTGCGCTACGAGATCGGCTCGGCGTCGAAGACGTTCAACACCCTGCTGCTCTCCACCCTGGTCGCCGACGGAACCCTGTCCTGGTGCACACCCGCGGCGGCGCTCCTGGCCGCCGGCCGGCGGCCGGACAGCCGACGACCCGACGCGAGCGTGCTCCACCTGGCCACCCACACGGCGGGGCTGCCGCGGCTGCCGGCGGACTTCTATCCCCGGGCGGTCCCGCGCTGGGCCACCAACCCGTACGCGGACTATCCCGCCGAGCGCGTGATCGACGCGTTCCTGCGGGCCCCGCTTCGGCGGAGGGCGCCGGGCAGCCGCTGGCGGTACTCCAACTTCGGCGCCTCCGTCCTCGGCCACGCACTCGCCGCACACGCCGGGCTGCCCTGGGAGCACCTGCTGCGTGAGCGGGTCCTGGCACCCCTCGCCCTCGCCGGCACCGCGCTCGCCCCGGGCGGGGTGGGCGGGGCGGCGCCCTACCGTCCTGCCGAGCCGGAACGCGGCGTCGACGAACACCGTGGCGCCTTGGCGTCGGCTCTGGCGGGCGACCCGGACCGGGGCGGCGCCGCCACCGGGCCGATGGGCTCCGGTGGCCCGGGCGCGGCCCACCGCAGGGACAGCGGCGACCGGCGAGCGGGGAGCACCGGACCCGCACGGGCACCGGGCGGCGCTCCCCCGACGGCGCCTCCCGAGGACCCGGGGCGAGCCGCGCGGCACGGCCCCGCCGCGCCGGGATCAACCCGGACCGGCACACCGGGCACCGCGGGCCCGGGGTGGGACGCGGTCGGCCACGGCCGGGACGGCCTCACGCGGGTACCGCCGCTCCTCATGGGAGGGTTCGCACCGGCGGGAGCCGTCCGCGCGACGCCGCACGATCTGCTGGCGTTCCTCGAAGCGCAGCTCGAACCGGAGCGAACCCCGTTGGAGGGCGCGCTGCGGGCACTGCGCGGCCCGGTCCTGCGGCGCGGCTTCGGACACCGCCACACCCACACCGCCTCGTGGTTCCACCGGCCGGGTGACCGGGGGCCGGTGCTCTTCCACGCGGGTGCCACCTCGGGTCAGCAGGCACTGCTGGCGTTCCGGCCGGCCACCGGAACCGCGATGGTCGCGCTCAGTACCAGGCGGTTCCGCGCCACCGACCCGTTCCCCCGCGTGGTGCACGCCCTGATCGACGACCTGCCGTGACCGGGGGGCACGTGCCGACGGGCCATCGCTGACCGACGGCCCCTTCCCCGACCGGCCGGCGCGGCGGGACCGTGTCGCTCGGCCTGCCCCAGGTCCTCGGGCAGTACTTCGTTGCCGAGGGTGCGAACCCTCGGCACTCGCGTCAGGTCAGGTCAGGCCGGGTCAGGTCGGGTCGGTTCGGAAGCGCGGGAACACCCGGGACGAGGTGTCGTCACCCTCGTCCTCGTCACCCCCTGAAGCCCGGAGCTCCGACTCACGGAGCTCCGAAAGCGGACGGCCTCGATCGGCCGAGGCGCAGGCGGCGGGCGGCCCCACCGCCGCGGCCCGGTCGGCCCGGTCCGCGACCGCCTCACGCACTTCCCGGGAACGGCCGTGCGGCCACGGCGGACGGCCACGCAGCGGCAGTGCCGAGGAACGGGAGCGAGGCCGAATGCCCGGGGCAGGCCACCGAGGCCGGACGTCGGGACACCGCAGGGTGCCGGCAGCGGGGGCGCCGGGACGTGCCGGGACGCGGCGGGGGGGGGGAGAGTGCGGCAGACGAGTCGGCTGTACGCCGGGTTCTGTACCCCGGGGCCTCGCGGCCATCGGGGTGACGGTCATCCATCTAGGGCTGCCGTTGCCGACAGCCTCCAGCGGTCTACCCGCGGACTCGGGCGAGCAGCCCTCGAACATCCGCGCAGGGCCGCGGCCCTCTCAGGTCGCGCCCCCTCTTGACCTTGCTCCAGGTGAGGTTTACCGAGCCGCCCAGGTCACCCTGGGCGCTGGTGGTCTCTTACACCACCGTTTCACCCTTACCGGGTGCCTCTCGGCCCCGGCGGTCTGTTTTCTGTGGCACTGTCTCGCGGGTCGCCCCGGGTGGCCGTTAGCCACCACCTTGCCCTGTGGAGCCCGGACGTTCCTCGGCGGGGACATGCCCCGACGCGACCGTCCGCACGACTCGTCTGCCGCCCCTCCATCGTACCGGCAGGCGGCAGCCCCTCGCGCGTGCCCCGTTACGCTGGCAGCCGCGGGCGACACCGGCGGCCACCACGGCCCCGGGCCGCGAGGACACGCCGGGCGGGCCCGCCGACCGCTGCGCCGCGCGCGGCCGTCCGTGGCGGCGCCCGTAGGCCACTACCTGGAGGAAACCGACCGTGCTGGTACTGCTGCCGCCGTCCGAGGGCAAGGCCGACGGTCGGGACGGACCACCGCTGGACTTCTCCCGGCTCGCCCTCCCCTCACTCAACCCGGCACGCGAGAGCGTGCTGGCCGAGCTGACCGAACTCTGCGCGGCGGACACCGGGAAGGCCCGCGAGATCCTCGGCCTGAGCGAGCGTCAGAACGGTGAGGTCGCCAAGAACACCGGTCTGCGCACCGCCCCCACCCTCCCCGCCGGCAGCCTCTACACCGGGGTCCTCTACGACGCCCTCGGGCTCGCCACCCTGAACGCCGCCGCCGCGGCGCGCGCCGAACGGAACCTGTTGGTCTTCTCGGGGCTGTGGGGCGCGCTGCGCGTCACCGACCCCGTCCCCTCGTACCGCTGCTCGGGCGGCGTCCGGCTGCCCGCCCTGGGCGCCCTCGCCCGGCACTGGCGTGAACCGCTGACCACCGCGATGCCGGCGGAGGCGGAGGGGCGGCTCGTCCTCGACCTGCGGTCGACCGCCTACGCGGGCATGTGGAAACCGGACCGCGCGACAGCCTCACGCACCACCACCGTTCGCGTGCTGCAGTCACGGATCGTCGACGGCGTCGAGAAGCGAAGCGTCGTCAGCCACTTCAACAAGGCCACCAAGGGCCGTGTGGTCCGCGCCCTGCTGGAGGCCGGTGCGGAACCCGAGACCCCGGCCCAGCTCGCGGCAGCGCTGCGCGACCTGGGGCACCGGGTCGAGTCGACCGCTCCCTCCCGCCTGGACATCGTCGTCACCGAGGTCTGACCCGCACCCCCGCTGCCGACCGGGCCGGTCCGGTCCGGTCGGCAGCGACGCGCGGTCCCGGCGTGCCGGCTACCCGCGCCCTCACGACGCCGCCACGTACTCGTACCGCAACCGGCTCAGCGTGGCCCCGTCCGTCACCACCGACACCGTGCGCAGCAACCGCCCGTTCTCCAGGCACAGCCGGTCGGTGACGACGGTGTCCCCGTCGTCGAGCCGCGCCGGAACCTCGGCGGACTCGTCGTAGCCACGGGCCCACGCCACCGGTTTGTCCAGCAGCAGGAAGATCCCCGCCGGGACCGCGGCGATCCGGCCCCCGAAAGGCCGGGCCGTCGCCTCCAGCACCCCCTCGTCGCTGAACCACGGCAACTGCGCCGTGCCGAACTCGGTGAAACCGCCGGTCTCGTCGATCTCCAACCTGAGCCCGGTGACCGGCTCGGGCGGGGGTCTGCGCCCGAAGGACTCCCCGGCCAGCCACCGCCGGGTCAGCTCCGCCAACGGCACCCGGACCCCCGCGACCACGGCCTGCGACTCGCCGCCCGAGGGGACGTCGTCCGCCGTGTCCGCGAGTGTCACGACGGGTTCCTCGTCGGCGGCACCCACCAGCCGCCAACGCCCCTCGAACTCCGCAGGCGCCGTCCTCGCCATGTCCTTGCCTCCGATCGACCGGCGGACCCATCGCCCGGTGCCCCGAGCGCTCACCCGAGCCTAACCTCACCCTCTGACAGAGAGTGACGAACGAGGTGGTTCCGGTGTTCCCGGTGCGTCCGATCCGTCGCGGAGGACCACGGCGCAGCGGCGACGGCCGACAGCGACGCGGCGGAGAGTTCCATCCGGAACACCGCCTCCGGCGGCGCCCCGAGAGCCAACCGCACCAGGGACTTGATCGGGGTGACGTGGCTGACCACCAGCACCGTTCGTCCCGCGAAGCGGGCCATCGCACGGTCCCGGGCGACCGCGACCCGCCTGGCCACCGCCGTGAAGCTCTCGCAGCCGCCGGTCGGCCGGGCCTCCGGCGACCGCAGCCACGCCGCGAGGTCCTCCGGATGACGCTCACGCACCTCGTCGAAGGTCAGCCCCTCCCAGTCACCGAAGTCCGCCTCCCGGAAGTCGGCCTCGACCCGGGCGTCGACACCCAGCGCGTTGGCCACCGCCTCGGCGGTCTCCCGACACCGCGCCGCCGGCGAGGTCACCACCGCGCGGACCGTGCCGCGGTCGGCGAGGTGCGCGGCGGCGGCAGCGGCCTGGCGCCGACCGGCGGCCGAGAGGCCGGGGTCGGCACCGCTGCCCGAGAACCGCTTCTGCGGCGTCAGCTCGGTCTCGCCGTGCCGCAGCAGCACGAACGTGGTGGCGGTGCCGGGGTCGCCGCCCCAGCCGACGGCCGGGACCACCGGTGCCGCTTCGGGCTCCGGCTCGGGCTCCGCCGCCGCGCCGGGCGGCTCCGAAGGCCGCCAGCTCTCCCCCCGACCCCCGGCGTCCATGGCCTCGTTGGCGAGCCTGTCGGCATGGCCGTTGCGGGAGCGCGGGATCCACTCGTAGCTCACCGTGCCGCCCGGGAAGACGCCCCCCGCCTCGGCGGCCAGGGGCCGCATGTCCGGGTGCTTGATCTTCCAGCGGCCGGACATCTGCTCGACGACCAGCTTGGAGTCCATCCGGACCCGCACCGACGCCGCGGGGTCGACCGTGCGCGCCGCGAGGAGGCCCGCGATGAGCCCGCGGTACTCGGCCACGTTGTTGGTGGCACGGCCGATGAACTCCGCCGTCTCCGCGAGGACGTCACCGCTGGCCGCGTCCATCACCACCGCGCCGTAGCCGGCCGGCCCGGGGTTGCCGCGCGAGCCGCCGTCCGCCTCGACGACCAGCCGCCGCCCGCCGCCCCCGGACACGCTCACAGCCCGGACTCGGGCGTGCGGACGAGGATGCGCCGACAGTTCTCGCAACGGACCACCGAGTCCGCCGGCGCCGCGCGCACGTCGTTCAGCTCGGTGATGTTGAGCTCCAACCGGCAGCCCTCGCACTGCTTCTGGTACAGCTTGGCGGCACCGACACCGCCGTGCTGCGCACGCAGCTTGTCGTACAGGGAGAGCAGCGCCTCGGGGACGCTGCGGGCGACGGTCTCACGGTCGCGGCGGGTGCGCTCGGCCTCGGCGTCGATCTCCGCGGTGGCCTCGTCCCGGCGGGAGGTGAGCTCCGTGCCGGTCTTCTCCAGCCCCTCCACCGCGGAGGCCAGCTCGCGCGCGCGCTCCGCGGCTGTCTCCTGCCGCTCCATGATCTCCAGCACCACTGTCTCCAGGCTGTCCTGGCGACGTGCGAGTGAGGCGATCTCGCTCTGCAGCGACTCCAGATCCTTGGGGCTGGTGACCATGCCGGAGTCCAGCCGCTGCTGGTCACGCTCGGAGCGGCGGCGGACCTGGTCGACGTCCTGCTCCGCCTTGGCCTGCTCGCGCTCGGTGTCACCGACCTCGGTCTCGGCTGCCACGAGGAAGTCGCGCTGCTGGTCGAGCTGGTTGTTGAGCTTCCTCAGCTCCGCGTGCTCGGGGAGGTTGGCGCGACGGTGGTCGAGCTGGTTGAGCCGGGTGTCCAGCTTCTGGAGGTCGAGCAGACGGATCTGGTCGGCGGGCGCGGCGTTCAGTTGGGGGCTCCTGGGGTCGTCGTCGGAACGTCGTGGTCGGCGGGTGCCGACGGCGCGTGGATCGTCCACGGGTCGGTGACCCGGCGGGAGACATGGGTGCGCAGCGCCCAGCCGTAGCGGTCGGAGACCGCGTCGAGCTGAGCCGCCGCCTGTTCGCACCAGGGCCACTCGGTGGCCCAGTGCGCGGCGTCGACCAGAGCCGGGCCCCGGGCGGCGAACTCCGCCGCCTCGGCGGCCTCGGAGGCCGGGTGGTGGCGCAGGTCCGCGGTGACGTAGACGTCCACCTCGGCTGCCCTCACCTGCGGGAAGAGGCCGTCTCCGGAGCCGCCGCACACCGCGACGGTCCGCACGGGGCGGTCGGGGTCACCGGCGGCACGCACACCCTGGGCGGTCGCCGGGAGTCCGGCCGCCACCAGGCCGGCGAACTCCGAGAGCGGCACGGCTCGCTCCAACTCCCCGACCCGGCCCAGTCCTCGCCGTCCCGAGGGGTCGGCGGTGTCGGGGACCAGTGGCCCGATGACGCGGAGTCCGAGAGCACCGGCCAGCGCGTCCGAGACGCCCGGGTCGGCCCGGTCGGCGTTGGTGTGGGCCACGTGCAGCGCCGTCCCGCTCCGGATGAGGTCGTGCACCACCCGCCCCTTGAAGGAGTCGGCGGCGACGCTGCTGGTCCCGCGAAGGTAGAGGGGGTGGTGCGTGACGAGCAGTTGGGCGCCGAGCCGGACGGCCTCCTCGGCGACCTCCGCGACGGGGTCCACCGCGAACAGCACACGGTCCACCGGTGTGTCCGGGTCTCCGCAGACGAGGCCGACGGCGTCCCAGTCCTCCGCGGTCTCGCGCGGCCAGAGGGCGTCGAGGGCACTGATCACTTCGGCGAGTACGGGCACCCGTCCAGGCTACCTGCCCGCCACGGCGCGGCGGGCGGCCCCGCGGTTCCTGAGCGGTGCCTGCGAGGGGCGGCCCCGACCGTCACCGGCAACCGACCCTGTTCACCCGAAGGCGTGAAGCTGCACGGAACGCATTGTGAGAAGAAAGGAGGTCGACCTAACGTCGTCCACCAGCGCGTTCCCGTCCGGCCGGTGGACGGCTCCGGCCGGACGGGAGCCCGCGCCCAGGGCCCACGCCCGGCCCGGGTCCCCGCGCGGTCCGTCCGCCGCGCACTCCGCCCACCGTGCCCCCGTCCGCAATCGACCCGTCCGGCCACCCAGTCCGCTGTCGTCCTGCCCACGACCACCGGACACCCCGTCCCCTGCGCCGCACAGCGAGGCCGGGAGTGGCTGCCCGACCGACCGCCTCGAAGCAGCCCCCTGTCCTCCCGCCCCGCTCCGCCGTGTCACGTCGCGGACCGACCACCAGGGCACCCGCGGACCATGTGCTCCAGCCGCCGCCACCCCGCTCCCGGGCCGTGCACCGAGGGGCCGGCCGACGAACGTCCCGGCCACCCGCAACTCCCGAGCACGAGACGGTCCGGAGCGGTCATCCCTCCCCGGGCCGTCGGGCGGCGCGAACGGGAACGCGCGGACGTCCCGGGTCGGCGGCGGGCCGCACGTCACCGACCGCCCGGAGCGCGGGGCGGCGGCGCTCGCCCCGGCGCCGACACGACGTGCGGCGAAGCGGGTCCGGGGCGGCGGGCCGGCACCACCCCCACCGTCAGCACCCAGGAGAGGAGGACGGCGCGAGCGCGGGGCCACAGCCCCGCCGGTCCGGTAGCACCGGGCAGCGCCCCGCACCGATGACGGCCACCGCCCCCGAAGAGGTCCCCGCCTTCGTCCCGTTCCACGAGACGATGCCGGCCACCCCGCACGGCCCCTCGCTCACGCTCTCCGCCTGCGGTGGGTACGCGGCGCGTCTGGCGACCGTGGAAGCCGGCTGGTACGCCGAGCGCTGGACCCTGGACGGGCCGGAGCCCTACGCCGTTCCGCTTCCCGGCAGCCAACCCGAGGATCCGGGCACGGAGGTACTGCCCCTCTCCGACGGCCGCGTGCTGATCGCTCGACGCTCTCCCGGCAGCTACCTCCTCTCGCTGCTGTATCCGACGGGACCGGACACCGGGGAGTTGTCACTCGGGTCGGTGGGCTGCCCGTGGATGACGCTGCTGCCACCGGCCCCCGACGGAGTGCGGGCGTACGGGTTGGTCGTGGAGGGTGACACCACCACCGTCTGGCTGGTGTGCGGCGACGGGCGCGGACCGCACCCGGTGCTCACGGTCCCCGGACGCTGTCAGGACGGCGCCTGGCTGGACCGTTCGGGGCGGCTGTTGGCGCTCAACCGCACCGACTCCGGGGGCCGCACCAGAGCGGTCACCGTCGACGTCGCCGCCGGGGGCGAGGCGGCGGTGCTGCTGCAGATCGGGGAGCGGAGCAACGACCGCCTCCTCCTCGCCGACCCCGACAGCGGGCTGCTGCTGGTCGCCTCCGACGCCCCCGGGAAGGAACGCATCGGCTGGGGCGTCCTGGGCAGCCACCGCCCCGTCAGGTTCCCCGAGGCGCTCTACCCGGACGGGGTCGCCGTGCACCCGCTGGCAGTCCAGCCGGCGCAGGTGCTCACCCCCGAGTCGTGCGGGGTGGCGCTGCGGCTCGGGGGGCCGGAGGGGGACTGGCCCGCCGTCTGGCGACCGCAGCAGCGGGACCTGCAGCACTTCCCAGCCCCGGCGGGGTGGTTGCCCGACGGTTCGCACTGGACCGCGGGCGGGGAACTGGTGCTGCCCTTCGTGGAGAGCCAGGCTCCCTGCGGGGTGGTGCGGCTGCGGGCCGACGTCCCCGACCCCGCCGTCTCCTGGCACGAGTGGACGGCCGCCGGGGGATCCCCGGGTGGGCACGACCCGTGGCCGGCGGTCGGCGGACACCCGGCCGGTGGCCCCGGCCCCTCCGTCGAGGTGGAGCGCGGCCACGAGGGCGGCCCGGCGTGGACGCACGAGGACCCGGCCGTCCCGGCAGGGGCGGAGGAGTCCGCCGAGGGACCCGGCGGGCGGCAGCAGTCGGGCCTGTCCGATGTCGCCCCGTGGGCCCCCTCGGTGGAGGCCGCCGGACTGCCCACCCCCACCCCGTGGGCCGGTACGCCCGTCCCCGCGATGGCCCCGGCCCGGCCGGGGGACGGCGAGGACGAACCACGTGGCCGGGGCCGGTCGACCGGCCCCGGTGGCGACGCGCCTCCCGCCGACGACCACGCCGCGCCCCGGCCGCGGGAGGGCCGCGACCCGGCCGAGGGGCACGACGGGACCTTCTCGATGCGTGACCACGCGTGGGCCGCCGACGCGGGATGGCCCCAGCCGGTTTCCGAACCCGCGCCGGGCGCGACCGAGGGGACAGGCATGACGCCCGCGCCGGGCCCGCCGCCGGGTGCTCCTCGGTACCCGGGCGGGACGGCCGACACGGCCACGCCCGCCCCCTGGGACGACCCGCCGCTCGGGCCCCCTTCCTCGTGGTCGGACGCCGACGCCGCTCCGACCGCGGGGGCAGCGCCCTCCCACCCGCTCGGCCCGCAGGGCTACGGCGGCGGGTCGGCGCCGTGGACCGACCCCTGGTCGCAGTCGTCGGGCACGTTGCCCGGCGCCGAGGCGGGGCGGGACGAACCGGTGGGGCAGCCCGCCGCGGGTCGGGACAACTGGGCGGGTGACGGGTCCACCTGGTTCTGGGCGCAGACCCCGGCGGGCGCTGGGCCGGGCGACCCGGCGCGGGTCGACCACCCGGACGGGCTGCGGCTCCCGGGGGACGGCGGCCGGTACGCGGCCGGGTTCCCTCCCTCCGGGACGCCCACCGTTCACCACGGCTACGACACCTCATCGACCGCTGCGTACCAGCCCGCAGGGAGCACCATGACCGACAGCAACACCGACACCCGCACGGACCCCGCTCCGACTCCGGCCGGCGCCGAGGAGCAGCCGATGCCGACGCAGCAGCAGGACCGCGGCACGGAGGACAGCCGGACGCAGGGAGTCTGCAAACCGATCCCGTTGCAGCAGGCCCCTCTCGGCGGGCGTTGACGCCCCGTCGGGCCCCGGTGGGCAGCTGCCGCCCCGCGTCGGGCGCCACGGGACGGCCGGCCGTCCTGGCGGCCCACCGGCTCCGTCGCAGCCGCTCGGTGGCCGCCAGGACAGGGCGCAGCACCACGCCACGGCCGAGGGGGGCTCGCCCGCGGGTGGGCCGGGGCCGTCACCCCACCGCCGGACGCCTTCGCCCGACACCCCGCCCGTAACACCCGACACCCGAGGGTCGACCGACCCGGCACGGCCGGCTGTCCCGCGCCCAGAGCAGGCTCCGCGCCACCGGCCGACCCCGTGCGCGCGGGCACCGGGTGGGGCGGCCGGGCCCGCCGAGCGCTGAGCGAAGTGCGCCGAGCGGGACGACGGGGCGGTTGCGGGCCCCGCCGGTGCGTCACCTCCGAGGGGCGGCCGGCGGCGGGCGGGTCGCGTGCTCCCGACTGCCCCCCAGGCGGTAGCCTCAAGGTTTTCACAGGGCGGTGCCCGGGCCGAACGTGACGGCACACCATCGGCGTCGCCCGGTCCGAGAACCGCGGGGGAACAATGACGCACGCGGCGGACGCGGCGGCCGGAACAACGCGCACGACAGCCGGTGCCCCGCAGCCCGAGGTGCTGCGGGCCTTCCGTGCCGCACGGGGGTTCATGCCCGAGGACGAGGGGCTCGCGCTGTACGCAGCCGCGACGGGGGCCGCCTCCCTGGGATTGCCGCTGCTGGAGATCGGCAGCTACTGCGGCCGGTCGACCGTGCTGCTGGCCGCCGCGGCCCGCGCGGCGGGAACCGTCGTGGTGACGGTCGATCACCATCGGGGCAGCGAGGAGCAGCAGCCCGGTTGGGAATACCACGACAAGGAGTTGGTGGACCCGGCGGCAGGCCGCATCGACACCCTGCCGTTCCTGCGGGCCACGCTGCACCGGGCGGGGTTGGAGGACCACGTGGTCGCGGTGGTGGGCCGCTCACCGGTCGCCGCCGCCGTGTTCGCCCCGGCGCCCCGCTTCGGCCTGGTGTTCGTCGACGGCGGCCACACGGACGAGCACGCGACGGCGGACTACGAGGGGTGGGTCCCACAGCTCGCCCCGGGCGGCCTGCTGGTGGTCCACGACGTCTTCGAGGACCCGGCGGACGGCGGTCAGGCCCCGTACCGGATCTGGCGGAGGGCGTGCGATTCCGGAGACTTCTCGCAGGCGGGGGCGACCCGTTCGCTCCGTGTCCTGCGCCGCACCGGCGGACGTAACGGCGGCATCACAACGGTGCCGCCTGCGCAACAGTAAGTGGACACGAGCGGTGGGGCGTGGGGGTTCATCCGTACGATGGGCCCGCCCGTCGGAACCGCGGGGCCACGAGACCGACCGATACCGACAAAGGAACTGATGTGAACTACCGCTCGCTGAACCGAGGTGACGGAGGGGTGATCGCGGCCGCGGTGCTGCTGTTCGTCTTCTCCTTCCTGAAGTTCTTCTCCTTCAACGGCCGTGGCTCCAACGGCTGGTCCACGGACTGGTTCCCGGCGCTGCCGTCGATCTTCCTCGCGGGCATCATCGGCGCGGCCCTCATCGTGGTGGGCCGCATCGCCAAGCCGGAGATCTCCGGCCGTGAGTTCGTGGGGCTCCGCCTCTCGCAGTGGGGCACCGCTCTCACCGTCACCGCGCTCTGGGCGTCCCTGTGGACGCTCATCGGTGGCAAGGAGGGTCTGGACATCGCCGCCGGACAGATTCTCTCCTTCTTCTCCGTGCTGCTGCTGGTCGGCTTCGCGCTGGCCACGCCGCTGGTCGCGCCGCTGCAGGCGCCGCTGATCCCGAACAAGCCCGCGACGCCCGCGCAGCCGCAGCAGCCGGGGCAGCAGCAGCCGCAGCCCGGTGTGTACGGCCAGCACCCCCAGCCCGGCTACGGCTACCCCGGCCCGCAGCCCGGTGGCCAGCAGCAGCCCGGCTACGCCGCGCCGACCCAGCACATGCAGCAGCAGCCCGCGCAGCAGCCGCAGCCCGCCGCCCCGGCGGCGCCGGACCCGAACTTCCAGCCGTTCTGGTTCGCGGTGCCGGTGCAGCGCCCGCTGTACGCCGAGGACGGCTCGCCGAACACGGTCGCCGAGCTGACCCCCGGGACCTGGTACCTGGCGGTCGCTCAGTCCGGTCAGGAGCTCGTGGCGCAGACCCAGGACGGCCGTCGCGGCGTCCTGAAGGACACCTCCAACATCCAGCGGGGCTGAGCGGCGGGCCCTCGGGCCACCGTCGGCACAGCTGTCAGCGCCCCGTCGTGACACGACGTCGGACGTCTCGGGAACGGCCCCATGTCACCGTCGGCTCCGGTCGGCCGGGCGGCACGGGCCCGTCGGAACCCGGGGCCCGGCGGCGCCGTCCCCGGGGCGGCGGAGCGGGACGGCCGTCAGAGAGCCGCAGGAGGGTCAGCGGGGCAGGGGGCGAACGGCACAGGGGTCAGCGCGGCACAGGGTCAGCGCCCGGGGGCGGCGACCCACCGCAGCAGTCGGGCGACAGTCCCTCGGGGAGGCGCCCGCCGCCGAACACGGCCGTCGTGGCCGGGTGGCCGTTGAGGGCCGCCACCGCCAGCAGCACCGATCCGGCGGTCCAACTGGTGCGCTCCTCCGGCCAGAACGCGTCGTCCGCGTACACGTAGCCGGTCCAGTAGAGGCCGTCCGCAGCGCGGAGGTGACCGATGGCTCCGAGGATCTCGGCTGCCCGGTCGCTGTCCCCCGCGGCCCACAGCGACAGCGCGAGCTCCGCGCTCTCGCCGCCGGTGACCCACGGATTGGGCAGGACGCACCGGACACCGAGCCCGGGGACGACGAACTCCTCCCAGCGCGAGTCGAGCCGCGCGCGGGCGGCGTCGCCGCGGAGCACGCCCCCGAGAACGGGGTAGTACCAGTCCATCGAGTAGCGGGACTTGTCCAGGAACCGTTCGGGATGGGACCGCACCGCGTGGGCGAGCCGACCGGTCGCCAGCTCCCAGTCGGGGCGGGGGTCACCGGCGAGTTCGGCGAGGCGGAGCGCGCAACGGAGCGCCTGGTGGATGGAGGCGCAGCCGGTGAGCAGGGCGTCCGTCACGGCCGTGCCGTCGGTCTCCCGCTTCCAGCCGATCCGGCCGTCCTCGTGCTGGAGGTCGAGGACGAAGTCGATGGCCGCGACGACGACGGGCCACATCCGTCGCCGGAAGCCGTCGTCGCCGGTGGCGAGGTGGTGGTGGAGGACCCCGACGGCGACGTAGGCGCAGAAGTTGGTCTCGCGCGAGAGGTCGGTCGGCCGGTCCGCGTCGCCGTCGTCGTAGGCGGCGTACCAGGAGCCGTCGGGGAGCTGGTGTCGGGCGAGCCATTCGTAGGCCGCGCGGGCGGGGGCGTGGTGGCCCGCGACATCGAGCGCCATGGCGGCCTCGACGTGGTCCCAGGGGTCGAGATGATGGCCGCGGAACCAGGGAATGGCGCCGTCGGGGCGCTGGAGCTCAGCGATCCGGTTCGCGGTGAGCGCGGCCTCCTCGGCGGTGAGCACTCCGTCGAGGGCGAGGGTGGCGCCCCGGCCGGGCACCGTCATGCCCGCTCCGCCACGCCGGCGGAGCGCGGGGCGGCGCGGAGCTGCGGCTTCGTGGCGTAGGCGACGAAGCTCTTGCCGATGACGGGGTTGAGCAGCCGGTCGGCGAAGCGTGTGGCGAACGGCCGTTTGACGATGTCCCAGACGAGCATCCGGTGGTAGGCGCGGACCGGCAGCGCGGCGTCGTCGCCCTCGCGGTGGACACCGAAGGCGCACTTGAGCCACCAGTACGGCGAGTGCAGGGCGTGGGCGTGGTGGACGCCGTAGGGTCGCAGCCCGGACTGCCGGATGCGGCCGAGCAGTTCGTCTGCCCGGTAGATGCGGATGTGGCCGCCCTCCACCTCGTGGTAGGCGTCGGAGAGGGTCCAGCAGACCTTCTCCGGTCCGTACCGCGGGACGGTGACGGCCAGGCGCCCACCGGGGCGCAGCACGCGTTCCATCTCGGCGAGGACACCGCGGTCGTCGGGTATGTGCTCCAGGACCTCGGAGACGATGACGACGTCGAAGCTGTCGTCGGGGAACGGCAGTGAGAGCGCGTCGCCCTCGATGGCGGTGGCCGTGGCGCCCTCGGGGGCCTCGCCGGCCTCGCGCATGGCGGCGAACCAGGCGGCGACCTCGCGGATCTCGTCGCCGTTGCGGTCCAGCGCCACGACCCGGGCTCCACGGCGGTAGCACTCGAAGGCGTGGCGGCCGGCGCCGCAGCCGAGGTCGAGGACGCGGTCACCGGCCGCGACGGGGAATCGGGTGAAGTCCACCGTGAGCACGTGGGGTCAGCTCCTTGCGTTCGGACGGTCGGCCGCCGGGGCGGGACCGGTGGCGGGGACCGCGAGGTCGGCGTCGCGCGGGGCGGCAGGGGTGGTCGGCGTGTCCGGCCGGTCGGCGCGGGCCGGCGGCGTGGTCGCGGCGTCGGATCCCGCGCCTCCCGCGGTGGCGGGCGCGGTGCCCGCTCCCGCTGCGGCGTCCGTCCCGGCCGTGGCGGCGGAGCGGAGCGTAACGAGCGGGGTGAGGGATCCGGTGGCGGTGGCGACCGGGGTGGTCCCTTCGGGCGTTCCGGGGCCGCTCGCTCGTCCGGGTCCGGCGGGCCGCTCCGTCACGGGGACGACGGTGCGGGGCGGGGCGGCGCGGCGCCGGTGGTCCGCCCGCGCCTCCCGGTAGCGCTCCACGGTGCCGCGCGCGGCCTGCTCCCAGGTGAATCGGGAGAGGACGCGCGCCCGGCCTGCCGCGCCGACGCGTGCGCGCAGCTCCGAGTCGGCAAGCATGCGGCCGAGGGCGGCGGCGAGAGCGGCCGAGTCTCCGGGTTCGACGGCCAGGCAGGTCTCCCCGTCGGGTCCTGCCACCTCGGGGATGGCGCCGCCGGTGGTGGCGACCAGTGGGGTCCCGGCGGCCATGGCCTCGGCCGCGGGCAGCGAGAAGCCCTCGTAGAGCGAGGGAACGCAGGCGACCTGCGCGCCGCGCACGAGGTCGGCGAGCTCCTCGTCGGTGACGCCCTTGACGAAGTCGACGGCCGATCCGAGCCCGTGGGCGGCCAGCGCGTCGGCAACGGGTCCGTGGGAGGGGCGGTGCCCGACGACGACGAGGTGCGCCTCGGGATGGTCGCGCCGCACCTCCGCGAGGGCCTCCACCAGGTGCACGAGGCCCTTGAGCGGCACGTCGGCGCTGGAGGTGGTGACGATCCGTCCGGGGACCTCCGCGACGGCCGGGTCGGGGCGGAAGACCCGGGAGTCGGCGCCGATCGGCACGACGTGGACGCGGTGCGGCCGGACCCCCAGGTCGTCGATGATCTGACGGCGGGAGGAGCCGGAGACGGTGAGGACGGACGGCAGGCGGCCCGCGACCCGCCGCTGCATCCGGGTGAAGGCGTACCAGCGGCGCTTGGAGAGGCGCCCACCGATGCTCTCGGCGGCGTCGATCTCCAACTGCCGGTCCACGGTGACGGGGTGGTGCACGGTGGTGACCAGCGGCAGCCCGAGCCGGTCGAGACCCAGCAGTCCGTAGCCGAGCGTCTGGTTGTCGTGGACGACGTCGAACTCACCGCTACGGGCGGCGAGATGGCGCCGGGCGCGGAGCGAGAAGGTGAGCGGCTCCGGGAAGCCGCCGGTGCGCATCGTGGCGAACTCCAACGCGTCGACCCAGTCGCGGAACTCCCCGAGGCGCGGCGTGCGGAAGGGGTCGGGGTCGCGGTAGAGGTCGAGGCTCGGCAACTCGGTCAGGGTGACGCCGGACCGGTCGTCGAGGACGGGGTAGGGCTGCGCTCCGATGACCTCGACGCGGTGGCCGAGACGGGCGATCTCACGTGAGAGGTGCCGCACGTAGACGCCCTGTCCGCCGCAGAAAGGATTCCCCTTGTAGGTGAGGAACGCGATGTTCAGCGGTTCGTCCGCGCGGTCTCCAGCGGTCACGCCCGCTCCCCTCTCGGTTGTGCGCCGGAGCGTAACCGTCCCGTTCCGACCGGAACAAGTTCACGTTGGCCCGGCTACCCGTCGGTACGAAGATAGCCGCCGGCCTCCGCGCCGTGACCGGCGGCCACCGGTGATCCCCACCACGGGTCCGCGGCCGTGCCGCACCGCCCGCGCCCCGGGCCGACGCCCCGAGACGGGCGGGGTAGGCCCACGGGCCCGGACCCGGCGGGCCGCCGGGTCCCGGCGGAACACGCCCGCGCGCACACGTCCGCCGGAACGTGGCCGATACAGTGAGGCCGCACTACACGTCCCCGCGCGGGGGAAGCCGGTGCGATCCCGGCGCTGACCCGCAACCGTGAGCGGCCCTGGGCCCGCAGCCGGAGCACCCGCGCCGGGACGGCACTGGCTCCCGGCCGCGCGGCCGGAACCGTCGAGGAACACGGAGCCGAGCCCCGGTGCGCCGCGTCGCCCGCGCCGCGGTGGATCGAGCCGTCTCGGCCACCAGAGCGAAAGGCGACCGATCATGAAGCTGCGCCGTGGCGCGGCGGCCCTCACCGGGGCCGCTCTCCTGCTGGGGGCCGTGCCTGCCGCGTACGCCCAGGACACCGGTGGCCCCTCCGAGCAGGACACCGGGCTGTTCGGCGAGACCGACCCGACCTACGACGGGGTGTGGCGGCAGTCGTTGGCCGTCCTGGCGCTGCGGGCCGAGGAGCGCCCCGTGCCGGACGCCGCTCTCGGCTGGCTGACGGCACAGCAGTGCGAGGACGGCTCGTTCGCCGCCTACCGCGCCGACGCCGAGGAGGAGTGCGGCGACGACGTGGCCGCCGAGTCCAACGCGACGGCGATGGCGGTGCAGGCGCTGGCCGCGACGCGTGGCGCCGACGGCGAGGAGACCCGCGCGGCCGTCGACTGGCTGCTCGGCATACAGAACGACGACGGCGGCTGGCCCTTCTCCCCCGGCGACCCGACCGACGCCAACTCGACGGCGGCCGTGGTCGGCGCGCTGGTGGCGGCCGGGGAGGACGTCCCGGCGGTCACCTCCGCCGACGGTGCCTCGGCCTACGACGCGCTGCGCGAGCTCCAGCTCGGCTGCGACGCCGAGGGGGGCGCACCGGGCAGCTTCGCGTGGCAGCCGGACGGCGACTCGGGTGAGCTCTTCGCCAACGAGGCGGCGACGGTCGACGCGGCGCTCGCGCTCCAGGGCAGCGGCCTGCTGGTGGACCCGGTCTCCGGGGACGACCGCCCGGCGGCGACCGAGTGCGGCCCGGACACCGGGGCGCTTCCCGAGGACGAGGCGCCGCGGGCGGCGGCGACCGCGGTGGCGGAGCTGGTGGCGGGTGACGAGGGCGCGTTCGTCCCCAACCCGTTCGCCGACGGGGACCCCGACGTGGGGGCGACCGCCCGCGCCGTGCTGGCGCTGGCCGCCGGCGGCTACGGCGGGGCGACGCAGGAGCCCCTGGCGTGGCTGGCGGAGAACGCGCAGGAGTGGACGTCGGACAGCCCCGCCGCCCTGGGGCAGCTGATCCTCGCCGTCCGCGCGGCGGACGGCGACCCGGCGGAGTTCGGCGGGACCGACCTGACCGCCGAACTGGTCGCCCTGGCGCCCGAGGACGGCGCGCAGGACGGCGGCGAGCCGGGGAACGGCGAGAGGGGTGAACCTGCCGGATCGGGTGAGGACGAGGACGGCGGGTCCGGCGCGGCGACCGTCCTGCTGGTCGTCGTGGGCCTGCTGGCGGGAGCCGGCATCGGACTGCTGCTGGCCATGCGCGGCCGTTCCGAGCGCCGAGGCGGCGCCGCCTCGGGCGGGACGACCGCCGACGGCGGCACCACCGCGGGCGGTTCGACCGCCGACGACCACCGTCCCGGCGGGGAGGGTTCCGGCGACTCCACCGGCGGTTCGTCGCGTTCCTCGGGTTCCTCGGGTTCCTCGGGTTCCTCGGGTTCCTCCGGCTCGTCCGGTTCGGACAGCTCCGGTGGCGACTCCGGCGGCGGTGGCGGCGACTGATGCGCCGTGCCGTACCAGGCGCCCGGCGGTCGGTCCTCGTACCGGCCGCCGGGGCGCTGCTGCTGCCGGTGCTCGCCGGGGGAGCGGCAACCGGGGCCGCCGCTCCCCCGGCCACCGGCTCCGTGGCGACCGACAACGCGGCGGGCGGCTCCGTGGCGACCGACAACGCGGCGGGCGCGCCGGCTCGCGACGAACCCACCGGCTACCGCTACTGGTCGTTCTGGCTCCGTGACGCGGACGACGGGCCGGACGACGGGAACGACGCGGGCCGGGGCACGACCAACGGCGCGTGGCGTTACGCCACCGAGGGTCCGGGAACCCTCCGCCCCTCGGACGGGGCCCTGCTGGGTTTCCGCTTCGGCATCGGCACGGGGGCGGGCGGCGCCGAACAGCCGCGCGGTGGGCACACCTTCGAGAGCGTCTGCGACGTCGCCACGGCGGGCGAGGACGAGCGTCGGGTGGCACTGGTGCTGGACTTCGGGACGCGGGCCGAGGCGCCCGCGGGTGAGGAACCACCGGAGCCAACGACGGCCTGCGCCGTGGTCGCCGACGGTGCCACCGCTGCCGAGGCGCTGGCCGCGACGGCGGACCCGCTGCGCTACGACAGGTCGGGGCTGCTCTGCGCCGTTCGCGGCTACCCGGAGCGCGGTTGCGGTGAGCAGGCGAGCGTCGCACCCGAAGACTCCCCCGACAGCGACGGGGGCGGCGACAACGGCAGCGAGGACGGCGGCTCCGCCGGCACCGGTGACGACGGCCTCGCCGGCGGTCTCGGGTTGTGGATCGGCATCGCAGCCGTGGCGGTGCTCGCGGTGGCGGCGTGGGGACGCGGTCGGCGGCGGGACCGGTGAGCCGGCGCGCCGGGGACGCGCCGAGGTCGGTGCCGCCGCACCCCGGCGGGGACCGTACCGGGCGGCACGGGCGCGACGGCGGCCTCACGGCCGTCGTGCGGGCCCCCCTGGCGACCCGCGCCACCGCGTTGCACGCGGGGGCGTGGTGGCTGTGGGCGCTGGGCCTGGCGACGGCCGCCTCGCGCACCACCAACCCGCTGCTGCTGGCGCTGGTCGTGGCGGTCGCCGGGTACGTCGTCTCCGCCCGCCGCACGGACGCGCCGTGGGCGCGGGCCTTCGGGTTCTTCCTCGCACTGGGCGCCGTCGTCGTGGTGGTGCGGGTGCTCTTCGCGGTGCTGCTGGGCTCCACGGTCGGGGGCACGCATGTGCTGTTCACACTGCCGGAGGTGCCGCTGCCGGAGTGGATGCAGGGTGTGCGGCTCGGCGGCCGGGTGCTGGCCGAGGGAGTGCTGTTCTCCTTCTACGACGGGCTGCGGCTGGCGACGCTGCTGATCTGCCTGGGCGCGGCCAACGCGCTGGCGGACCCGGCGCGGCTGCTGAAGTCGCTGCCGGGGGCGCTGTACGAGGCCGGGGTGGCGGTCGTGGTCGCGATGACGTTCGCGCCGCGGCTCATCGGCGACGTGGTGCGGATGCGGGCGGCGCGACGGCTGCGGGGCAGGCCGGACCGCGGCCTGCGGTCGGTGGCGGGGGTGGCGCTGCCGGTGCTGGAGGGGGCACTGGAGCGGTCGGTGGCGCTGGCGGCGGCGATGGACGCCCGGGGCTACGGGCGTTCCGCCCGGGTGCCGCCGCGCGTCCGACGCACCACCGCGGCGTTGACCCTGGGCGGGCTGCTGGGGGTCTGCGCCGGGAGCTACGGGCTGCTCGCGGCCGACGGCGGCGTGCTCGGACTGCCGGTGCTGGCGGCCGGTGCCGCGGCGGCGACCGCGGGGCTGTGGCTCGGCGGGCGACGCGCCGTGCGGACCCGGTACCGGCCGGACCGCTGGGGCGCCAGAGCCTGGCTGGTGGCGGCCTCGGGGGCTGCGGTGGCGGTGGCGTTCGTGGTGGCGGCCTCGGCCGATCCGGTGGGCATCGCGCCGCCGACGGTGCCGCTGACCGCGCCGACCCTGCCGTTGGGGCCGGCGCTCGCGGTGCTGCTCGGCCTGCTGCCCGCGCTCGTCGCCCCTGTCCCGTCGGACGCGCTGCGTCCGGCGACGGAAGGGCGGGACGGCGGCCC
>NZ_JAAVJB010000360.1 GCF_012034385.1 Streptomyces spiramenti
GTCCGGGCGCGGCGGGCCGGCCGACCCGGGTCGCGGTCCGCGGGCGGCGGTGGGACGGCGCGGGCCGCGCCACCGCCGACCGGGTCAGTCCTCCGCGCCGCCGTATACGTGCGGCGCGAGCGTGCCGACGAACGGCAGGTTGCGGTACTGCTCCGAGAAGTCCAGGCCGTAGCCGACGACGAACTCGTTGGGGATGTCGAAGCCGACCCACTTGACCTCGATGTCGACCTTGGCGGCGTCCGGCTTGCGGAGCAACGTCACGACCTCCAGCGAGGCGGGCTCGCGGGAACCGAGGTTGGACAGCAGCCAGGACAGCGTCAGACCGGAGTCGATGATGTCCTCGACGATCAGGACGTGCTTGCCCTTGATGTCGGTGTCCAGGTCCTTGAGGATGCGGACCACGCCGGAGGACTGCGTGCCGGCCCCGTAGGAGGAGACGGCCATCCAGTCCATGGTCACGTGCGAGGACAGCGCCCGGGCGAGGTCCGCCATCACCATGACGGCGCCCTTGAGCACCCCGACGAGCAGGACGTCGCGGCCCTCGTACTCCTCGTCGATGGCGGCTGCCAGCTCGGCGAGCTTGGCGTCGATCTCTTCCTTGGTGATGAGCACCGACTTGAGGTCGTCGCCCAGATCCTTCTCTAGCACCCTCGCCACTCTCTGCTGGTCCTGCGCGGCCCGCCGTTGTCCCGGCGGCTGGCCTGCGGGCCGGACCCCGCGGTCGCGGTCCGGCAGCGGTCGCCCGATGGACGGGGTGTCCGCCGCCGCCCGTCACCGGCCGGCCTGCTCCAGCACCAGTCTGCCACCCTGCCTGCGAGCCTCGACACGGCCCGGCAGGTTCAGCGGGCGCTGCCCCCGCCAGGCGGTGATCAGCCGGTCCGTCTCCTCGATGTGGCGGGCGAACAGGGAACCGGCGGGGGCGCCCGCGGCGATGGCCGCACGTCGCAGCACCCGACGCCGGACGGCGGGCGGCAGGGCGTGCAGCGCGGCGATGTCCAGCGTGCCGTCGGGGCGGGTGGCCATGCGTTCGGCCTGCTGCGCCCACGCGTCGAGGGCGTCGGCGTCGTCGCGGGCGAGTTGGGCGGTGCGGGCCAGTGCCTCGGTGACGCCGGGACCGAGGGCCTGCTCCAGCGCGGGCAGTGCGTGGGCCCGGACGCGGGAGCGGGTGTACGCCGGGTCGCTGTTGTGGGGGTCCTCCCACACGGGCAGCCCCTGCTCGGCGCAGGCCAGCCGGACGGTCTCCCGGTCCAGGGTGAGGAACGGGCGCAGGTAGCGGCCGTGGGCGCGGTCGGCGCCCGCTCCGGCCGTACGGGAGGCCATGCCCGCCAGGGAGCGGGTCCCGGAGCCCCTGGCGAGCCCGAGGAGCACCGTCTCCGCCTGGTCGTCGCGGGTGTGCCCGAGGAGGACGGCTGCGGCGCCGTGGTGTTCCGCGGCGGCGTCGAGCGCGGCGTAGCGGGCGGTGCGGGCGGCGGCCTCGGGGCCGCCGTCGCGGCCGACCTCGACGGTGGCGACCTCGACGGGTTCCAGGCCGAGGGCGGTCAGCCGCTCGGCGACCTCGTGTGCGCGTTGGGCGGAGCCGTCCTGGAGGCCGTGGTCGACGGTGACGGCTCCGGCGCGCAGGCCGAGCCGGGGGGCCTCGAAGGCGAGGGCGACGGCGAGCGCGGTGGAGTCGGCGCCGCCCGAGCAGGCGGCGAGGACGAGCGGGGCGCGACGGGGGTCGCGGGCGGCCGGGACGTCGACCGCGGCGTTCGCCGCCCGGGATCGCGCGTCCGGCACGGCCTCCTGCGGGGGTGTGCCCGGGAGGGGGGACGCATGATGCGGGTGCGGGGCGGGTACGCCGTTGGGTGTCGGCGGTGCCGAGGGGTGTTCGGCGCCCGGGTTGGGGCGCAGGAGTTCCTGCAGGGTGCGGCGAACCGCCAGGCGTATCGCCGCGACCGCGGGATGGGGACCCATGTCCTGATCACTTCCTCGAGGGGGGCCAAGTCACGCTGAGTGCGTACAGCGTGACAGAGGAGGGCGGCTCCCTGAGCATCGCACGCCCACTCTCGGGCCCACGGTCCCTCGTACGGGTGATCACGGCGCTCATCTCATGACGCGGGGCCCGTCGGCCGCACCCGTGCGACCCACTCACGGGGGTCGGCGATCTCGGCCTGGGTGGGCAGGGTGTTGGGGGACGTCCACACCTTGTTGAACCCAGCCATGCCGACCTCCTCGACGACCGTGCGCACGAAGCGCTCACCCTCGCGGTACTGGCGCAGCTTGGCGTCCATGCCGAGGAGGCGGCGCAGCACCCGGTCGACGCGTCCGGCGCCGGCCTCGCGGCGCTTGGTGAACTTCTCCCGGATCTCGACGACGGAGGGCACGACCTGGGGGCCGACCCCGTCCATCACGAAGTCGGCGTGGCCCTCCAGCAGGGACATGACGGCGGTGAGCCGGTCGAGGATCTCGCGCTGGCGGGCGGTCTGGACGAGGTCGGCGAGGCTGCCGTCCCCCTTGCTGTCGCTCCTGTTGCTGTCGCTCCTGCCGTCGGCCCGGTCGCCGCCGGCGGCCCCTGCCGCGCCCTCGCCTGCGGTGCCCCCACCCGTGGTGTCCGCGCCGGCGGTTCCGGTGGAGTCGGACTCCTCGTTCCGGCCGGTGAGCGACTGGGCGGCCTGCCGAAGCCGGTCGAGGAAGGTCGCCGGGTCGAGGTCCGCCTCCGCGATGAAGGCCTGGATCTCGTTCTCCAGGTGGTCGCGCAGCCAGGGCACGGCGGTGAACTGGGTGCGGTGCGTCTCCTCGTGGAGGCAGACCCAGAGCCTGAAGTCGGTTGGTTCGACGGCGAGTTCGCGTTCGACGTGCACGATGTTGGGCGCGACGAGCAGCAGTCGGCCGCCTCCCGTGCCGCCGGGGAGGCCGGGGGTCGCGGGGGCGAAGGTCTCGTACTGGCCGAGGACGCGCGAGGAGAGGAACGAGAGCAGCATGCCGAGCTGGACGCCGGTGATCTTGGAGCCGACGGCGGAGAAGGCGGCTCCACCGGGCACGTTGGCGCGGCGTTCGGAGATCCGCTCGCCGAGGGGGCCGAGCAGGGTACGGAAGCCGGCGGCGTTGGCTCGGACCCAGCCGGGGCGGTCCACGACGAGCACGGGGGTGTCGTCGCCGACCGCCGTCAGGCCGGTGTAGGCGCGGACGTGCCGCTCGGACGCCTTGGCGTGGCGGCGGAGCTCGGCGACGACGCCGCGCGCCTCTTCGCGGGTCACCTCCGGGCCCGGCCGGCTCATCCTGGCCGCGGTGGCCACGGCGAGGTTCCAGTCGACCAGTTCAGCTCCACCGAATCGCGTCATGCTCCCCACCGTACGTGTCCGCGCGCGGGTCTGACAGGGAACAGCCGCCCGGGTGCCCGGGGCCCCGCGTGCCCCCGGCGCACGGCTCCGGTGGCGCCGGAGCCACGACCGCCGGTACGGGCGGTGGCGCGGGTGGCCGGTGGGGCGCGGGGTGCCGCGGCAGGCGGGGCG
>NZ_JAAVJB010000361.1 GCF_012034385.1 Streptomyces spiramenti
TCCGGGGGCCGCCCACCCCGTGGCCGTGCCGCGCCTCCGCACGCCGGGCGCGGCCCGACCTCGACGCGCGCAGGGCGCGCGCCGGTACCGTCACGGGCCGCGTCGTCGGCGGTGAGCCGCGGATCTCGCGGTGCGCGCCCGCTTCCCAGACGGATAGAAAGCGCTTACTCTCGGCGGAGGGCGTCAGCCCGGACCACCCGACGAAAGGACGTGGGGGCCATGAGCGCATCGGCCACCGAACGCAGGACCATCAAGATCGCCATGAACGGCGTCACCGGCCGCATGGGCTATCGGCAGCACCTGGTGCGCTCGATCCTGGCCATCCGCGAGCAGGGCGGCGTCGACCTCGGCGACGGCACCGTCATCTGGCCCGAGCCCGTCCTCGTCGGCCGCCGTGAGCACGCCCTGCGGGAGCTGGCCGTCCGCCACGGGCTGGACCCCGCCGCCGTCTCGACCGACCTCGACGCCGTCCTCGCCGACGACTCCGTCGACATCTACTTCGACGCGCAGGTCACCCAGGCCCGCGAGTCGGCCATCGGCAAGGCCATCGCCGCCGGCAAGCACATCTACACCGAGAAGCCCACCGCCACCGGGCTCGACGGCGCGCTCGCCCTCGCCCGCCAAGCCGCCGACGCCGGCATCAAGCACGGCGTGGTCCAGGACAAGCTGTTCCTCCCCGGGCTGCTCAAGCTCCGCCGCCTCATCGACAGCGGCTTCTTCGGCCGCATCCTCTCCGTGCGCGGCGAGTTCGGCTACTGGGTCTTCGAGGGCGACCTCCAGCCCGCGCAGCGCCCCTCCTGGAACTACCGCTCCGAGGACGGCGGCGGCATCGTCGTCGACATGTTCCCGCACTGGGAGTACCTGCTCCACGAGCTGTTCGGCCGTGTGGAGACGGTGCAGGCGCTGACCGCCACCCACATCCCCGAGCGCTGGGACGAGAAGGGCGAGCGCTACACCGCCACCGCCGACGACTCGGCCTACGGCGTCTTCCAGCTCGCCGGCGGCGTCGTCGCGCAGATCAACTCCTCCTGGTCGGTGCGGGTCAACCGCGACGAGCTGGTGGAGTTCCAGGTCGACGGCACCGAGGGCTCCGCTGTGGCGGGCTTGCGCGACTGCCGCATCCAGCACCGCTCGACCACGCCCAAGCCCGTGTGGAACCCCGACCTGCCCAACGGCGAGTCCTTCCGCGAGCAGTGGCAGCAGGTGCCGGACAACGCCGAGTTCGACAACGGCTTCAAGGCGCAGTGGGAGCTGTTCCTGCGCCACGTCGTCACCGACGCCCCCTACGAGTGGGACCTGCTCGCCGGTGCGCGCGGCGTGCAGCTCGCCGACCTGGGTCTGCGCTCCGCCGCCGAGGGCCGCCGCCTCGACGTCCCCGAGGTGCGGCTGTGACGGACGCACCTACCCCCGACACGCTGCGGCTGCCCACCCAGGACGGCGCACTGGAGCACTACCGGCACCGCACCGAGCCCGTCGCCCGTGCCGCCGAGGGACCGCGGCCGGCCTCCCGGGTCGTCTACTCCGCGGCGCACGTCGTCGCCGACCCCCTCGCCGACGTCGGCCCGGACGACCGCGCCGCCGTGGACTGGGAGAGCACCCTCGCGTTCCGCCGCCACCTCTGGGCCCACGGCCTGGGCGTCGCCGAGGCCATGGACACCGCGCAGCGCGGCATGGGCCTGGACTGGTCCGGCGCCGCCGAGCTGATCCGCCGCTCCGCGGCGGAGGCCCGGGCGGAAGGCGGGCTCATCGCCTGCGGTGTCGGCACCGACCAGCTCACCCCGGCCCCCGGCACCACCCTCAAGGACGTCCGCGCCGCCTACGAGGAGCAGCTGGAAGTCGTGGAGTCCGCGGGTGCCCAGCCCATCCTCATGGCCTCCCGCGCCCTGGCCGCCGTCGCGTCCGGGCCGCAGGAGTACGCCGAGGTCTACGACCACCTGCTGCGCCAGTCGCAGGAGCCGGTCGTCCTCCACTGGCTCGGCCCCATGTTCGACCCCGCGCTGGACGGTTACTGGGGCGACGCCGACCTCGACACCGCCACCGAGACGTTCCTGTCGGTCATCTCCGACCACAGCGACAAGGTCGACGGCATCAAGATCTCGCTGCTCGACGCCGGCCGTGAGGTCGCCCTGCGGCGCCGCCTCCCGGACGGCGTCCGGTGCTACACCGGCGACGACTTCAACTACCCCGAGCTGATCGCGGGGGACGCCCACGGGTTCAGCCACGCGCTGCTGGGGATCTTCGACCCGTTGGCGCCGCTGGCGGCCGAGGCCGTGCGCAAGCTGGACACCGGGGACACCGAGGGGTTCCGCGCCGTCCTCGACCCGACGGTGCCGCTCTCGCGCCACCTGTTCAAGGCACCCACCCGCTACTACAAGACCGGTGTCGTGTTCCTCGCCTGGCTCGCCGGGCACCAGGACCACTTCACCATGGTCGGGGGGCTCCAGTCGGCGCGCTCGCTGCCGCACCTGGCCCACGCCTACCGGCTCGCCGACGAACTCGGCCTCTTCCCCGACCCGCAGCTGGCCGCCTCCCGGATGCGGCAGCTGCTCGCCGTCCACGGAGTCACCGCATGAGCGCCGCAGCAGTGGCCGGCCCCGGGCTGGAGCGCTTCTCGATCAACCAGATGACCGTCAAGCAGCTCGGTCTGCCGGAACTGGTCGAGGCCTGCGGCGAACAGGGCGTCACCGCGGTGGGGCTCTGGCGCGAGCCGGTCCAGGAGTACGGGGTCAAGGCCGCGGCCGACCTCTTCGCGGAGGCCGGGATCACGATCACCTCGCTGTGCCGGGGCGGGTTCTTCACCGCCCCGGACCGGCAGGCCGTGCTCGACGACAACCGGGCGGCCATCGACGAGGCGGCGGGCGTCGGTACCGACACCCTCGTCCTGGTCTCCGGCGGCCTGCCCGAGGGCGGCGGGCTGGTCGACGCCCGTGCCCGCGTCGCGGAGGCGCTGGCCGAGCTGGCGCCGTACGCCGCCGACCGCGGTGTGCGACTCGCGATCGAACCGCTGCACCCCATGTACGCGGCCGACCGCTGCGCCGTCTCCACGCTGGGGCAGGCGCTCGACCTGGCCGAGCCGTTCGACGCGGGCACGGTCGGCGTCGTCGTCGACACCTACCACCTGTGGTGGGACGAGCGGGTGGACCGGCAGATCGCCGACGCCGGCGCCGCCGGACGCATCCACTGCTTCCAGCTCGCCGACTGGGTCACCCCGCTGCCGGCCGGCGTACTGACCGGACGCGGCCAGATCGGGGACGGCTGCATCGACATGGCCCACTTCCGCCGCGTCGTGGACGCCGCCGGGTACGACGGCCCGATCGAGGTGGAGATCTTCAACGAGGCGATGTGGGCCCGCGACGGACGCGAGGTGCTGCGGGAGACCGCCGACCGCTACCGCGCCGTCGCCGCCGACTGACGGGCGGGACGGCCGCACCGCCGCCCACGGCGCCGTGACGGGCCGGGACCGGCCACGCCGGCGGG
>NZ_JAAVJB010000362.1 GCF_012034385.1 Streptomyces spiramenti
GCCGCGGCCCGCCGCGTCCTGCCGCGCCATCCCGTCGCGGGCGTGGGCGACCGCCCGCCGACCTGCTTCCGAGGGCGGCAGGTCCACGGTGCCTCGTCCGTCGTCCCCCGGAGTGCCGTCCCCCGCCGTCTCGTCCGCTGCCGTCTCGCCGCCGACGGGTCCCGCGGCCGGGTCGGCACCCGCCGCGACCTCCCGCCGTGCCTCCGCGTCGGCCAGCTGCTCCACCTCGCGCAGACCGGCGAACTCGACGTCCGAGAGCGAGGCCAGCACCTCTTCGGCCTCGCCGACGCGCGCCCGGACCTCGCGGTGCCGCTCCTCCTGGACGGACGCCAGGGTCTGCTCGGTGTCCAGCTCGGTGCGGGAGTGCTCGGCGAGCGAGTCCGCCCGCTCCTCCCGCGCCTCCAGTCCCGTGACCAGCTTCGCGACCCGCGACCCGGCCCGCTCCAGGACGTCCCGGCGGTGGAGCGCCGCCAGCGGGTCCCGCCCGTCCGCGGCCAGCAGCGTCCCGATGGCGGAGGGGAGCGCCGTGCCGCCCCGGTACTCCTCCCGGGCCAGCCGGCCTGCCGCGGCCCGCGCGGCCGTCAGTGCGTCCCGGGTCTCGGCGAGCTCCGCCGAGACGCCCGCCACCCGCCGCTCCTGGACACGCAGCCGCTCCTGGCCCACCCGCGCCGCCTCCTCGGCGGCGCCGATCTGGCGGTAGAGGCTCCGCAGGCGCGACAGCACCCCGGCGGCGTCCCGCTCCTCCACCGGAGGACCGCCGGTGCCGTCGGTCCCGGTGTCCGTCCCGCTGTCCGTCCCGGTGGGGTCCTCGGCAGTGGTGTCCTCGGTCGGGAGGCCGGCGGGCGGGTCGCCGGGTGCAGGGGGGTGGTCGGGCGCCCCCGTCGCGGGCGATGGGCCGCCGTTCACCCCCGTCCCCGATCCGGGGTCGTCCTCGTCCTGGAGGTGTCGCCGACCCGCCTCGGCGGCGCTCGCCGTGCCCGCGGTCAGGGACAGTGCCAGAAGGCAGGCCAGGAGCGGGTGGGGCCAGGGGCGGCGGGCTGGCATGGGGCCTCCGGGGTGCGGCGGGTCACTGACCGGCGCGAACACCTCGCCCGCTCCACCGCGGGCGGCCGTCCCGCCGTCCGCCGGTCCATGTGCACGGAAACCGCCCTGCCGTACCGGTGAGGCCGCCGTCCGGGTGACCTCCGCCGCCCGAACGGACCAGGCGCCACCCGCCGGGCGGGCGACGGCGGTCACCCGCTCCGGGTCAACCGGCGGGCGGCGGGTCCGACGCGGCAGGGTCGGCGCGCGGTCTGGACCACGGCCACCGCGGACCCTCGGCCGGGCCGCCGGCCGGATCGTGCTCGTAGTGCCAACCACTGGGCAGGCCGAGCCGGTTGGCACCCGTGGCCCGGAGCCGGTAGACCAGCACCGTCCCGGCGGTGCCGTCCTCGGCCGGGACAGGCACCCGGTAGACCTTCGGCGGCCGACCCGTCATTCCGACCAGGACGGGCAACCGCCGGCCGTCGAGCGGGCCACCGGTGAAGGGAACGTCCTCGCTTCGCACCTCTCCAGTCTGGCAGGTGCCCCGCGGCGCGGCGTCGGCTCCCGGGCCTGCCGTCCGGATCCTCGTGGGTCGGGCCGCGTCGTCCGGTCGGCGTACGCGAGGTGCTGGGGTCGAGGCACGCCCCTGGTCGTGCTCGCGCGATTCGGCAACGAGGCGTGGTGCCGTGCCGGGCGTCGCGGCCCCCTGCACGATCCGCACGTCACGCCCTAACGCACCGCGCCGAAGAGCGGGGCGATCCTCGCCGCCAGCGCGTCCACCCGGCCGCCCACCGGCTCCACCGCCATCGCGGTGCGCAGCAGCTCCGCCGTCGCCCGGTCCCGGCCGCCGGTCACGGCGAGCACCGTCACGCACTGGTCCATCAGCCAGTCCCGCAACTCGTCCAGCGACGGCTCCTTGCCCTCGTCGAGCCAGATGAGGGAGGCCGCCTCCACCGCGGTGATCCAGGTACGCACCGCCATGTGCAGCCGGGTGTGGGAGGTGTCCGCCCCCAGGTGTTCCATGATCTGTCCCACCGCCGAGCGCCTCACCTCGTCCACGATCGCGTGGGTGCGGGAGGTCCCCACCACGCTGCCGCCCTTGAGCAGCGCCGTGAACCCCTCACCGTGGGCGTCGACGAACGCGAGGTAGCGGTCCAGGGCGTTCGCCAGCCGGCCGCTGAGCGGGCCCTCGTGCGGTTCGGCGAAGCAGCGCTCCAGCTCTGCGGCGGCGATGCTCAGCGCCGCCTCGTAGAGCTGCTGCTTGCCACCGGGGAAGTACCGGTAGACCAGCGGACGCGAGACCCCGGCCTCCCGGGCCACGTCGTCCAGTGAGACCGCTTCCGGTGGTCGCTCCGCGAAGAGGCTCTGCGCCGTGGCGATCAACTGGTCCCTGCGCTCCGCGACGCCCAGCCGGCGGTAAGCGGGTCCGGTGGCGGCGTGACGGGTGCTCATAGGGGTGAAGGGTAGTCCCAACACCCGGTTTCCAGCGGGGAGTCGCCGCTACCGCCCCCGTGACGTCCCGGCCGTGGTAGACGGAGGGACCGCGGCCGGACGGCCGCCCGTCCGTCGTCGCCGTCAGGCGGCGGCCCGGCGCAGGACCTCCGCCAGCGGGGTGGCCGGGTGCCCGGTCAGCCGGGGTACCGCGTCGCTGACGCCGGCGAGCTCCCCGGCGGCGATCGCGGTGTAGGTCGACACCCAGGCGTCCAGCTGCCAGCGCGGCGCCCCGGAGGACTCGCGCGAGCGGTACGCCTCGGTCGGCGTCTCGGGCCGGTAGGTCACCCGGCGCCCCGTCACCTCAGACAGTTCGGCGGCGATCTCTGCCAGCGTCAGGGCGCGCGGACCCGTCAGGTCGTAGACGGCACCGTCGTGCGCCGGGGCGTCGAGCAGCACGGCCACAGCGGCGTCGGCGATGTCGTCCTGGGCGACGACCGAGGCCGCCCCCTCGCCCGCCGGGCCGCTGATGACACCGTCCTCGCCCACCAGCCCCGGCATGAAGTCGGCGTACAGGCCGTCGCGCAGGAAGGTGTAGGCCAGGCCGCTGTCGCGGATGTACCGCTCCGTCACCCAGTGGTCGCGCGCGAGGGTGAACGTGGCGTCGGGCGCGGCACCGAGGAAGGAGGTGTAGACGATGTGACCGGCGCCCGCAGCCACCGCCGCGTCGACGAACGAGCGGTGCTGGTCCAGCCGGTCCTCGGACTCCGAGGCGGAGACCATCAGCACGCGGTCCGCGCCCGTGAGCGCCTCGGCGAGCGCACGGCGGTCGCCGAAGCCCGCGCGCACCACCGCGGCGCCCGCGTGGTGCGGTGCCCGTGCCGGGTCCCGCACGACGAGCGTCTGCGGTACGCCGGCCGCCGCCAGCCGTGCGGCGACGCGCCCGCCACGTGCCGGGGTCGCGCGGCGGCCGGATGTCACCCGTTCGCCGCGCCGGGACACCGCGCACGGGATCC
>NZ_JAAVJB010000363.1 GCF_012034385.1 Streptomyces spiramenti
GCGCCGTGCCGGCCCCGTCGGAGGCGCGTGCGGTCGGGGCGGTGCCTGCGCCCCCGGGGGCGGGGGCAGCGGCCGGGTCGGGGGCGGCGGGGCGGCGGTTGCGTCGTGCCATGTGCTGTCAGCCGATCGGGAAGGTGTCGGTCTCGGTCACCTGGTCGATGTCCGAGGTGCGGATGGTCAGGGAGATCTCCCACTGCCCCGGCCTCGGGAGCTGGACACCGGGCAGGGTCCAGTGCCCGATGTCCACCAGGAGCGCGTCGGGGCGCAGCGGGCCGATCCGCTCGTCAGGAAGGGTCAGCGCGACCCGCAGCTCCGCTGCGGGCAGCGGCTCGCCGGCGGCGTCCACGGTCCGGACGTGCAACTCGTTGTCGCCGGTGGCGCCGGGGGTGATGTCGACGAGGACGGTTCCGGCGCCGTTCTCGCCGCCGGTGTCGAACGGCAGCTCCAGGCTCACGGGGCCTCCCGCCACGGGCCGGGCGTCGGCGGCCTCGTCCACCGTACGGGCCGGCGGGGTCGAGGTGAGCGCGGTGGTGGCGAGGAGCACGAGGGCGGCGATCACCGCCTCGACGAGGACGGACCGTCGCAGGCCGGACCGGACGGGGTCCGCGTCCCGGTCCTTCACCCGGCGTGCCCTGCCCAGCGCCTCCTGCTGCCGCGCGAGCTGCGCGGCGCGCACCGGGTCGGCCGGCGTCGCCGCGGAGACGGCGGCGACGGCAGCCCCCGGGTCGGCCCCGGGAGCGGCAGGGGCCGGGGCGGGGCCCGCGTCGGCCCCGTCGTCGTCCGTACCGGCCGCCCCGTCGGGTCGGCCCGGGGCGGTGGGCCGCTCCGTTCCGTCCGCCAGTCGGGCGGTCCAGCGACGCGAGATCCAGCCGACGCCCAGCAGCAGCGCCACCAGCGCGATCTTCGTCACCAGCAGTTGGCCGTAGCCGGTGGACGCCAGTTGTCCCCAGTCGCCCACCTGGCGCCAGGACTGGTAGACGCCGGTCACGGCCACCACCGCGACCGAGGCCATGGCCGCCGCGGAGAACCGCCGGACCGCGGCGACGGGCACCGCGGGGGCACCGCCGCGGTGCAGCAGGAGCAGCAGCGTGACGAGTCCGCCCAGCCAGACGGCCGCCGCGACCATGTGCAGCATGTCGGCCGGGACGGCGATGTGGGTCTGCGGACCGGAGGCGGCGTGCTCGGCCAGCGACCAGGTCGCGGCGAGCACCAGCGCCAGCAGCGCACCGAGGCCACGCGTCCCCCACGCCGTGCGGACCGGTACGTCGGCCTCCGCACCGCCGCCTGCCGCGGTCGTCGGGGCGCGCAGCAGCCGTACGACGAACCAGGCGACGACCGCGAGCACCGCCAGCCTGGCCAACAGGGCGACGCCGGTCCTGGTGTCCACCACGTCGGTGAGCCCCGCGAGCCGCACGACGTCCCCGAGCCCGCCGCCGGTGATGTACGGCTGCCGCAGGGCCAGCAGGGCGAGGGTGGCGCCGGCGGTCAGCGCCCAGCCGACGGTCGTCACCCGGCGGGCGGCCGGGCGCCGGTCGGCGGCCGGCCAGCAGAACAGGAGGAACGCCGCGCCGCCGACCAGCAGCAGGTAACCGGCGTAGGCCGCGTAGCGGCCGGTGTCGTAGAGCAGCGCGACGGCGGCGTCCTCGGCCGGGCCGTCGGCCACGACGACACTCGTCTCGGAGGGCGCGCCGACGGAGAAGGTGAAGGCGCCGGCCACCGGGTGGCTGTCGGTGGAGATCACCTGCCAGGCGACGGTGTAGGTGCCGTCGGCGATGTCCGGCAGCAGCGGCACGCCGTAGGCGACTCCGGCCCCGTCGGCGGGCCGCCGCTCCGGCGGCCCGGCGTCCACGGCGACTCCGTCCGGATCGAGCACCCGGACGGAGTCGGCGGAGGTCGCGACGTCCTCGGAGAAGTGGAGCACCACCTCCCCCGGCGCCGCGTCGAGGACGGTGCCGTCCTCCGGGTCGCTGCCGAGCAGTGACGCGTGGGCGGCGGCGGGTACCGCGGCGAGCAGCACCGCTGCCAGTGCGGTGACGGCGAGCAGCAGGGCGGCGGTGGCGGCGCGGAGCCGGGGGGCGCGGGAGAGGTGGGGGGTGTCCATGACGCTCTACGGTCACCTACCGGTGTGGGTCGCGGAAGCCACCGGGACGTCGATGGTGAGAGTTCCGGACTTCTCGAACGTCAGCTCTATCGGGACGGTGTCGCCCTCGACGGGCTTGTGGGTCAGTCCGTGCAGCATCAGGTGGTTGCCGCCGCGCGCCAGCTCCAGCGAGCCGCCGGCCGGGACCGCCAACGAGTCGACGGGACGCATCGAGTTCTCCACCGTCTCGTGCAGTTCCACCTTCTCGGCCATCTCGCTGACGGCGCCCACCAGTGCGTCGTCCTCGCCCCCGGTGTTCTCCAGCACCAGGAAACCGCCGGCGACCGCCTCGCTGACGGGTTCGGGTACGAACGCACCGCTGACCGACAGCTCGGGCCCGTCCGGCTCGGAGGAGCAGGCGGTCGCGCCGGCCAGCAGCCCGGCGGCGGCCACCGCGAGGGCGGCCCGGCGTATCGCGACGCGCCGTCGGCCGGTGGCGCGGGGCAGCGGGGTCACGGGGTCTCCCCCTCGATGAGACCCGGCAGGTCGCGCTCGAAGGTCTCGGTGGTGACACCCTCGGTGTACAGGACATGCGCCTTGTCGTCGCCCGGCAGGAAGGCGAGCACCTGCGAACCGTGGCTGGAGATGACCGCCCCGTCGTCCTCGACGTACGGCTCCTCCAGCAGCACGCCGAGCGAGCTCGCCGCCTCCTGGATCTCGCCGAAGTCGCCGGTGAGGCCGATGAAGTCGGGGTCCTGCGCCTGGAGCCAGGCGCCGAGCGACTCGGGGGTGTCGCGCTCGGGGTCGGAGGTGACCATGACGACGTTCAGCTTGTCGCGCTGCTCGTCGCTCAGCTCGGCGGCGGCGTTGGCGATGTTGCTCATCGTCAGCGGGCAGACGTCCGGACAGTTGGTGTAGCCGAAGTAGAGCAGCGTGGTGACGCCCTCGGTCTCCGCGACGAGGTCGTACTCCTCGCCCTCGGTGTCGGTGAGGGTGAGCGCCGGCTTGGCGAAGGGGGTGTCGAGCACGGTGCCGCTCTCGGGGTCGGCGGCGCCGGTGTTGTCCTGGTCCACGACGGTGGCCGGCGGGGTGTCGTCCTCGCCGCCGCAGGCGGTCAGGACGAGCGCGGACGCCACGGTGAGCGCGACGGCCGCGCCGGTGGTGCGGAGCTTCATGGTGGTCGTTCTCCTGATGGTGCTGTCGGTACCGGCCGGTCGACGTGGCGGGAGTAGAGCGAGACGCCCTTCGCGGACTTCTGCGCCGCCCGCAGCCGCGTC
>NZ_JAAVJB010000364.1 GCF_012034385.1 Streptomyces spiramenti
ACCGCGCGCGGTGGCGCGGTCGGGGGCCGGGTGGGGGTGGGGCCTGGCGCGCGGGCGCCGCGGCTCACTCGTCGTCGCCGCCGTCGTCGGCGAGGTCCTCCTCGTCGTCACCGCTGAACGCCTCGTTGAGCATCATGCCTCCGAGGACACCGGCGCCGAGGCCGGCGGCGCCCGCCGCCACGGCCATCCCGGCACCGCCACCACGGCGCTGCTGCTGCATGCCGGGGTGCATCCCCTGCTGCATCCCCGGGTGCATTCCGGGCATCATCCCGCCCATCTGCATCTGCATCTGGTTCAGGAACTCCTGCCGCTGCTCCAGCAGTTCCTGCACCCAGCCGTCGATCTCCGTCTGCCAGTCACGGGAGGTGACCTCGGCGTGGGGGATGCTGTGACGGACGAACGGCATCGGCACGCCGCCGGAGAGGTGCTTGTCGGCCTCCAGCACGACGTCCACACCGTGCGGGCCGGCGACGAGGGTGACGTCGAGCCCCTGGAGCTGGTCCGCGTACTGCGGTGCGGCGCTCAGCATCAGCTCCTGGTGGAACGGCAGTTCCTGGTACTGCGCCCCCGTGACGAGGCCCGGCAGCAGGACGGTCTGCGCGAAGCCGAAGCCCAGCTGGCCGAGGGCCTCCAGCGCGGTCTCCTGGGCGGGGAGCGCCGACACCGTCAGCGGGTCCATGTCCCCGCTGTCCTTCGCCGCGGCGATGGCCAGCTCGGTGCGGACCCCCAGCTCCAGGCCGAGGTGCTGGCCGTACAGCTCGTTGAAGGGGGTTTCGGCGGGCAGTGGCATCGAGAAGGGGTAGACCTGCTTCTCGCCCGCGGCGATGCGGAAGCCTCCGGCGACGACCTCACGGCCGAAGACGACGGGCTTGCCGCCCTGGTCGCCGCCGCCCATACCCCCGCCCATGCCCCCGCCGAGGCCGCCGCCCTGCTGCTGCCCGGGGAGCTGCTGCGGGGTGGCCACGAGCTCCAGCACGATCTGCTGGATCTCGAACTCGGCCTCACCGCCCTGGACGTGGACGTCCCCCTGGACCGTCCCTCCAGGGGTACCGCTCCCGGACAGAACGGTATCGACCTTCGGCCCACCGACCCCGAAGGTTCCGAGCAGACGCTTGAACACCATCCCGGCGTTCACTCCTTTGTGTCGCGCGTCATGGACGCGTGCATGTCCCGGGGAAGCCGTGACGCACCCCAGCGGCCGTCGCGTAGGGAACGCGGCGGCACACCAAGACAACTACCGGGCACCCAGCGTCAGTTCCCACCCCACCGGGTTGCCACCCGATTGATTCAGGACACAGGCGGCGGCGCCCCGCGCCGACCGGGGAACAGGAGGGGGCCGCACAGGGTCCCCAGCAGGGGAGCCGAGTGCCGTCCGAGCGGCGCACCACGGCGCGAGACGCAGCAGGACGACGCCGGCCCAGCAGGCGACGGGCGCGGCGGTCGGACCCGCCTCGGACGTATTCTCCCCTCGGCTTCTCCCTCGGCCAGGTGGCGGCCCATGCGGCGACCGGTTCGCCGACGTACGGGGGGGCTCCTCGCACACGATTCTCTACCGCGTCGTGCACGAGGAGCCCGACCTGTCGGCGCTGCCCGACCCGCTCCGACCTCGTGGCCCGCTGCCTGGCCAAGGACTCCACCGCGCGTTCCTCCCCGGCGGAGGTGGTGGAGCTCTGCCGCGCGGCGGCCGAGGGCGGCCGGCCGTCAGCGGGAGTGGCCGCCGTCCTTGCGCGCCACACCCTCGCGGACACGGCGGGCGGTACCACCGGGCACGTGCCCGGTACCCGGGCGTCGCACCGCCGCGCCGCCCCCGGCTCACGGGGGCGGCGCGGCGGTGTCGCGTCGGCTGCGGGTGTCGTCAGGACGCCTGCAGCAACGAGTCCTCTCGCCATTTGAGGATCTTGTCGAAGGAGATGACCGCTCCGCCGTGGTCGGGTTGGTTGTCGTAGCGGACCCGGTCGGAGAGCGCCTCGATGAGGCGCAGGCCGCGGCCGTGCTCCATCTCCTGCTCGATGTGCGTCATGGTCGTGGCGGTGCCCGTGTCGAGGATCCCGCCCAGGGGGTCCAGCTCGCCGAGGAGTCGGCCGAGCGGGAACCCGGGGCCCGAGTCGATGACCTCGATCCGGCAGATGTCACCGTCGATGGAGGCGGTGACCTGGTAGACACCCGCGTGTCCGCCGCCGTGCTGGACCGCGTTGGCGCATGCCTCGGTGAGCGCGAGGGACAGTTCGTGCGCGATGTCCGCGTCCACGCCCGCCGTGTCCATGGCGCCGGCGAGCAGTCGGCGGGCGAGAGGGACGCTCGAAGCCTCGCGACGCAGCTGGAGAGACCACCAGATGCTCATGGCTCCTCCTTCCCACTTCTCGTCCGCGCGGCGACAGTCGCCGCCCGGCACTCGTAGTTATTGCCGATCGGCCCGCTTCGTAAGCCCGGCTGCGTGGTAGTACCGCCCGATCGGCGGATATACGGGACAGTTAGGTCGATATAGCTACGTCAAGGTGAGTCGAAGATCGGACGAAAGATCGCACAGTTGGTCGAATGTCGGCCCCGGCGGCTGTCTCGCGGCCCGCCGGTGAGATGATGACGCCGCTATGCCTGCCGCCCTCGATGTGCGCCTGACGCGGGCCGCGCTCTTCGCCGCGGCCTGCTGTGTGCTTGCCTCGACCGGCCATGTGCTCGCCGCCGGCGGCGGCATCGAGCCGTGGAAACTCGGCGCGGGATGGCTGCTCCTCTTCGCGGTGAGCCTGCCCCTGGCGGGTCGGGAACGCCGTTCGCTGCCCGCGGTCGTCGCCGTCGTCGCGGGCTCGCAGGCGGTGCTGCACGTGCTGTTCGGCCTCGGTCACGGCGCGGCGAGCGGCGGCACCGAAGCGGCGTCCGGCCACGCAGGCCACACCGGCGCCGAGTCGGCGGCCGGTGCCTCCGGCGGACTGCTGACGATGGCGGCGAAGCTGCTCTGCAACGACGGGCTCGTCAAGCTCACTCCGGCCGAGGCCGACCGCATCGTCACGGAGGCCGGGCTCCGACCCCCGCCGCTCCCCGACGCCTCCACCGCCGACGCCCTGCCGCACGCCGCGGCCGGACTCGCCGCCGTTCCCGGCGAGGTGACGGCGGCGCTGGTCGCGATGACCGCACCCGCCATGCTCGCCGGCCACCTGCTCGCGGCGCTCGCCGCGGGCTGGCTGCTGCTGCGCGGCGAGGCCGCGCTGTGGCGGCTGATCCGACTCTCGGGCGAGGCCGTCGCCGCCCTGCCCGCCGCGTTGCGCGTCGCGGTCGCGGCGGCGC
>NZ_JAAVJB010000365.1 GCF_012034385.1 Streptomyces spiramenti
CGACGTTGTCGGCCGTGGTGCCCCAGGCGACGGAGTGCGAACCGCAGGAGTTGTTGGCGATCATCCCGCCGAGGGTGCAGCGGCTGTGGGTGGAGGGGTCGGGGCCGACCCCGCGGAGGCCGCCGAGGCCGCCCGCCGCGTCTGCCGCGCCGCCACCGGCGCCACCACCGGTGAGACCGTCGTCACCGACCCGCGCGACCAGCGCGCCCTCTGGCGCGTCCGCGAGGACGCCTCCGGGACCGCCACCCGCACCGCCGACGGCAGCGAGGCGTGGCCCGGCTGGGAGGACTGCGCCGTCCCCCCGGCCCGTCTCGGCGCCTACCTCACGGAGTTCCGCGCACTGCTCGCCGAGTACGGGCTCCGCGGCCTGCCCTACGGCCACTTCGGGGACGGCTGCATCCACGTCCGCATCGACTTCGACCTGCTGACCGCCCCCGGCATCGCACGGTTCCGCGCCTTCTCCCTCGACCTCGCCGATCTCGTCACCGCCCACGGCGGCTCCCTCTCCGGCGAACACGGCGACGGCCTCGCCCGCGCCGAACTGCTGCCCCGGATGTACGGCGAGGAGATGGTCGGCCTCTTCCACCGCTTCAAGGACCAGTGGGACCCCGACAACGGCCTCAACCCCGGCGTCCTCGCCCGGCCGGCCGCCATCGACGACCACCTGCGGTTCGCCCCGCTGCCCCGCGGGCCCGTCCCCGTCGCCTTCGGCTACCCGGAGGACGGCGGCGACTTCACCGCCGCCGTGCGCCGCTGCGTCGGTGTAGCCAAGTGCCGCGACACCGAGCCGGGCGCCGGCGTGATGTGCCCCTCCTACCGCGTGACCCGCGAGGAGAAGCACTCCACCCGCGGCCGGGCCCGACTGCTGCACGAGATGCTCGCCGGGGAGGTCGTCACCGACGGCTGGCGCTCCCGCGAGGTCCACGATGCGCTCGACCTCTGCCTCTCCTGCAAGGGCTGCCGCTCCGACTGCCCCGTCAACGTCGACATGGCCACCTACAAGGCCGAGTTCCTCCACCAGCACTACCGCGGACGGCTCCGCCCGGCCGCCCACTACGCCATGGGCCGGCTGCCGGACTGGCTCCGCCTGACCGCCGCGCTCCGCCTGGCCCGCCCCGCCAACGCCCTCGCGGCCGTGCCCCCGCTGGCCGCACTCGCCAAACGGCTCGGCGGCCTCACCCCCGAACGGCCGATCCCGCCGATCGCCACCGCGCCGTTCACCCGCACCACCGGTCCGGGCGCCCCGCTCCCCGGCGGCGGCGACGGGCCCGCCGCCGACCTGCTGCTGCTCCCGGACACCTTCACCAACTACCTCGCACCGGAGGCCGGGCACGCGGCGCGGGCCGTACTGGCGGACGCCGGGCTGACGTCCGCACTCCCCGAGGGGCCGGTCTGCTGCGGCCTCACCTATGTCTCCACCGGCCAGCTGGACCGGGCCCGCGCCGTCATGCGACGCACCCTCGACGTCCTGGAACCCGCCCTGGACGCCGGCCTCCCGGTCACCGTGCTGGAGCCACCGTGCGCTGCCGCGCTCCGCACCGACCTGCCCGAACTCCTGCCGGACGACCCGCGCGCGGCCCGACTCGCCGTGGCCACCCGCACCTTCGCGGCGACCCTGGAGGAGTTCGCCCCCGACTGGCACCCGCCGCGGATCGACAGACCCGTCGCCGGTCAGACCCACTGCCACCAGCACGCCGTGCTCGGTGACGACCCCGAACGCCGGCTGCGCGAGGCGGCGGGGCTCACCGGCGACCTCTCCGGCGGCTGCTGCGGCCTCGCCGGCAACTTCGGGTTCGAGAAGGGCCACTACGAGGTCTCCGTCAGCTGCGCCGAGGAGCAGCTGCTGCCCGCGGTCCGCGAGGCGCCGCCCGGGACCGTCGTCCTCGCGGACGGCTACTCCTGCCGCACCCAGCTCGACCAGCTCGGCGGCCACCGCTCCCGCCACCTCGCCGAGGTACTGGCCGAACACCTGTCGGAGCGGCCTGCGGCGGGGCGCGCAGGCTGAGAGCCGGCGTGCCTCGTTCTGTCCCGCCTGCCGGGGGCGCCCGCCCCCGGTTCCGACCGGGGGCGGCGCCGAACGAGCCGACCGCACCGGACGGGCGCCGTGACAGCGCCCGTCCGCCGCCCCCGGACTGGCGACCCCGCCGCCGCGCCTCTCGGCGCGAGCCGGAGGCGGGGTCGGGTCACTCCCGGCCCCTGGTCAGGTGCAGCGCGGTGGCGCAGCCGGGACCACGGACGACCAACAGCCCCGGGACCGGTGGGTGCGAGGGGCGGCCAGGGCCCGGGCGAGGACGTCCAGGACCGCGACCCCTCCCAGGTTCCCGGTGCCGCGAGAGAGGCGCGCGCATCATGACCGCGCTCGGGGCCCAGGCCGACGCCCGCCGGTCGCGGCGATGACGCCGGGGACGCCGGGGTGGACGACGCTCCACACAGGCGCGGGACCGCGGGCGAGTTCGGTCCGGGGCGAGGCTCGCCCTGTGGCGGGGACGTCGCGTGAGCGTTCAGGGGGCTGCCGCCCCCGGCGCTACGCTGCCCGCATGATCCGCACCGCCACCGAAACCGACGTTCCCGCCATCCACGCGATGATCCGGGAGCTGGCCGCCTACGAGAAGGCCGAACACGAGGTCGAGGCCACCGAGGAGCAGCTCCGGGAGGCCCTCTTCGGGCCGCAGCCGGCGGTGTTCGCGCTGGTCGCGGAGGGCGCTGAGTCCGGGGTGCCCGTCGGGTTCGCGCTGTGGTTCCGCAACTACTCCACCTGGACCGGTACGCACGGCGTCTACCTGGAGGACCTCTACGTCCGGCCCGAGGCGCGCGGCGGCGGCCACGGGCGGGCGCTGCTGGCGACGCTGGCGCGGATCTGCGTGGAGCGCGGCTACCGGCGGTTGGAGTGGTGGGTGCTGGACTGGAACGAGCCAGCCATCGGCTTCTACCGGTCGATCGGGGCCGAGCCGATGGACGAGTGGACGGTGCAGCGGGTGACCGGTGACGCGCTGACGGCGCTTGCCGAGGGCGCCGCGCCGAGGGAGAGGCGCCCCGGCTGAGGCCGCGGGGGCCTGACCCGCGAACGCCCGGCCCGGGGCCGGTGGCGCGCGGCCACCGCTCGCGCCCGGGAGTCGGAGGTTCACGACGGTCACGCCCCGCAGTTCGCGGTGCGGGCGTGATGCGAGCGTTCCGGGGAGTCGGGGGCGTGAGTACGTGGCGGGGACGTCGTCACCGGACGCCAC
>NZ_JAAVJB010000366.1 GCF_012034385.1 Streptomyces spiramenti
GGCGGACCGGGCGGTCGTGCGAACGCCGGGGGCGCCTCGCGGCGGAGCCGGTGCGACTCAGCCGGCCGTCGTGTCGAGCGTCGCCAGCGAGGGCCCGCGGCGGCGACGCAGCCCGGCGGCGGCGTCCTCCGCGTCGCCCAGCACCCGTACCGCGTTCCGCCAGGTCAGCTTGGCGAGGTCGTCGGCGGACCAGCCGCGGCCCAGCAGCTCCGCGATCAGGTTCGGGTAGCCGGCGACGGTGTCGAGCCCGTCGGGGAGGAAGGAGGTGCCGTCGAAGTCGCCACCGATGCCGATGTGGTCGACACCGGCGACCTCCCGCATGTGGTCGAGGTGGTCCGCGACGGTGGCCGGGGTGGCGACGGGTCGCGGGTTGTCGGCCTCGAACGCGGCGAGCACGCGGCGCCCCGCGTCGGAGCCGTCCAGCGCGTGCAGGCCGGCCGCGACGAGCGCCTCCTCGCTGCGCCGGGTCCACTCCACGGCCTCCGGCAGCACGAACTTCGGCACGAACGTCGCCATCGCCACGCCGCCGTTGTCCGCCAGCAGCGCCAGTACGTCGTCGGGGATGTTGCGCGGGTGGTCGCAGACGGCACGGGCCGACGAGTGCGAGAAGATCACGGGCGCCTCGGTGACGCGCAGCGCGTCCCGCATGGTGGTCGCCGCGACGTGCGAGAGGTCCACCAGCATCCCCAGGCGGTTCATCTCCCGCACGACCTCCTCGCCGAACGGGCTGAGCCCGTCGTGGCGGGGGGCGTCGGTCGCGGAGTCGGCCCAGTCGATGGTGTCGTTGTGGGTGAGCGTCATGTACCGCACGCCCAGCTCGTACAGGCCCCGGAGGGTGCCCAGGGAGTTGTTGATCGAGTGCCCGCCCTCGGCGCCCATCAGCGAGGCGATCCGGCCCTCGCGGCGCGCTGCCTCCATCCCGGCGGCGGTGGTCGCGGGGGCGAGGTCGTCGGGGTAGCGGTCCTGCATCGTGCGGACCACGTCGATCTGCTCCAGGCAGGAGCTGACCGCGGCGTCGCCGCTGAGGTCGGTCCGCACGTACACCGACCAGAACTGGGCCCCCACACCACCGGCGCGCAGCCGCGGCAGGTCGGTGTGGAGGTGGGCGCTCTGGTCGCGCGAGATGTCGCGGCGGTCGAGGTCGTAGCGGACCTGCTCGCGCAGCGCCCAGGGGAGGTCGTTGTGACCGTCCACCACCGGGTGCTCGGCGAGCAGTTCCAGCGCGCGGGCCAGCAGCCCCGGGTCCTCCGCGGCGGCGCCGACGGGGGTCAGCGGCGCGAGGGTGTCGCGGGCGGCGCCCCTCCCGTCGGCCTCGGCCTCGTCGGCGCCGGTCCCGTTCCCGGTGTCCCCGGTCATGAGGCACCGCCGGTGGTGCCGCCGTTGCCGCCGGCGAAGCCGAAGCGGCGTGCGCCGTTGGCCTTGCCCCGCAGGCGGCGGCCCTTCTCGGTCGCCTGCTCGTTCAGCCGCTCCTGGAAGTCGGTCATCCGCTCCAGCAGCGCCGGGTCGTGGGAGGCGAGGATGCGGGCGGCGAGCAGCCCGGCGTTCCGGGCGCCGCCGACGGAGACGGTGGCGACCGGGACACCGGCAGGCATCTGGACGATGGACAGCAGCGAGTCCATGCCGTCCAGGTACTTCAGCGGCACCGGGACGCCGATCACCGGCAGCGGCGTCACCGAGGCCAGCATCCCGGGCAGGTGGGCGGCGCCGCCCGCGCCGGCGATGATCGCGCGCAGCCCCCGGCCTGCGGCCTCCTCGCCGTAGGCGACCATCTCGCGCGGCATGCGGTGCGCGGAGACGACGTCCACCTCGTAGGGGATCTCGAACTCGTCGAGCGCGGTGGCGGCGGCCTCCATGACGGGCCAGTCGCTGTCGGAACCCATGACGATGCCGACGATCGGGTCGGGGCGGTGCTCGGTGCTCACTCGGTGATCGTTCCTCTGAGGTAGTCGGCGGCGTGCCGGGCGCGCTCGCGCACCTCCGCCAGGTCCGTGCCGTAGGTGGTGACGTGGCCGACCTTGCGGCCGGGCTTCACATCCTTGCCGTACATGTGGACACGCAGACCGGGGTCGCGCGCCAGGCAGTGGAGGTACCCCTGGTACATGTCGGGGTAGTCGCCGCCGAGGACGTTGGCCATCACCGTCCAGGGGGCGCGGGGGCGGGGGTCGCCGAGCGGCAGGTCGAGGACGGCCCGCAGGTGGTTGGCGAACTGGGAGGTGACGGCGCCGTCCTGCGTCCAGTGGCCGGAGTTGTGGGGCCGCATCGCCAGCTCGTTGACGAGCACCGAACCGTCCGCGGTCTCGAACAGCTCCACGGCGAGGTGGCCGACGACGTCCAGTTCCCGGGCGACGGTCAGCGCCAGGTGCTGGGCCCGCGCGGCGGCCTCGGGGTCCAGTCCGGGGGCGGGTGCGATCACCGTGTCGCAGACCCCGCCGACCTGCACGGACTCCACCACCGGGTAGGCGACGGCCTGCCCGTGGGGGGAACGCACCACGTTGGCGGCCAGCTCGCGGGTGAAGGGCACCTTCTCCTCGGCGAGCACGGGCACTCCGGCGCGGAACGGCTCCGCGGCCTCGGCCTCGGAGCCGACGACCCACACGCCCTTGCCGTCGTAGCCGCCGCGGACCGTCTTCAGCACCACGGGGAAACCGGTGGCGCCCGGTTCGTCCTCCGCGAAGGCCCGGACGTCGGCCGGGTCGGCGACGATGCGGTGACGCGGGCACGGCACGCCGAGCGCGGTCAGCCGGGCGCGCATCACACCCTTGTCCTGGGCGTGGACCAGCGCGTCGGGGCCGGGGCGCACGGGGATGCCGTCCGCCTCCAGGGCTCGGAGGTGCTCGACGGGGACGTGCTCGTGATCGAAGGTGATCACGTCGCAGCCCCGAGCGAAGTCACGCAGCGTGGCCAGGTCGCGGTAGTCACCGACGCGGACGTCCTGGACGACCTGCGCCGCCGAGTCCTGGGGGGTGTCGCTGAGGAGTCTGAAGCGGATGCCGAGGGGGATGCCCGCCTCGTGGGTCATACGGGCGAGCTGGCCGCCGCCGACCATGCCGACTACGGGAAATGTCACCGCGCCAGGATATCGGGCCGACGCCCCGGGCCGACCGGGTGGTCGCTCCGCAGTGTGACCGGCGGGCGCGGGGAAGGGCTGCGGGGGCGGGCGCGCCGCGGGGCGAGGGGCGGCCGACCCCGGCGCGTCGGCGGGCCCTGCCCCGCCCTCTCACC
>NZ_JAAVJB010000367.1 GCF_012034385.1 Streptomyces spiramenti
GCCCCGCACCGCGCGGTGCGGGGCCGGGAGGACTGCCGCGCCGGGGCGCACCCGGCGGCGCGCCGCCGGGTCCCTACTGGGCGAGGAACGACAGCAGGTCCTGGCGGCTGATGACGCCGGTGGGCTTGCCCTCGACCAGCACGATCGCCGCGTCGGCCTTCTCCAGGGCGACCATGAGGTCGGCGACGGGCTCGCCGGAGCCGACCTGCGGCAGCGGCGGGCTCATGTGCTTCTCCAGCGAGTCGTCCAGGGTGGCGCGCTGCGCGAAGAGCGCGTCCAGCAGCTCGCGTTCGACGACGGAACCGACGACCTCGGCCGCCATGACGTCGGGGTGGCCGGCACCGGGCTTCACGATCGGCATCTGGGAGACGCCGTACTCGCGCAGCACCTCGATGGCCTCGCCGACGGTCTCGTCGGGGTGCATGTGGACCAGTTCGGGGATGCCGCCGGTCTTGCGGCGCAGCACGTCGCTGACGCGCGTCTCGGGCTCGCCGCCCTCCAGGAAGCCGTAGTCGGCCATCCACTCGTCGTTGAAGATCTTGCTGAGGTAGCCGCGTCCGCCGTCGGGAAGCAGCACGACGACCACGTCGTCGGGGCCGAGCTCCCGGGCGACCTCCAGCGCACCGGCGACGGCCATGCCGCAGGATCCGCCGACGAGCAGCCCCTCCTCCTTGGCGAGGCGGCGGGTCATCTGGAAGGAGTCCTTGTCGGAGACGGCGACGATGCGGTCGGCGACCTCCCGGTCGTAGGCGTCGGGCCAGAAGTCCTCGCCGACGCCCTCGACCAGGTAGGGGCGACCGCTGCCGCCGGAGTAGACGGAGCCCTCGGGGTCGGCGCCGACGACCTGGACCGTGCCCGAGCTGGCGTCCTTGAGGTAGCGGCCGGTGCCCGAGATGGTGCCGCCGGTTCCCACGCCCGTCACGAAGTGGGTGACGCGACCCTCGGTCTGGGTCCAGATCTCCGGGCCGGTCGTCTCGTAGTGGGAGCGCGGGTTGTCCGGGTTGCTGTACTGGTCGGGCTTCCAGGCGCCGGGCGTCTCGCGGACGAGGCGGTCGGAGACGTTGTAGTAGGAGTCGGGGTGGTCGGGGTCGACCGCGGTGGGGCAGACCACGACCTCGGCGCCGTAGGCGCGCATCACGTTGATCTTGTCGGCGGAGACCTTGTCGGGGCAGACGAAGACGCAGTGGTAGCCCTTGCGCTGGGCGACGATCGCCAGGCCGACACCGGTGTTGCCGGAGGTGGGTTCGACGATGACCCCGCCGGGCTTGAGCGCGCCGGACGCCTCTGCGGCCTCGATCATCCGCAGCGCGATGCGGTCCTTCACGGAACCACCGGGGTTGAAGTACTCGACCTTGGCAAGCACCGTCGCCTCGATGCCTTCGGTGACGCTGTTGAGCTTCACCAGCGGCGTGTTGCCGACAAGGTCGATCATCGACTCGTAGTACTGCACTGTGTCTCCACACTCCTGATCGGCGTCGGTCGCGGCGGTGGGGCCGGCTCCGGTGGTTCGTCGGTCTCGCGGGCCGCGCGGTGCGACGGCTGCGATCCGGCTGTCGGCTGTGTGTCGCCACCGGCACTCTATCGGCGCGGCCCCGCATGTGGACGCGCGTTGCGCACACCCGCGCGACCGCTCCGGCGCGGGAAGCGTGGAGCACGCCGGTGCGGGTACGTCGCAGATACGCCGGGTCACCGACGGCGACGGACGGCGGCGGGCCGGTCGGCGGGTGTACGCACCGCGGTGCGCGGCGCGCGCGGACGTCGGTGGTGCGCACGCTACCGGCACGGCACACGGCAGGATCGGCACGAACAACGGCGGCAGCGCCGGGCGGCACGGCAAGACAGCGGTATCGCGGTATCGCTCAGCACGAGGACGGCAAGGGCGCCGCCACCCGGACCGGGGCGGCGGCGGGACGAACGAGGACAGCGGACCGGGAGAAGGCACACCGGACGGTGTCGCGCCGCGGCACCGCGGCCGGCGCCCCCGGTCGAACCGGCGGGCACGGCGGCCCGCCGTGCGGGGAGGTGGAACGGTCCATGGCGGGAGCGAGAGTGGCGCGGCGGATCGCGACGGCTGCGGCGTTGGGCGGCGGCGGGATCGGCGTCGTGGGCGGGGTGGCACTGGGTGTGCTGCTCACCGAGGCCCAACTGGCCAGGCGGCAGATCGGGGTGAGCGAGGAGACCCCGCCGGTCGCGGACGGCAGGTACGGCGCGGGGCTCGGCAGCGGGCGGCGGCCACCGCTGCGGCTGGGGTTCCTCGGGGACTCCACCGCCGCCGGGCTCGGCGTGCAGCGCGCCGCCCAGACGCCCGCCGCACTGGTCGCCTCCGGGTTGGCCGCCGTGGCGGAGCGGCCGGTGGAGCTGCGGAACGTGGCGCTCAGCGGGGCGGAGTCCACCGACCTGGCGCGGCAGGTGTCGCTGCTGCTGGCCGACACCCTGTCGTCCCCGGCGCCGGACGTCTGCGTGATCATGATCGGCGCCAACGACGTGACCGGACACGTCTCCCCGGCCACCTCCGTCCGTTGCCTCTCGGAGGCTGTGACCCGGCTGCGGTCGGCGGGTGCGCGGGTGGTGGTGGCGACCTGCCCGGACCTGGGGACCATCGAGCCGGTGGCCCAGCCGCTGCGGTGGGTGGCGCGACGGCTGAGCCGGCAGCTGGCGGCGGCGCAGACCATCGCCGTGGTGGAGCTGGGCGGCCGGACGGTCTCGCTGGGCGATCTGCTCGGCCCGGAGTTCGCCGCCAACCCCCGGGAGATGTTCGGCCCCGACCGCTACCACCCCTCGGCGGAGGGGTACGCGACCGCCGCGATGGCGCTGCTGCCGACGGTGTGCGCGGTGATGGGCGTGTGGCCGGAGCCCGAGCGGATGGAGCCCGCACGCCGGGAGTCGGTGCTCTCGGTGGAGCGTGCCGCGGTCCGCGCGGCGAAGGAGGGCGGCACGGAGGTCGCCTCGGACGCGGACGCACTGCGCGCGCCCTGGGCGCTGCTCAAGCACCGCCGGCGGCGCCGCATCGCGGCGTCCGAGCCCGAGCGGTCGGACGACCGCGCCGCGGACGCGTCGCCGGAGCCCGGCGCGCGGCGGGATGACGGCCGTGACGACGGGAGCGGCGACACGGGCGGCAGCGGAGGCACGGGAGGCGCCGGTCCGGGTGGCGCGGGGCCCGGGGAGCCGGGGCCGGGCGGGACCGGCTCGGGGCGTGCCGGGTCGTCGGGCTCCGGTGCCT
>NZ_JAAVJB010000368.1 GCF_012034385.1 Streptomyces spiramenti
GGCCGCCACGGCGCCGCCCGCCGAACCCGGCACACCGGTCCGGACGGTCGTCGCCGGACCGGGGTTGGCGGGCCTCGTCCCCGCCGACGGAGTCCGCCTGCTGACCGCCGCGCCCGGCCTGCCCGGCGCCGGGGCCTGGGTGACCCTCGTGGACCACCTGACCGGGGGCGAGGCCGACGGGGACGTCCTGGTCGCCGACCGGGACCCGCGGCTGCCGTACCACTGCGCGGTGCGCCTGACCGGTGTACCCGCCACCACACCGACCGTGCCGCCCGCGACCGCCGGGCAGTTCGCCAAGGAGCTGGTCCCGTGAGCTTCCTCGCCGCCCCACCCGCGCCCCATCCACCGCCGCCCCCCACTGCCGCGCCGCCCGCCACCGGGCGCGACGGCGCCGAACCGGCCGGTGCGCCGGCCGCGCTGCTCACCCGGCTCCACGCCGACGTCCTGCCCGGCGTCCTGCCGGCCGGGCCAGGCGGCCACGTCCTCCTCCCGGAGCAACTCGTCGTCCGCTGCGACCGTTTCACCACTCCAGGCGGTCCCGTCCGTCGCGGCGGACCGGCCGAGGAGCTCGTCGGCCACCTCCGCACGGGGGTGGGGCCCGAGCGCCTGGTCGCGCTGCGGGTCACCGGCGCCGGTCCGGCCCCGGGGCCCGAGGGCGACGCCTGGGCCGCCGGCCTGGTCGGCGTCAGACTCGCGGTGGCCGAGGCCGCGCTGCGCCGCGCCACCGACCGTCTCGCCCACCGCAGCGTGGCCGGCACCGCCACCCTGAGCCTGCCGATGGTCCGCGCCCTGGTGGCGGACGCCGCCGCCACCGTCGCCGAGGCACGGTCGCTCTCCGCCCTCGTCGCCGCCCCCGCCACCCCCGGGAGCGCGGCAGGTGCCGGACTGCTCCGCCGGGCGCACCGCGCCCTCGACCAGTGCGGGCGCACCACGCTCCACCTCCTGGGCGCCGTCGGCTTCCTGGCGGACGGTCCCGGCGCCGCCCTGCGCGCCTCGGAACTGCTCGGCGACGCCTACGCACCCGCCCGGAACACGTCGGAGGCGTCATGACCACCGTCCAGGATCCGCGTCACCTCGCGAGGTTGCGCGGGGCCGCCAGGGAACTCGCCGCTCCGCTGCGGGAGGTGGCGCCGGCGGTGGACCGCGATCCGGGGGTGCTGCCGGAGCTGGTGCGCGCCGGCCGACTCCCCTGGCGGGAGTTCTCCGGCCTGCCGGCCGCCTATCACGGCGCGCCCATCCGGGTGGGCGGCCGACCGACCGCCGCCGACTCCTGCGCCGAACAGGCCGTGGTCTGGGAGGAGATGGCCCGTGCCGACGCCGGGGTCGCCCTGGGCTTGCCCGGGCCCGCCATGTCCGGCTTCATGGTCGCCGAACTGGCCGACGCGACGCAGCGCGAGCGCTATTACGGCCTGCTCGCCTCGGGCCGCCCGGTGTGGACGTTCTTCGGGATGACCGAGCCGGAGCACGGCTCCGACCCCGCCTCGATGGGGACGGCGCTCGCCCCCGACGCCACCGGCCGGCTCGCGCTCACCGGCACCAAGCGGTTCATCGGCAACGGCGCCCGGGCGGAGATCGGCGTCGTCTTCGCCCGCCGCGCACCCGGCCCGCTGGGGCTGACCGCGGTCCTCGTCGACGCCGGGCGCCCCGGCTTCACCGCCTGCCCGCTGGACACCGTGGGGTTGCGCGGCCTGGAGCTGAGTGAGCTGCGGGCGGTGGGCGTCCCCGTCGCCGACGCGGACGTCCTCGGCCGCCACCTGCGCGCCAGCCGCCGCGGGATGTGGGCGGCGGTCCGCACCTTCAACCGGTTCCGGCCGCTGGTCGCCACCCTCGCCCTCGGGGTGGCGCAGGCCGCCCACGAGTACGCCGAGCAGGCGCTGCGCCCGGCGCCCGGCTCGCGCCGGCGGTACCGCGCACACGAGTTCGCCGACCGGCTGGTGGGCGTCCGGGCGATGGTCGGTGCGGCTGCCCTCGCCGCCGACCGCGGGGCGGTGAGCGGCACCGCCGCCTCCGCCGCCAAGCTGCACGCCACCCGGCTCGCCGAGGAGCTCACTCTGGGCGCGGTCGCCGCCCTCGGCCCCGGCGCCCGGTTCGACCACCCGCTGCTCGACAAGTGGGTCCGCGACGCCCGCGCCTTCGAGTTCATGGAGGGCACCTCCAACATCCAGCGGCTGAACCTGGCCCAGGGCTACCTCCAGGAGCGTGATCGCCGTGCCGTCGCCGCCTGAGACCGCCCCGAGCACCCCAGCCGTCGATGCCGCCGCCGTCGTCGCCGATGCCGCCGCGTACCGCCACCCGCCCGTCCGGAGCGGCCCGCCCCCCGGTGTCGACCTCTGGCTGATCCCCCTGGACCCCGCTCCCGGCCCCCGCGGAGCCGCCCCTGGCAGCCGCCCGGGGGACGGCGGGCGCCCGGTCGCCGGGCTGGACCGCACGGAACGCTCCCGCGCTCTCTCCCTCCGCGACCCGGCGACCGCGCGGCGCTACGTCGCCGCGCACACCGCGCTCCGCGCCCTCCTCGGCCGGTACGTCGGCCGCCCCGGCTCGACACTGCGGTGGGCTGCCGGCCGCCATGGCAAGCCGGTCTTCGAGGGCGAAGACCGGAACTGGCACTGGTCGTTGAGCCGTTCTGCCGGGTACGCCCTGCTGGCGGTCTCCCGCACCGTCCCCGTCGGCGCGGACATCGAGCGCATCACGGTCTCCCCCCGCGCGGCGCTGCCACTGGCCTCCCGGTTCCTCCCTCCGGCGGAGGCGGCGCTGGTGGCCGCGGAGCCCACCGTCCCCGCGCGCCGCGCCGCCTACCACCGGCTGCTGTCGCGCAAGGAGTCCTGCGTCAAGGCCGTCGGGGGCCGCTTCCTGGACGGGTTGCGGCTGCCGGTACCCGCTCCCGGGCCGGTCGCGCCGTCCCCCGGCGACCCCGACGGAGTGGTCGGCGGGTCGCGGTGGCTGGTGGACCTGCCCGCGCCCGCCGGCTGGGTGGCGTCCCTCGCTACGGTCGGCGCCGAGCCGGTTCCGCTGCGGCTGTTCCGCTGGTCGTCGCCGGGGGTGCGTTCACCCGTGGTCGACCTCGCTCCGGCGCCGAGACCGGGCATCGTGGCGCTGCCGGTAGCGGAGCCGGTGCCCGCTCCGCTCGGCGCCGCGTCGGCGCCCGCGCTCGCGGGGGTGGTCGCGTGAGGTGCCGCCGGCCCGTGGACCGGCCCGCGCGGCGCCCTGCCGTCGCCGGC
>NZ_JAAVJB010000369.1 GCF_012034385.1 Streptomyces spiramenti
GCCGGGTGCGGCCGGGGCGCCGGCGTCGCCCGGGCCCGCGTCGGCGGGACCCGCGTCGGCGGGGCGGGGGCGGGGAGCGGTCGTCATGCGGTGGTGTCCTCGTCACGGTCGCGGGCGGCCTCGCGCACCAGCTTGAGCAGGGAGCGGAGGTCGCCGGTCTGGGTGTGCGGGTTGAGGATGGTGGCCTTGAGCCAGGTGCCCGGGGCGCCGTCGGTGCCGGGGACGGTGGCGCGGCCGAGGACGGCGGAGCCCGCGTGCAGCAGCCGCCGCCGCAGCTCGGCGACCTCGGCGTCGCCCGCGCCGGTGGGCCGGAACAGGACGGTGGAGATGGTGGGTCGGCCGTGGAGTTCGAACCGGGGGTCGGCGGCGAGGAGGTCGGCCAGTTCGCTCGCGGTGGCGCAGCAGCGGTCCACGAGGTCGGCGAGACCGTCCTCGCCGAGGGCGCGGAGGGTGACCGCGATCTTGAGGATGTCGGGGCGGCGCGTGGTGCGGAGCGATCGGCCCAGGAGGTCGGGGAGTCCGGCCTCGGTGTCGTCGTCGGCGTTGAGGTACGGCGCTCGGTGGCCCAGCGGCGCGAGATCCGCGGCGGCGGGCACGGTCAGCAGACCGGCGGCGGCCGGCTGCCAGCCGAGCTTGTGGAGGTCGAGGGCGACGCTGTCGGCGCGGGCGAGCCCGGCGACCTTGCTGCGGTGGGTGGGGCTGAACAGCAGGGTTCCGCCGTAGGCGGCGTCGATGTGGAGGCGCGCGCCGTGCTCCTCGGCGAGGTCGGCCAGTTCGGGCAGGGGGTCGATGGCGCCGGAGTCGGTGGTGCCGGCGGTGGCGAACACCAGGGTGGGCGCCGGGGCTTCGGCGGCCAGCCGTTCGCGCACGGACGCCGGGTCCAGCACGCCGCGCGGGGTGGGGAGGACCACCGGCTCGGTCAGTCCCAGCAGCCACGCGGCGCGGACGACGCTGTGGTGGGCGTTGGCGCCGCAGAGGATCCGCAGCCCGGGCGGGAGCAGTTCGCGTGCGAGCAGCACGCCCAGTTGGTTGGACTCGGTGCCGCCGGTGGTGACGAGGGCGTCGGGGTGCCGGGCGTCGGGGTGGACCAGGGCGGCGAGGGCGGCGGTGGTGCGGGCCTCCAGAGCGGTGGCGGCGGGCGCCTGGTCCCAGGAGTCGAGGGAGGGGTTGAGCGCGCTCGCCGCGAGGTCGGCGGCGGCGGCCACGGCCAGCGGCGGACAGTGGAGGTGGGCGGCGCAGTGGGGGTCGGCGGGGTCAGCGGCGCCCTCGGCGAGGGCGCCGACGAGCTCGCGCAGGGCAGGGTCCGCGCCGGTGCCCTTCTCGGGTATGACGGGGTCGAGGTCCGCGGTGGTCGCGGCGACGGCCGCGGGTCCTCCGGGCGGCAGCGGGCCGCAGCGCCGGGCGGCGCCGTCGGCCATTGCGTCGAGGACGGTCTCCAGCATGGGGCGGAGGGCACGTGGCCCGGCGGTGCCGCCGGCCAGGGGGTGCGGCTGGGGTGCGGGGGGCATGAGGGGCTCCCGTCGGTGCGCGGATTCCCGCCCGCCCGGGGCTCGGCCGCGGCGGGCGGGACGGTGGTCGGATACGGGGCCGGGCGGCGATGGCCGGCGGTACGGGTGGGGTGTCGCGGTTCTGCGCTGTGGTCGGGGGCGACCACTGGGGCGGGTGGGTGGTCGGGGTGGGGTGCTGGGCGGCGCGAGGGGCGGGTGGTGCATGGCGAGGCGTGGCGCCGGAACGACACCCGATATCGACTTAGGTATACCTAACCTAATAGCTCCTGACGGGTCGTCCGGACGTGATGGGGCGCGATCTTTGCCCGAGGGGAGGATTTCCGGCCACGGCGCTTCGAACCGACCTCGTCCGACACGTGCGCTTTTGGGACCTGTTTCCCGGCCCGGCGCGCCTTCCCCGACTCCGCGGAGCGGCCGGCCGGCCGGTGACGGACGACGCTGACGGGACGTGGTGACAGACCCCGTGACAGGACCGCGGCCGGGACAGCCGGGCGGGCGACGTGAGCGGCGGGGCCGGTTCAGTCGCCGGGCTGCGGCGGCTCCGGCATGCGCAGGTCGTGGCAGTCACGCCGGGAGACCTGCTCCGCCGCGAACCCGCCGAGGACGGCGTGGAGGATCCCGGCGTCGAACTCGCGCCACGGGCGGCTCAGCCGTAGCCCGAAGTGGGCGGGTGCGCCGTCGCAGATCGCCGCGGCCCAGGCCCAGTTGGTGCCGAGGTACGGGCCGCGCAGTTGCCCCTGTCTGGGGCTGTCGGCGTACCAGCGGTGCTGCGCGTCGATGATCGGCATGCCCCACTCCCCGAACCAGCTGGTCAGCACGATGGCCGTCTGCCCGTCGGTGGTCCGCAGCGTGCAGCGGCCGGCGGGGGCGGTGTCGGTGGCGGCCGTGGCGACCGTCCAGCCGCCCCTGCGGGGCTCCGGCAGCGGACCGGTCGCCAGCACCGAGCAGGGCGTGCCGACCGCCTCCACGGCGGGGACGGGCTCCGCGGCGCGGAAGCCGCCGCCGTACCGCAGCGGGGGCGCGTCGCACTCCAGACGCTCCGCGACGGCGTTGGTGAGCGCCACCGCGAGCGCCAGCGTCTCCTCCCCCACCTCACCGGACGGTCCACGGACCGTCACCAGCGGCCGGTGGTCGAAGCCGTCCTCCGGGCGTTCCAACCCGGGGCAGGGCGGCAGCAGGTGGAACCAGCCGTAGTGGGTCACCATCCCCGGCAGTCCGTCCGGCAGCGCCTGCAACGAGGTCTCCTCGTCGACGCGTTCCGCGAGGTCCGCGACGAGGGCGGAGCGCACCGCGTCCCGGTCGCTCAGCGCCGCGACCGATAGCAGCCGCCGGTCGTCCTGGTCGTACAGCACACAGGTGTACTCGCCGAGCCTGGGGTCGAAGGTCTCCTCGGCACGGTAGACGGCGGCCTCGGTGACGGCGGCGAGCGCGCCGGACGGCAGGTCCTTGGCGCAGCCGCGCACCGCGGGGCGGGTCAGCTCGCTCAACGGACCGAACGCCGCCGCCGCCAGGACCAGCGCCAGACCGATACCGGCCACCAGAAACAGGCGCCGCCGCGCGGCGTCGTGTCGCCCACCCATGTGCCGTGCCCTCTGAGCGCGTCGGAAGCCGGTCCCCACCGGGCGGTGCCCGGTGGGCTCTTACCGTAAGGGGTGGCGGACGCTGCGTGTACCGGCGGGGCGGAACCGGTGACGCCCCGGTCCCCGCC
>NZ_JAAVJB010000036.1 GCF_012034385.1 Streptomyces spiramenti
CCGCCGGGCCGGACGCCAGCCCGTGGACGTCAGCCCGCGGACTCCAGCGCGGCGGCCTGCGCGAGCGCCAGCTCGCCGCAGCCGGCGGCGGCCAGGTCCAGCAGCGCGTTGAGCTCGCGGCGGTCGAACGGCGCGCCCTCGGCGGTGCCCTGGACCTCGACGAAGCGGCCGTCGTCGGTGCAGACGACGTTCATGTCGGTCTCGGCCCGCACGTCCTCCTCGTAGCAGAGGTCGAGCAGCGGGACCCCGTCCACGATGCCGACGCTGACGGCGGAGACCCCGCCGGTCAGCGGCTTGGCGCCCGCCTTGACGAGCTTCTTGGCGCGGGCCCAGGCGACGGCGTCGGCCAGCGCCACGTAGGCGCCGGTGATGGCGGCGGTGCGGGTGCCGCCGTCGGCCTGGAGGACGTCGCAGTCCAGGACGACGGTGTTCTCACCGAGCGCGCGGCAGTCGACGACCGCGCGCAGGGAGCGGCCGATCAGCCGGGAGATCTCGTGGGTCCGGCCGCCGATCTTGCCGCGGACGGACTCGCGGTCACCGCGCGTGTTGGTGGCGCGCGGCAGCATCGCGTACTCGCCGGTCACCCAGCCCTCGCCGCTGCCCCGGCGCCACCGGGGCACGCCCTCGGTGAACGAGGCGGTGCACAGCACCTTGGTGTCACCGAACGAGACCAGGACGGACCCTTCGGCGTGCTTGCTCCAGGCGCGTTCGATCGTGACGGGTCGGAGCTGTTCGGGGGTTCGGCCATCGATGCGAGACATGGTGGGGAGCCTAGCCGCTGTGCGGCGGCGGCCCCCACCGCCGGCCCGCCCGTCCCGGCGGGGGGCTCACTGGCCCGCGGGGCCCCGGCGCGCCGGGGGTCGGTGCGTCCCCGCAATCACGGCCGGACCGGTCCGGGGGGGGGCGGGGCCGTGCCAGGCAGCCGGCCGGTGGGCCGTCCGCGAGGGTCGTCCGGCGCTGCGGACGACCGGCAGCCGCCGCCGGGGCGGACCCGGAAGGGTCCGCGAACACGGTGTCAGCCCCGGGGCAGCGCGCCGGCGGGGTGGGGGTGGTACACGGCGCCGGGACGCGCCAGTTCCGTCGGACCGCCGAAGACGGCACGCGCGTGCAGCAGGTTGAGGTCGGCGTCGGTCCACGGCGGCACATGGGTGAGCACCAGCGAACCGGCGCGCGACCGGGCGGCGCACTCCCCCGCCTCGCGGCCCGTCATGTGGACGTCCGGCAGGTTTTCGCGGCCGTCGACGAAGGATGCCTCGCAGAGCAACAGGTCGGTGTCGCGGGCCAGTTCGTCCAGCGCCTGGCAGGGGCCGCTGTCGCCGGAGTAGGTGATGGCGGCGCCGTGGTGCTCGATCCGGAAGCCGTAGGCCTCGACGGGATGCCGCATCACCGCTGTCCGGAGCGAGAGCGGGCCCAGGGTGAACTCGTCGCCGTGGGCGAGGGTGCGGAAGTCGAAGACCTCACTCATCGACTTCTCGGTGGGGGTGTCGGCGTAGGCCGTGACCAGTCGTTCCTCGGTGCCCGCGGGCCCGTAGACCGGGATGGGCCGGCAGCGTCCGCCCTCGTGCCGGTAGTAGCGGGCGACGAAGTAGCCGCACATGTCGATGAAGTGGTCGGGGTGGAGATGGCTGATGACCACGGCGTCGATGTCGTACAGCCCGGAGTACTTCTGGAGCTCGCCGAGGGCGCCGTTGCCCAGGTCCAGCAGCAGTCGGTAGCCCTCTGCCTCGATGAGGTAGCTGGAGCAGGCCGAGTCCGCGGACGGGAACGACCCCGAACAGCCGACAACGGTGAGCTTCATGAGGGGGTGGACCTCCGTGATGGGGTTCATCGACTGTAAGTCGCGAACCGGCGCCACGCCCCTTCAGCGGCTTGGGGTGTGGGCGGAATCACCAGCGAATCACCGGCTCGGGGGACTCCGGTGTGACGGCGCGCACGCGTGTGCCCCTCGGGCCTCCCCGGACGGCGGTACCCGCCGCGCTCGCGGCGGGGACGCGCGTTCAGAGGAAGGCGCGCCCCTCGCCCCGGTAGGTCGGCACCTCGTCCACGACCCGGTCCCCCTCCACCAGGTGGAAGCTGTTGACCCGCTCGGCCAGCTCCCCGGCCTTGGCGTGGCGGAACCAGACACGCTCCCCCAGCGCCAGGGCGTCGGCCGCCGCGCCGACCAGCGGGGTCTGCACCTCGCCCGCGCCCTCGGTGGGGCTGTACCCGAGCCGGGCGGGGTGGGCGGGGCAGGCGGAGCGGGCGGGGACGTCAGGCCAGGGTGACCAGGTCGGCGTAGTCGGCGCTCCAGAGGTCCTCGACCCCGTCCGGCAGGAGGATGATCCGCTCCGGTTCCAGCGCGTCCACCGCGCCCTCGTCGTGGGTGACGAGGACGACGGCGCCGGTGAAGGTGCGCAGCGCGCCGAGGATCTCCTCGCGGCTGGCCGGGTCGAGGTTGTTGGTCGGCTCGTCCAGGAGGAGGACGTTGGCCGAGGAGACGACCAGGGTGGCAAGCGCCAGCCGGGTCTTCTCGCCGCCGGAGAGGACACCGGCGGGCTTGTCCACGTCGTCGCCCGAGAAGAGGAACGAGCCGAGGGTCTTGCGGACGTCCACGAGGTCCATGTCGGGCGCGGAGGAGCGCATGTTCTCCAGGACGGTCCGGTCCGGGTCGAGCGTCTCGTGCTCCTGTGCGTAGTAGCCCAGCTTCAGACCGTGGCCCGGGGCCACGCTGCCGGTGTCCGCGGGCTCCACGCCGGCCAGCAGCCGCAGCAGGGTCGTCTTGCCGGCGCCGTTGAGACCGAGGATGACGACGCGGGAACCGCGGTCGATCGCGAGGTCGACGTCGGTGAAGATCTCCAGCGACCCGTAGGACTTCGACAGCCCCTCGGCGGTCAGCGGGGTCTTCCCGCACGGGGCCGGGTCGGGGAAGCGCAGCTTGGCGACCTTGTCGGAGCGCCGCTGCTCCTCCAGCCCGGCCAGCAGCCGGTCCGCCCGCTTGGCCATGTTCTGCGCGGCGGTCGCCTTGGTCGCCTTGGCGCGCATCTTGTCGGCCTGGGAGTGCAGGGCCGCGGCCTTCTTCTCGGCGTTGGCGCGTTCCCGGCGGCGGCGGCGCTCGTCCGCCTCACGCTGGGTGAGGTACTGCTTCCACCCCATGTTGTAGACGTCGATGCGAGAGCGGTTGGCATCCAGGTAGAAGACCTTGTTGACCACCGTCTCGACCAGGTCGATGTCGTGGGAGATCACGATGAGGCCGCCGCGGAACGTGCGCAGGAAGTCCCGGAGCCAGACGACGGAGTCGGCGTCGAGGTGGTTGGTCGGCTCGTCGAGCAGCAGGGTGTCGGCGTCGGAGAACAGGATGCGCGCGAGCTCGACGCGGCGCCGCTGGCCGCCGGAGAGGGTGTGGAGCGGCTGGCCGAGGACCCGGTCGGGCAGCCCCAGGCTGGCCGCGATCGTCGCCGCCTCGGCCTCGGCGGCGTAGCCGCCCTTGGTGAGGAACTCGGTCTCCAGGCGCTCGTACTTGCGCATGGCCTTCTCGCGGGTGGCGCCCTTGCCGTTGGCCATGCGGTCCTCGTTCTCCCGCATGCGCGTGATCACGGTGTCGAGGCCGCGGGCGGAGAGGATGCGGTCGCGGGCCAGGCAGTCGAGGTCGCCGGTGCGCGGGTCCTGCGGCAGGTACCCGACCTCACCGCTGCGCGTGATGGTGCCGCCGGCGGGGACACCCTCACCGGCGAGGCACTTGGTCAGCGTGGTCTTTCCGGCACCGTTGCGCCCGACGAGACCGACGCGGTCGCCGGCGGCGACCCGGAACGAGGCGGACTCGATGAGGACGCGGGCACCGGCACGCAGTTCCACGGCATTGACGGCAATCATGGACAGAACTCCAGGCAAAGGGGTACGGGCGGGGTGTCGGGTCGGCGGCCGTTCTTGCGGGGGCCGCGGGGTCCGGCCCGCTAGTGCACGGGGAACAGCGTGTCCATGGCCGCCAGTCTACGGGCCCGGGGCAACTGGTCGTGGCGTGCGCCGGTGCCCGCGCCCGCGCACGCCCGCGCCCCGGACCGCCGCGGGTGCGGCGACCGGGGCGCGATCGGTGTCAGGCCTCGCCGGTGTGGACCTGGAACGCCGCCCGGCGCACCTTGCGGGCGACCACCGGGTCGGGAAGGGCGGCGGCCAACGCCACCAGCACCTGCACGGTCCGCGGGTGGCCGGTCGCCCGGATCTCCGCGAGGAGTCTCGGCACCGAGTCGTGGCCCGAGGTCTCCAGGTGCTCCACCAGCAGCCGCCCCTCGCCGTGGTCGGTGAGCGCGGCGGCGGTGTCGACCCAGAGCCAGGTGGCCTCCTCCCTCGTGAGGACCTCGGAGGCGTCGGCCGCCAGGTCCTCGGGGTCGGCACCGTCGTGCTCGGCCAGCCACAGCAGCGCGTAGGGACGCAGCGCGGTCTCGGCCGCCGCCTCCCGCACCGCCGGTTCGGCGGGTCCTCCCACGACGCGCAGCGCCTCGAAGGCGAGCGCCCGGATGAGCGCGTCCTCACCACGGGCCGCGGTCAGCAGTTCGGTCACGGCCGGGGCGGTGGTGCGGGCGGCCAGCCACGCCCGGTACTCGTCGCGCGCCGGTCCGGGGGTGAGCCGGATGCAGCCGCGCAGCATGTCCTCCGCGTTCTGCTCGATGTTGCCGGCCGGGCTCTGCGCGGCGACGCAGATCTGCTCCAGCTTGACCCAGACCGCCCAGTTGCCGAGCGGGGTGAGTACCGCCTGGCCGGACTCGCCCGGCCCCTGGCAGCGGGTGAGCGCGCCGACACCGGCGAAGCCGTCCAGTGCCCAGCCGAGGAGTTCGGTGAGCTCCTCCTCGGTGGGGTCGGGACCGGCGACGGCCACGCGGTGCCCGTCGCCGGCGGCGTCGGTGGCGGCGGCCCGCTCGTCGCGCAGCTCGGCGATCCGCTTGGTGAGCAGCTCCAGCAGGGCGGGTTCGGTGACCGGACCGGCCGACAGGTGCATCACCGAGAGGAACTGGGGCGCGGCGACGACGACTTCACCGACGAGTGCCGGGTCGGCCGCGGGCGGTGCCGGGTGGGCCAGCGACCAGCCGTCGAAGAGCGCGACCCAACCGCGGAGCACGGCGGAGTCGTCGCGGTCCCAGGCCCGTAGTCGCCAGCCGGCGCGGACGGTGTCGTGGTGGAACTCCACCAGGCCGGCCAACCGGGCGCGGTCCCAGTGGGCCTGTAGCTGGTCCGGCGGCATCCGCAGGTCCGCGGCTGCGCGTTCGGGCCCCGGCGCGGTGGCGCCGTCGGTGTCGGAGGCGGCGGTGAGTGGGGACCGGCCCACGGCCACGGCCCAGCGCGCGGCGCGCACCGCGCCGCCGAGGGCGGCGCGTGCCTGACGTGCCAGTCGCTCCTGCGACTTGAGCGCGGCAGGTGGCCTGGGAACGGGCCGGGAGCGCCCGGCGGCCACGGAACGGCGAGCCGTCGCGATGGCCGGCCGGGGGACGGAACGCAGTCTGGTGTCTCGCGGGGTACGGGACGTCACGGAAACAGTGTTCCTGGTGCCCCCCGAATCCCCAAACCGCACCCCCCGTTCACGATGACCGCCGAGGTCACCGGGTGTGCCCGGTGGCGCCGTCGGCGCGCCGCGCCGCGGCTCTCACAGCAGCGGGGTGATGAAACGGCGCAGCTCCTCCTCGTAGGCGGCGGGGTCCGCGTTCCAGATGGCGGCGTGTCCGGCCCGGCGCGCCACGTGGGTCGAGACGGCCTCGGGGTGGCGTGCCGCCAGGGCCCGGGAAGGCTCCCAGGGGGCGATCCGGTCATCGGGCCCGTGGGCGACGAGGGCCGGCAGCGGCGCGCCGGAGGGGCGTCGGGGCAGGTCGGGGACGGCGTCCGGGCCGGTGGCGCCCGCGGCGGCGGCGACCGCGAGCGGCAGCAGCGGGCGGCGGACGCCGCGTTCGGCGGCCAGCGCGCGCACGGTGGTGGCGCGGTGCAGGACCGGGGAGTCCAGGACGAGGCCGGCGATGCGACCGTGCAGTGGGGACCGTGCCGCCGCGCAGAGCGCCATGGTGGCGCCCACCGACCAGCCGAGCAGCAGCACGCGGCGGGCGCCGTACCCGGCGGCGTGGCGCAGCGCCGCGTCGGCGTCCCGCCACTCGGCGGCGCCGAGGCGGCTGAGGCGGTCGGGCGCGGAGCGGGTGCCGGGGTCGCCGCGGTAGGCGGGGACGAGGACGGGCAGCTCCTGCTCGGCCAGGAACGGCAGCAGGTTGAGGGCGAAGGCGCGGGTGGTGCCGATGCCGTGGAGGGCGATGACCCACAGGTCGCGGGCGCCGGGGACGAACCAGGCGGGGAGCGGTCCGAGTTCGGACGGGATCTCCGTGTCGGCGTAGTCGATGCCGAGCGCGCTGCGGGGGTCGCCGGTGTGCAGCTGCGGGGTCAGGGTGAGGCGGGTGCCGGGGGCGGGCGGGCCACCGACGGTGCGCAGGAGGCGGCGGCGGGGGGTGCCGTCGGTGCCGGTGTCCGCCTCGGGCGGCCCGAGTTCGGCACGTCCGGCTGCCCAGGTCACGGCGTAGCGGCCGGGCGGCAGCGGGTCCGGCGTCCGGGTGAAGGTGATGTGCCGCTCGTCGGCGGCCAGCACGGTGAGGCCGTCGTTGCGGAAGCCGGCGGGTACGGCGTCGCGGGCCGGGGGCCGCAGGGCGGTCCGGCCGCCGCGGCGCCCGGCGGCGGCTATCGCCGCCGCCGAGCCGAGGAGGGTGGTGGCGGTCATCGCCGCCGCGGTGCGTGCGCGCATGCCCTCCACCATGACGGGGCGGCGGCGCCGAGGCGAGTGGGCGCGCGCGGGAGGGTGAGGTTCTCCCCACGAATCGGTTCCCGGCGGGGATGTGTCTCTGCCGGGGGGCCCGGCGCTGCCCGGTGGAGGGGCTCCGGTCCCGGCCCAGGTCCCGGTGGGGACACGGGGCCGCGGTCAGTCGCCGGTCGGTGGGGTCTCCTGCCGGCCGTAGCCGCCGAGACGGGCCGTGGCCTCGGCGAACTGCTCCGGGCTCAGCAGCGAGGGACGCGCCCCGGGGACGGCTGCGGCGGTGAGCCACAGCCGGCACAGCCACTCCAGCTGCGCGGTGCGGTCGTACGCCTGCTCCAGGGCCTGCTCGGCACGGCCGGTGCCGTAGGTCACGGCGCCGTGGTTGCGGAGCAGGCAGCCCGAGCGGTCGCGCAGCGCCCGGACGGTGTGGTGGGCCAGTTCCGGGCTGCCGTACAGGGCGTAGGGGGCCACGCGGACAGGGCCGCCGAGGAGGCCCCCGACGTAGTGGGCGGCCGGCACCTCGTCGTGGAGCAGGGAGACCGCGGTGGCGTGCAGGGCGTGGGTGTGGACGATCGCGGTGGCCGGTGTCCCGCGGTAGACCGCGAGGTGGAGCGGGAGTTCGCTGGTGGGCGCGAGGGCGCCGTGGACGCGGGTGCCGTCGGTCCGGACCGCGAGGAGGTCGACGGCGCCGAGGCGGTCGTACGGCACGCCGGTGGGGGTAATCAGGATCAGCTCCCCGACCCGGGCGGAGAGGTTGCCGGAGGTGCCGACGACCAGGCCGTCCGCGACGGTACGGCGGGCGGTGGCGAGGAGGTGGCTCCAGGCCGCGGCCAGCTCCGGCGGGTACGGGAGGGCGGGGCGGTCGGGGTGCGCGCGCGGCGGGTCGGCGGTCATGGCCGGACCGTAGCGGAGTGCGGCGGACGGCGGGCCGGGCCCGGGGCGGTGGCCCCGGGCCCGGCCGGTGGTCAGTCGCGGCCTGCGGCGCGGCGGCGGAGGAACATCAGCCCACCGCCGGCGGCGACCAGCGCGGCGGCGCCGGCGGCGATGACCGGGGTGCGGGAGTCGCCCCCGGTCTCGGCGAGGTCGGGGGTCCTGGTCTCGACCTCCTCCTCTCCCCCGGTCTGCGGGGTCTTGCCGGGCTCCTCGGGCTCCGGCTCCGGCTCCGGCTCGGGTGCCGCCTCGGGGCTCTCGCAGGCGGCTGCGGCCAGGGTGACGCTGCCCTCGACCTCGGCGACGTTGAGGGCGAGGGGGTTGACGGAGACCCGCAGGTCCAGGGCGGTCGCGGCGGCGGTGGTGTCGCTCGTCTCCCGGTGCGCGAGGGAGAGCTCGACCTGACCGATCGCGGGGACGTCGACGGAGGTGGTGCCGCCGACGGTCACGGCGACCTCGGTGCCCAGGACCTTGACGGTGGCGGGCAGTTCGGCGACGGCCTCCGGCTGTTCACCGGCGGTGCAGGTGGCACGGGCGGTGACCGACTCGACCTCGATGAGCGAGGTGCCCGGGAGGCCGGGGACGTGGACCGCCGCGTTGACGAGGGTGACCTCGCCGACGGCGGTCCCGTCGTCGACCGAGGCGGTCGCGGAGGCGACGTCGGCGCGCAGCAGGTGGAAGGGCTTGCCCTGGTCGACGCCGTCCAGCGTCGCGGTGAGCGCCGTCTTCTCGGCGGCGTCGAGGGCGCCCTCGGGTGCGCTGACCTCGTTGAGCGTGAGGTCCAGCGGCAGCTCCACGGCCTTGTTCAGCAGGGACACCTGCAGGCCGGAGCGGAGCACCGCGGCGCTCGCCTTGCCCTTCTCGCCGCTCTCCTCGGCCCCGGTGGCGACGGCGGGAGCGGCGCTGCCGAGGAGGAGGGCGGTGGCGATCAGGGTCGCCGCCCGGCGCGGGCCGGGTCGGCGGAAGGCAGAGTTGTACACGGGTCGAACCCCCACGGAAATCACGGTGAACGCCGCCGTCGTACGCCGGTGGGACACCGGCGCGGAGAGCGGCTGGGACGTCGCCATCCTTGACGCCCGTACGGGTGATGGGAGGGGTTCCTCAACGCCTTCACCCGTACGGGGAACAGTCGGCTCGGCGTGCGATTTCCCGATCGCCGCATCCCGTCCTCCCGGACGGGTGTGCGTATTCGCTCACCCGGGTGGCGCAGCGCAGCCCGACGCGGTGCGGCGCGTGCGGCGGTCGTCGCGCCGCCGGTCGACGCGCGTTGCGCCTCCCTCGTTCGTGCGACCCCGCCCGGCCGCACTGGAGGCGCAGGCGGGCCGGGCGGACGTACGGGTGGTCGGGTCGGGTGGCGGCGGCGCACCACAGCACCGCAGCACCGCAGCACCGGGGCACCGGGGCATGGCGGCCCCGCGGCTTCAGGCGACGACGCGCCCGTCGAGGACCACGCGCCGGGGTGCCGCCATCACGCGGACGTCGTCGCGTGGGTCCGACTCGTAGACCACCAGGTCCGCCGGTGCTCCCTCGACGAGCCCCGGCCGCCCCAGCCAGGCACGCCCGGCCCAGGAGGCGGCGGCGACGACGTCGGGGGCGGGGATGCCGGCGCGCACCAATTCGGCGACCTCCCGGGCGATCAGACCGTGCGGGATGGTGCCGCCCGCGTCGGTCCCGGGGTAGACCGGGACCCCGGCCTCCCAGGCGGCGCGCACCGTGTCGTAGCGGGCCGCGTGGAGCGCCCGCATGTGGGCGGCCCACCGGGGGAACTTCCCCTCGCCGCTCGCCGCCAGACTCGGGAAGGTGGCGATGTTGACCAGCGTGGGGACGATGGCGACCCCGCGCTCGGCGAACCGGGGGATGGTCTCCTCGGTGAGCCCGGTCGCGTGCTCCACGCAGTCGATCCCGGCGCCCAGGAGGTCCGGGAGGGATTCGGCCGCGAAGCAGTGCGCGGTGACCCGCGCGCCCTCCTCGTGGGCGGCGGCGACGGCCTCGCGGAGCGCGTCGGCGGGCCAGCAGGGCGCGAGGTCGCCGCGGTCGCGGTCGATCCAGTCGCCGACGAGCTTGACCCAGCCGTCCCCGGCGCGGGCCTCACGCCGCACACAGGCGGGGAGGTCGGCGGGTTCGACCTCGTGGCCGTAGTTGCGGATGTAGCGGCGAGGGCGGGCGATGTGCCGTCCGGCGCGGACCACGCGGGGCAGGTCCGCGCGGCCGTCGATCCAGCGGGTGTCGGAGGGCGAGCCGGCGTCCCGCAGCAGCAGGACCCCCGCCTCGCGCTCGATGACGGCCTGCTTCTCGGCCGCGGCGGCGTCGATCGCGCCGTGCTGGTCGAGCCCGATGTGGCAGTGGGCGTCGATCAGGCCGGGCAGCGCCCAGCCGGACACGGTGACGGCGTCACGGGCGCCCGTCGGCGGGGTGAGGCTCACGCGGCCGTCGACGGCCCAGATCTCGTCGAGGACGTCGTCGGGCCCGGGCCCGGTGAGCACGCGGCCGGTGACCCGGAGGACCGGTCGCTCCTGGGGTGAAGTCATGGCGGCAGGCTACGAGTTGTCGGCGGGTGACGCACCGGTGGTTCCGGGGATTTCAGCGGCATTGTGCAGTGATGAAATCTGCGGGAACGTCGCGGACAAGAATGCCGGAGCCCCGGGGGCCTAGGGCCCCATCTGCTGCTGCCCAGCCCCCCGATGCCTAAACAAAACGCATTGAGTTTCACTGGATCAACGATTGCCCCTCGCAGAAGTCATCGATGTTACGGATCTGTGACCAAGCCAACACCCTGTCCGCTTCGTGGGGAAATATCAGCACGAGACCACCCGAACCACCCCCCGATCCGAGCTACTTTCACACCCCTCCCATAGCACGTTCCAGCGCCTCTGTGAACCGCGCCTGGCGATGCAATCTTCGCATTTGCTGGGTAAATTCGATAGACATGACCTCCGCACAAGCAGACCATGCACGTGCCCCCGTTAAAAGCGCAGAAATGCCCGAGGGATTGAAGCTCGACTATCCACGACTGGAGGACGGCGCGGCGCTCTGGCGCATCGCGCGGGACTCGCGGGTTCTCGATCTCAACTCCTCGTACAGCTACTTGCTGTGGTGCCGCGACCACAGCGCCACGTCCATCGTGGCGCGGGACGCGGACGGCGAGCCGGTCGGCTTCATCACCGGCTATCTGCGCCCGCAGGACAAGCGCACCCTCTTCGTCTGGCAGGTCGCCGTTGACCAGAGCCAGCGTGGACGCGGCCTGGCGGCGGCGATGCTCGGGACGCTGGTCGACCGCACCGCGGAGGAGCTGGGCGTGGAGTTCGTGGAGACCACGGTCACCGAGGACAACGCGCCCTCCAACCGGTTGTTCACCTCCTTCGCCGAACGGCACAGCGCGACGATGCGCAGCGACGTCCTGCTCGACGCCGACGTCTTCCCGGACGAGGGCCACGAGCCGGAGGTGCTCCACCGCATCGGGCCCCTCGCCGCCTGACGGAACCACCGCCCCGGACCGCCTCCGCAGCCAGCACCGCGCCGCCGCACCGGACAACGACGTACCGGACCGCGCCGCGACCGCTCCCACACCCCCGGGAGCCACGTCGTACCCAGCGCCCCGACGCGCCGCGCGACGCCCGCAGGAGGACGACGCGCCGACCGACGACGCACCGCGACGGGACGCCCACCCGGCCCGCATCCCGCACGCACCCGAACCTCAGGAGAGAACGCCGTGACCATCACCCAGCCCGACCTCAGTGTCTTCGAGACCGTCGAGTCGGAGGTCCGCAGCTACTGCCGTGCCTGGCCCGCCATCTTCGACCGCGCCCAGGGCAGCTACCTCTTCGACGAGGACGGCCACCGCTACCTCGACTTCTTCGCCGGCGCGGGGTCTCTGAACTACGGGCACAACAACCCGGTCCTCAAACGCGCCCTCCTGGACTACCTGGAGCGCGACGGCATCACCCACGGCCTGGACATGTCCACCACGGCCAAGCGGGCGTTCCTGGAGACGTTCCGCGACGTGATCCTGCGTCCGCGCGAGATGGACCACAAGGTGATGTTCCCGGGGCCGACCGGCACCAACGCCGTGGAGTCGGCGCTGAAGCTGGCCCGCAAGGTCAAGGGACGCGAGTCCATCGTCTCCTTCACCAACGCCTTTCACGGCATGTCGCTGGGGTCGCTGGCGGTCACCGGCAACGCCTTCAAGCGCGCCGGCGCCGGTATCCCGCTGGTCCACGGCACCCCGATGCCCTTCGACGACTACCTCGACGGCCGCACGCCCGACTTCATCTGGTTCGAGCGCCTGCTGGAGGACTCGGGTTCCGGTCTCAACCAGCCGGCCGCGGTCATCGTGGAGACGGTCCAGGGCGAGGGCGGCATCAACGTGGCGCGCGCCGAGTGGCTGCGGGCGCTCGCGGACCTGTGCCGCCGCTACGACATGCTCCTCATCGTGGACGACATCCAGATGGGCTGCGGTCGCACGGGCGCCTTCTTCTCGTTCGAGGAGGCGGGCATCCAGCCCGACATCATCACCGTCTCCAAGTCCATCAGCGGCTACGGCCTGCCGTTGGCGCTCACGCTGTTCAAGCCGGAGCTGGACGTCTGGGAGCCCGGTGAGCACAACGGCACCTTCCGCGGCAACAACCCGGCGTTCGTGACCGCCGCCGCTGCGCTGGACGCCTACTGGCAGGACGGCCAGATGGAGAAGCAGACCATGGCCCGCGGTGAGCAGGTCGAGGCCGCTCTCGCCGGCATCGTCCGCGAGCACCCCGAGGCCGGGGGGCACTTCCGCGGGCGCGGCCTGGTGTGGGGCATGGAGTTCCCCGACAAGGAGCGTGCGGGCCGCATCTGCCGCCGCGCCTTCGAGCTCGGGCTGCTGGTCGAGACCTCCGGACCGGAGAGCGAGGTCGTCAAGCTGCTTCCCGCGCTGACCATCTCGCCCGAGGAGCTCGACGAGGGCCTGCGCATCCTGGCGCGCGCCGTGCGCGAGGCCGGCTGACCTGCCCGAGCGGCACCCCGGGGCGCGCGACCGCGCGTTCCGGTGAACCCGTTGTAACGACGGCGGCACCGTCCGGTGGAGGTTCGCGTGAGAGGTTTCGCGCTGCGGCTTGCCGGACCGTCCGCAGGAAGGCACCGTGAAGAAGTGATCGTCCGTTCCCTCAGCGACATCGAAGGCACCGACCGGGACGTGAGGTCCGCGTCCGGCACCTGGCGCAGCAAGCGCCTCGTGCTCGCCAAGGAGCGGGTCGGGTTCTCGCTGCACGAGACGGTGCTCTACGCGGGTACCGAGACGTCGATGTGGTACGCCAACCACATCGAGGCCGTGCTCTGCGTCGAGGGCGAGGCGGAGCTGACCGACGACGACACGGGCGAGGTGCACTGGATCCGTCCGGGAACCATGTACCTGCTCGACGGACACGAGAAGCACACCCTGCGACCCAAGACCGACTTCCGCGTGGTCTGCGTCTTCAACCCGCCGGTGACCGGCCGGGAGGACCACGACGAGAACGGTGTCTATCCGCTGCTCACCGAGCCCGCGGAGGACTGACACACACCAAGGGCCCCGGCTCCGGGCTACCGCCACCCCCTCGGACGCGCCGGCGGCGCCGGTGCACCCCCTTCGGGGCGGCACGGGACCAGCTCACGCAAGAGATCCCAAACGAGAGGATGGCACACCATGACGACCGCACCCGCGCAGATCGCCGACCTCTACCCCACGCGCGGTGAGAGCGAAGTGATCACCGAACGTCAGGACCCGGTCGTCTGGTCGGAGCCCGGTGCTTCCGGCCCGATCGGCGCAACGGACCTGGCCTCCTTCGACCACGACGGCTTTCTCGCGATCGACCAGCTCATCAGTCCGACGGAGGTGGAGCTGTACCACGGCGAGCTGGAGCGGCTCACCACCGACCCGACGATCAAGTCCGACCCGCGCTCGATCGTGGAGCCCCGGTCCGACAAGATCCGCACCGTCTTCGAGGTGCACCGGATCAGCGAGATCTTCGCCGCCCTGGTACGCGACCAGCGCCTGGCGGACCGCGCCCGGCAGATCCTCGGTTCGGACGTGTACGTCCACCAGAGCCGCATCAACGTGAAGCCGGGCTTCGGTGCGACCGGCTTCTACTGGCACTCCGACTTCGAGACCTGGCACGCGGAGGACGGGATGCCCCGCATGCGGGCAGTCTCGGTCTCCATCGCTCTCACCCGGAACCACGACACCAACGGCGGGCTGATGATCATGCCCGGCTCCCACCGCACCTTCCTGGGGTGTGAGGGCGCCACGCCGGAGGACAACTACAAGAAGTCGCTCCAGATGCAGGACGCGGGCATCCCGTCCGACGAGCGGCTGACGCGACTGGCGGACGCCCACGGCATCAAGCTGTTCACCGGCGCCGCGGGCTCGGCGACCTGGTTCGACTGCAACGCGATGCACGGCTCGGGGGACAACATCACGCCGTTCCCGCGTTCGAACGTCTTCATCGTCTTCAACAGCGTGGAGAACACCGTGGTGGAGCCGTTCGCGGCGCCGGTGCCGCGTCCTGAGTACATCGGCGCACGGGACTTCACCCCGGTGCGTTGACCCGGGGGGCGGACGCCGCGTCAGACGTCCTCGGACGACGTCCGTACGACGGCGACGCGGCGTCCGGCAACCGAAGGGACCCTCGCGACGGTCCGTCGGGCTTGCTCCCCGCGGTGGGCGGTGGCAGGTTGGCCTGGCCGAGAACCGATCCGAGGGTGAGACCGTGTCACAATCCGAATCGAACCCGTCCGCCGACCAGCGGTCCTCCCAGGACCAGGGTCGGACGGCGGCGAGTCCGAGGACCGCTCACGGCGGATCCTCCCCCGGCAGTGGATAGGCCTGCCGGCGGGACCCGTACTGGCCGCGATCGTGCGGTTGATCCTGCCGGACTCCCTGTCCGCCGACGGCAAGAACGTGGCGGCGGTGGCGGTCGTCATGGCCGTGTGGTGGATGACCGAGGCGATCCCGTTGCCCGCCACGGCGCTCGTCCCGCTGGTGGCGTTCCCCTTCCTGGACATCGCGCCGCTCTCCGAGGCGGCCGGGCCCTACGCCAGCGACACCATCTTCCTGTTCCTCGGCGGCTTCACCATCGCGCTGGCGATGCAGCGTTGGAACCTCCACGTACGGTTCGCGCTGGCGACGGTGATGGTCGTCGGCACCTCCCCGGTGCGCATGATCGGCGGCTTCATGCTCGCCACCGGTCTGCTGTCGATGTGGATCTCCAACACCGCGACCGCCGTGATGATGCTGCCGATGGGTATCGCGGTGCTCGGCCTGGTGGCGCAGCTGGGTGACGGCAAGCGCGCCCCGAACTTCGCGACCGCGCTGATGCTGGGCATCGCGTACGCGGCGTCGGTCGGTTCGTTCGCCACGATCATCTCCACTCCGCCCAACGCGTTCCTGCGTGAGTACATGCAGAACGAGCACGACATCAGCATCGGCTTCTTCCAGTGGATGATGTTCGGCGTCCCGCTGTCGCTGACGTTCCTGGTGCTGATCTGGCTGGTGCTGACCCGCCTCGTCTTCCGTCCGGAGATCAAGGAGATCCCCGGCGGTCGCGAGATGATCGAGGAGCGGCGCCGCGAGCTCGGGCCGATGAGCTTCGCCGAGAAGATGGTGCTGGTCGTCTTCGTCTCCGCCGCCCTCGCCTGGGTGCTGGTGCCCCAGTTGGAGAACCTGTGGGCGTGGCCGGCCGCGCTGGGCGACTCCGGTGTCGCGATCTGCGCCGCGCTGCTGATGCTGACGCTGCCGGCCCGCCGCGACGGTGGCCGACGGCTGCTGGTCTGGGAGGACACCAAGGAGCTGCCGTGGGGCATCCTGCTGCTGTTCGGCGGCGGTCTGAGCCTCTCGGCGCAGTTCGGGGCGACGGGGCTCAGCGAGTGGGTGGGCGACCAGGTCAGCGCTCTGGAGGCGATCCCGACGCTGTTGCTGGTGTTCGCGATCCTGGTGCTGGTGCTGGCGTTGACGGAGCTGACGAGCAACACGGCGACCGCGGCGACGTTCATCCCGATCGTGGGCGGCGTGGCGCTGGGCTTCGGTCTCGACCCGATGCTGCTGGTGCTGCCGGTGGCGTTGGCCGCCACCTGCTCGTTCATGCTGCCGGTGGCGACGCCGCCGAACGCGATCGTCTTCTCCACCGGTCACGTCACCATCGGCCAGATGGTCAAGGGCGGCGCGGTGCTGAACGTGCTGTCGCTGGTCCTGGTGACGCTGGCGACGTACTCGCTGGGCGCCTGGGTCTTCGGGTACGCCCTGTAGGGCCTCCCGCCGCTCCGCGCCGGGCACGACGACGGGCCGCCGCCCCGTGTGGGGTGGCGGCCCGTCGTCTTGGTCCGGGTCCACGGGTGGCACGGCGGGGTGCGCGCGGTCAGCGGATGCCGAGGACCTGCTCGATGGGGTCGATCGCGAAGAACACCAGGAACGCCGCCGCGGTCGCCCACATCAGCCAGTGCACCTCGCGGACGCGGCCCAGCGCGGTCTTCACCACGACGTAGGTGATGAAGCCGGCGCCGATGCCGTGGGTGATCGAGTAGGTGAACGGCATCACCGCGATGATCACGAAGGCGGGAATGGCGATGTCGTACGCCTTCCAGTCCACGCCGACGACCTGCGTCATCATCAGGAACCCGACCACGACCAGCGCCGGTGAGGCCGCCTGCGCGGGGACGGTGGCGGCCAGCGGCGCGAAGAACAGCGCGAGGGCGAAGAGTCCGCCGGTGACGAGGTTGGCGAGCCCGGTGCGGGCGCCCTCCCCCACCCCTGAGGCCGACTCGATGTAGGCCGTGTTGGAGGAGGCGGAGCAGGCACCGCCGCCGACGGTGGCGAGGCCGTCCACCAGCAGCAGTCGGCCCAGACGCGGCGGACGGCCGTCCTTCAGCAGTCCGGCCTCGTTGGTGACGGCGACGGCGGTGCCCATGGTGTCGAAGAAGTCGGTGAGGAAGAGGGTGAAGATCAGCAGCAGCACCGTGATGACGCTGATCTGACCGAACGCACCGAAGAGGCTGAACTCGCCGACGAGGCCGAAGTCCGGCATCGCCACGATGTCGTCGAGGCCGCGCGGCAGCTCGGGGGTGGTGAGACCCCAGGCGATGTCATCCGCGAGGGTGTTGATGGCGACGGCCAGCGCCGTGGTGGCGACGATGCTGATCAGGATGGCGCCCTTGACCTTGCGGGCCATCAGCACGAACGTCAGCAGCACGCCGACGCAGAAGACGAGGACGGGCCAGCCGCGCAGCACCCCGCCGTCGCCGAGGGTGACGGGGGTGCCGTCACCCGGGCCGGCGAAGCCGGCGTTGATCACGCCGATGAAGGCGATGAAGAGACCGATGCCGACCCCGATGGCCTGCTTTATCGGCATCGGGATGGCCTGCATGACCTTCTCCCGCAGCCCGGTCAGGGCCAGCGCGATGATCAGCAGTCCTTCCAGGACGACCAGGCCCATCGCCTCGGGCCAGGTCATGATCGGGGCCAGTCCGTAGGCGACCATCGCGTTCAGTCCGAGCCCGGCGGCGAGCGCGATGGGCAGGTTGGCGGTGACCCCCATGAGGATCGTCATGACCGCGGCGACGAGGGCGGTGACGGTGACGAGCTGACCGATGTCGAGCTGGTCGCCGTTGACGTCGGTGCTGCCGCCGAGGATCACCGGGTTCAGCACCAGGATGTAGGCCATGGTGAAGAAGGTGACCAGACCGCCGCGGACCTCCCGGCCGACGGTCGAACCGCGTTCGGCTATCTGGAAGAACGCGTCCAGGCGCCCCGCGGGCGTCTTCGCGCCCGGGGCGGCGTCGGTCGGGGTCGTGCTCATGGGTGGTCCTCACGGAGGTCGCGTCGGCGCCGGGACGGCGGGAACGCAGCGATTGTGCCTGACAGGGACACCTCCGTCCCAGCCAGGTCCGGAAGGGAAACCGCGCCGTAACGCGGCGTGGCGCGGTTTCGGGAGCCGCGTGGCCGGGGCATGAGTCACCGACGGGTCCGACAGCCGTCCCGTCGGCGTGCGGGGCGCCACCGCAACAGGCCGGGCGGTGGGGGCCGTTGGTGCTGTCCGGTCGCGGCGCCGCCTCTCGTGGCCACCGGTCTCCGGTTGCCGGGCGGGGGCGGCGGGGCCGCTTCGGCGGTCGGTGCGCCCGGGCGCACGTGGCGCGGCGCACACCCGGGCGACCCCACCACGCCACCCCGACCGACACCAGCCGTCCTGTCGCGTCCCTCGCCGGGCTCCCGCCCCCTCGCCTCTCCCCCTCCACTCGTCCCGAGGAGCAGCCCATGTCCGACAAGCGCACGGCGAGGCCGGAGTCCCACCGTGGGCCGGACACGCCCGGGGCAGCGGCGCCCGCCCGCGCCGGGGAGCGACCGGGCACCGTGCTGCTGACCGGTGCCGCCGGCCGGCTCGGCACTGCCCTCCGTGCGGGGCTGCCGACGCTCGGGTGGGGGGTGCGCTGCCTGGACCGGGTCGCCGTGCCCGGGGAGCCGGACGCCGTGGTGGCGGAGCTGGACGACGAGGCGGCGCTGCGGCAGGCGGCCCGGGGCACCGACGCGGTCGTGCACCTCGCGGGCCACCCGGGCGAGCGGGACTTCCCGGAGCTGGTGCGGAACAACGTCCTCGGCTCGTACCACCTGTACGAGGCAGTACGTCGCGAGGGCGTGCCCCGTGTGGTGGCGGCCTCCAGCAACCACGCGGTCGGCTTCGCGCGCTGCCCCGACAGCGGCCAACCACCGATCCCGGCGAACGGGCCGCACCGGCCGGACACCTTCTACGGGCTGACGAAGTGCCTCGGCGAGGACCTCGCCGAGCTGTACTGGGCGCGCACCGGCGTCGAGACCGTATCGCTGCGCATCGGCGCCTGCTACCACCGGCCGCGCAACGCCCGGGAGCTGTCGATCTGGCTGAGCCACGGCGACCTGGTGCGGCTGGTGCACGCGGCGCTGACGGCGCCCGGCGTCGGTCACACCGTGGTCAACGGCGTCTCGGACAACACCCGGGGCGTTCTCGACCTCTCCGGGGCGCGGCGCCTGGGCTACCGGCCGCTGGACGACGCCGAGGATCACGCGGCTGCCGTCCTCACCGACGACGACCCCGGCTGGGCCCGACCGGGGACGCCGCCGCTCGGGGGCGACTTCATGAACATGTGGGGCGACTGGCCGCCGCTGCCGGACCAGGAGTGACCGACAGCGGAGCGGACCCGCAGCGGATGCGCGGCACCGCTCGCCGCAGGGCCCACCGGGCGGCCGGAGGACGCCCCGTGGGAGCGAAGGGAGCGCGGCGAGGGCAGGGAGCGGCGGTGCAGGGAGCGGCGAGGGCAGGGCGGTGGCGGCGGGCGGGTCAGACGGGAGCAAGGGCGGGGGCAGAAGCAGGGGAAGGTGGGCGGGCGGGAGAAGCTGGGGGCGGGGCCTGGCGGCGGTGGCCGCCGCTACTCGTCCGCGCGGGGCAGCGCGGGGCCGGTGCCCCCGGTGATCTCGGGCGCGTACAGCGTGGCGAGCGGCTCCGGCCCCGCGTAGCGGCGGCACGGGCGCTGCCTGGGCTCGGCGGCGGGCTTTCCGTCGGGTTGCGGTGACGCGCCCTTCGCGCCCTGCTTCGACTTCTTGGGCTACTTGGGCTACTTGGGCTTCACCATCGCGTAGCACCGCCCCTCCCTGGGGTCGTGGTAGGCGAGATGGTGGGTGCAGCCGCACAGCCGCAGACCGGGTCCGGACCGCGCAGTTCGCGCTCGCGTGCCTCCCGGCGTTCGTCCTTGATCTTCTTGATCCGGTCCCACGCACCACCGGCGACGAAGCCGGAGGCCAGGATCACCGCCACGATCTCGAAGCCGGCCACCTCCGGTCCCCCTTGCGCCTCGTCCCGCCGGTCACTGACCGGAGATCGTCGCACACGACCGACCGGCCGTAGAAGGCCCGCGGCAGGCCCCCACCGGCCACGCGCGGCCCCACCACCGGGGGAGGCGGCGGCGGGAGGTCGCGGTCGAATCCGCGTCGGCGGACGCCGCGCGCGTCCGTCGGGCACGGGGCCGTCCACAGCTCGCGCGCAGCCACGTTGACAGCGCCAGCTAACACAATTAGCTTTGAGTTAATGCCGTTAGCCACGAGGAGCTGCCATGACCGGTCCGACCGAGTACCTGAGCGTCGACGGCGGAACCATCGCCTACGAGGTCAGCGGTAGTGGCCCGCTGATCGTGCTGGCGCACGGCATGGGCGACAGTCGCGCCGCCTACCGAGCGGTCGCTCCCGTGCTGGTGACGGCGGGGTACCGCGTGGCCGCCGTGGACCTGCGCGGCTGCGGCGAGTCGAGCGCCGCATGGCCGGAGTGGTCGCGCACCGCCATCGCGGGCGACCTGCTCGCCGTGATCCGCCACCTCGGCGGCCCGGCCGTCCTGGTCGGCCACTCCATCTCCGGCGGCGCCGCCACCATCGCGGCGGCAAGCGAACCGGAGCTGGTGACGGGCGTCATCGAGCTGGCGCCCTTCACCCGCAAGCAGTCGGTCGCCATGGGAGACCTGCGGGTGAAGCGCTTCCGGCAGGGCATGCTGCGCCTGCTGGGCGCGGTTGTGTTCGGCAGCACGCGGATGTGGCGCTCCTACCTCGACGTCGCGTATCCCGGGCCGAAGCCCGCCGACTGGGCGGAGCGTCTGGCGACCGTCGAGGCGGGCCTGCGCGAGCCGGGCCGGATGCGTACGCTCCAGGGCATGGGGCGCACCGCACCGACCGACGCGGGTGCCCAACTCGCCAATGTGCGCTGCCCGGTACTGGTGGTGATGGGCACGTTGGACCCCGACTGGGCCGATCCGCACGCCGAGGGGTCCGCTGTCGTCACCGCGCTTCCCGCCGGCCTCGGGCGGCTGGAGATGATCGAGGGCGCCGGGCACTACCCGCAGGACCAGTTCCCCGACCGGGTGACCGCTCTCGTGCTCGCGTTCCTCCGCTTGGACGCCGCCCGTGCCTAGGGCAGGGCTGGACCGTGCGACGGTGGTCGCCGCGGGCGCCGCACTCGCGGACGACGTGGGGCTGCCTGGTCTCACGATGGGGCTGCTCGCGCAGCGGCTCGGCGTGCGCACCCCCTCGCTGTACAAACACGTCGAGGGCATGGACGACCTGCTGCGCGGCGTCGCTGCCCTCGCACTCGCGGAGGCCGGCGACGCCGTCGGGCTCGCCATCCGGGGCCGGGCCGGCCGTGACGCACTCGCGGCGGCGGCCCGCGCCTTCCGCGCCTTCGTCCTGGCACACCCGGGGCGCTACGCCGCCACCGTGGGCCAGGAACCGACCGGCCCGGACGACCCCCTGGCCGTCGGCGCCGGCCGGATGCTGGACACCTTCCGGTCGGTGCTGCACGGTTACGACGTGCCGGAGGCCGATGTCGACCACGCGTTGCGCATGCTCCGCAGCCTGTGCCACGGCTTCGCGACGCTGGAGTCGGCGGACGGGTTCCGCTGGAGCGCCGACGTCGACGAGAGCTTCGAGTGGCTCATCGACTTCGCCGACCGCGGCCTGCGCGCGATGTGAGGCAGCCGGCCGGTACGCCCCGGGGCGGATCGGGGCGGATCGTGACGTCGCGCTCCGAACAGACTGCGGTGGTAAGGCCGTTCGGAGACCTCGGGGGCTGAGCAGTCGGACGCAGCTCGGGCGGCGCGGGCGGCGCGCCCCCGCCAGCATGGTCACCGAGGACGCACCGCCCCTGCCGGAGCCATGACCAGGAAGAGGAGAACCACTGGTCTTCCCGACAGGGGCGGGGCTTGGGGTCAGCGCGCCCCATGAGGTGCGCATGGGCCGGGTGAGCCCGGTGGTGACCGCGGAACGCGGCGCCCGGGGGTGCCTCCCTTCGTGAGCGCCTGAGGACCGTCGCTAGGCTCCGGGCCCATGACCAGTGACACGGGGTTCACCTGCGCATGCTGCGGGACTCATCGCCCTGACCTGCCGATGAACTACACCGCCGCCGCCCCCGCCGTGTGGGAAGACGCCGACGCCGACGCCGATGACTGCCTGCTCTCCGCAGACCAGTGCGTGATCGGCGCGCAGCACTACTTCGTCAAGGGCCTGATCGAGATACCTGTCATCGGTTGTGACGCGGTGTTCTCCTGGGGGGTGTGGGTCTCGCTCAGCCGAGAGAGCTACTCCCGGGTCTCCGACCTGTGGAACAGGCCCGGACGCGAGGCCGAGGAGCCGTACTTCGGCTGGCTCACCACTGATCTTCCGGTGTATCCGACGGCGACGTTCAACCTCAAGACCCTCGTCCATACCCGCCCGGTGGGTGAGCGCTTCTTCGTCGAGCTGGAGCCCACCGAGCACCCCCTCGCCGTCGAGCAGCACGGAGGAATCAACCTGAGTCGTGTGCGTGAGATTGCGTCGACACTGAGCTGCGCCGGTGACGGCGAGCAGCGGTAATGGCTGACCGGCCCGTAGCGCCTGTCCCGACAGCGCCTGCCGGCCTGAGCCGAAGGGCCCAGTGGTTCATCGAGACGGCGGGCATCCGCGTTCGCCGACACGATCTACGTCTGCACCACGACGCGTGGATCGAGCACGGTGTGCCTGCTGCGGAGATCGAACGGGCGACTGCTTTCCAGGACCGATGGGGCGGGCTCGCCCTGCCGCCGTCCGCGTTCTACGAGGGCGGGCCGCGCATTCTGGACGCCGACTGCCCCGAGGAGACACCCGGGGGCGGCTGGTCGTTCCCGGCAGGCGATTGCCGGGCGTCCATGGCCTACAGCTTCGAGATCGGGCCCGACGGCGCCTTCGGTATCAACGCCCACCGTTGGACGCCTCTGCATGCCAGCGCTGACGGCTGGGTGGAATCCCTGGCGCTCGCCGCGCATGCCCGCCGCTTGGCCGCGACCGTCACAAGAGTCACGCGTGAGGACGTCGACACGTTGGATCTCCGTGCATTCGATCCAGTACCCGAAGTGGAGGGTGCGACCGATTCCTGGTGGCGCGGCAAGGACTCACTCATCGCCGTGTACCGGGGCGAAGCCGTGGGCCTCGACGCTCCGCAATGCCTCGAGGCGCACATCTACGAGGGTCTGGGCGAGTGGAGCCCTCACGGCGGCTGAGTTGTCGGCCACGCGCGTGCGGTAACCACCGGGTCGCCCTGTCCACCGCTGATCCCGAAACCAGCACACCCTGGCGTGCGAGGGGAGCAGGACGTCCCTGCGGTAGACATTCCGCGCCGCGCGGGAACACCCCCGCGTGTGCGGGGAGCAGCTCCTGATCTGGTGGCACCCCAGCCACAAGAAGGGAACATCCCCGCGTATGCGGGGAGCAGACGACTTTGCTGGCCTTGTCCTTGGCGATGATGGGAACACCCCCGCGTGTGCGGGGAGCAGTACGTGACCTCGTCTCCGCTGGAGTGGGTGACGGGAACACCCCCGCGTGTGCGGGGAGCAGCTGGGGGACGCCCTCCGGGAAGTCGCCGGCGAGGGAACACCCCCGCGTGTGCGGGGAGCAGCGCCCCACTCGGGATGGGTGGGGCGCCTTCGCGGGAACACCCCCGCGTGTGCGGGGAGCAGGCGAGACCACGGCTCTCGCGCGGGCGAGACCGGGGAACACCCCCGCGTGTGCGGGGAGCAGTATGTCTCAGTGAAGATTGACGACATGTCATCGGGAACACCCCCGCGTGTGCGGGGAGCAGTTGCGCCCGCCCGGGTCGACGCGGACGACCAGGGGAACACCCCCGCGTGTGCGGGGAGCAGGAGTAGGCGTAATGGTGGGCGACCGCCAGGCGGGGAACACCCCCGCGTGTGCGGGGAGCAGGCCGCAGCAAAAAGCGAATCATCGAGTGGATTAGGAACACCCCCGCGTGTGCGGGGAGCAGACCTGGCCGCCACGCCCCGAGCGGGTGAGCGCGGGAACACCCCCGCGTGTGCGGGGAGCAGCAGAACATTGGACTCGATGCAGGCGGTGCGCAGGGAACACCCCCGCGTGTGCGGGGAGCAGTGCTTTCCTCGTCGCCCATTCTGGTAGCCACGGGGAACACCCCCGCGTGTGCGGGGAGCAGTGGGCAGCGAGGTGGGTGGTCATGGCCCGAAGGGGAACACCCCCGCGTGTGCGGGGAGCAGAGCGAGACGACCCGCGCCAGCATCCTTGACCAGGGAACACCCCCGCGTGTGCGGGGAGCAGCCCCAGATGAGGTCGGGGGACAGCCGCCCGGGGGGAACACCCCCGCGTGTGCGGGGAGCAGCGACACCGCAGGTCAGCGAAGAACGTAACGCCGGGAACACCCCCGCGTGTGCGGGGAGCAGTGGGCAGATTCAGGAGCAGGGTCTCTCGGAGTGGGAACACCCCCGCGTGTGCGGGGAGCAGCTGCCCCGGCGACCTGCCCGTCCAGCGCACCGGGGAACACCCCCGCGTGTGCGGGGAGCAGTGGACAGGAGGCTGAGGGCGTGACTCGCTGTGGGGAACACCCCCGCGTGTGCGGGGAGCAGTGATTCGCGTCTCGACCTCGCGCTTGATCTTCAGGAACACCCCCGCGTGTGCGGGGAGCAGCAGAGCCACTTCGTCCCGTCCTCGGACGGCCGGGGAACACCCCCGCGTGTGCGGGGAGCAGGCGATGAACGGCATCCACGCCAACCCGGTTTCGGGAACACCCCCGCGTGTGCGGGGAGCAGGCGTCCGCGTAGGAGCGACCCTCCGCGATCCGGGGAACACCCCCGCGTGTGCGGGGAGCAGGAAGGGCGTGTCCTGGGGGCTCTCGGCGAAGAGGGAACACCCCCGCGTGTGCGGGGAGCAGTCGAGGACGCCGGGAAGGGCGGTCATCGTCTCGGGAACACCCCCGCGTGTGCGGGGAGCAGGAGTACGACCAATGTGCGTGCGGCGGGAAGGAGGGAACACCCCCGCGTGTGCGGGGAGCAGCCTCGACGATCAGCATGTACCGCGCGTCAACCAGGAACACCCCCGCGTGTGCGGGGAGCAGAACCCGCCCACGACCTCCGGGTGGATCCAGTAGGGAACACCCCCGCGTGTGCGGGGAGCAGCCCCTCGTTCTTCGGGAGGTCGTAGATGATGCTGGAACACCCCCGCGTGTGCGGGGAGCAGCCAGGAGCACGGCGCCGCCGGCGGGGCGGACCCGGGAACACCCCCGCGTGTGCGGGGAGCAGAGGTCACCCGGACCGACACCAAGGCGTCGGTCGGGAACACCCCCGCGTGTGCGGGGAGCAGAGTGCGTGACCTGGGGCGTTAACTGGCGAGTAACTGGATTTTACTTACTTTACCAAACTCCGGCATTTCGCCCATTCCAGGTCGCGCGGTCGACTTCGGGGCAACGATACGACGCGGCTGGGGTGTTCGGGCCTGCTCCGGCGGTCCGGGTCGTGCCGTCGCGTGCGCCGGCCGCAGTGCGAGCGCCCCGTCAGGCCCCCGCACCCGTCCAGGCTTCTGCGCACAGTGCCCGGTCCAGCTCCTCCGTGTACAGGGCGACGGCCAGCCATGCGCGGGCGAACCGTTCGGGGTCGGTGGCCCGCAGCCGTCCGAAGGTGTCGCGGGAGCGATCGGCGGCGGCCCGGTGGAGGTTCTCCAGCAACTCGGCGGCGGTCGGCAGGGCGTGGTCGCGCAACGCCCGGAGGTCGTTGCCCGGCGGTGACGTCAGCAGTCCGCGACCACCGGCGACCGCGTGGTGGAGGCGGCGGCGTAGGAGGTGGAGCGGGGCAGTCGCGGGGCGGACCGTGTCGGCTGCGGGGGTGTGGGACACGCCGGAAGTGGTGGCGGGCGTCAGGTCGGCGAGTTGCAGGCGCTCCAGGCCGAGGTTGACGTGGGCCTCCTCGTCGGTCGGGTGGCTGATGGCCAGCAGCCGGGCGCGGGGGTGGGCGGCCGGGTCGAGGCGGGCGACGGCGCGCAGGCGGAGGCCGGGGCGGGAGGCCAGCAGCCGCAGGTTGTCGCGGTGGGGCAGGGCGGGGTGGTCGTGGGCGACGGTCAGGCGGATCGTCAGCCCGTCGCCGTGGGCGAGGAGGCAGTCGCCCCCGGCCTCCCTGGCGGCGCCCGCCAGGGTGACGTGCAGGAACAGCAGGTCGTCGCGGTCGGACGTCTGCTCCTCCCCCGCTGTCAGCGCCCTGGCGACCTGCGAGGGCAGCGGCTCCTCCCACAGGGCGGACAGCGGAGCACCGGTCCATGGCGAGCCGGCGGCGCGGACCGCGCGGACCCCGGAACCCGCGCCCAGTCGCCCGGACGGCGAGAGCGTCGCGCCGGAGAGCGCGAGACCGGAGCGGGAGAGCTCGCGGTGCGTCAGCGCGGTGTCGCCCATCCGGAGGGTGTGGTCGCCCGCCCCGGCAGCGCGGTTCGCGCCGCCGGGGGCCACGTCGGCGACGGTGTACCGGTGGCCGGCGGCGTCGACCGTCCAGGTCACCGCCCCCGCGTACCCGCCGGGGGTGAGGATCGACTCGCTGAACAGGCCGTGGAGCCGGAGCGAGCCCTCCGAGGCGTAGGAGCGGCGCGCCGTGCCCCGGAGTGCCGCGAACTCCGGTCCGGTCGCCACCGGCAGACGGTGGGTGGTGTGGAGTAGTTCGCGGAGGCGCCCGGCGAGTTCGGCGAGGCGGTGTTCGGGGGCTCCTGACCGGGCGGCGCGGAGTTGGGTGACGACCGAGACCGCAGCGGCTGCGGGCCGATGCAGGCCGGCGAGGCGGGCGGAGTGGGCGGAGCGCAGCAGCTCGGCCTGGTGCACCGCTCCGGCGCCGTCGCGTCCCGCGTCGATCGCCTCGGCCGCCGCGGTGAACAGGGCGGCACAGGCGGCGACCTGTGCGTCGGTGGCCGCTTCGGGTGCCGCCCGGGGCGCGGTCGGCGGCCCGGAGCCGGTCCCGGTCTTGGCCCCGGTCCCGGCCCCGGCGATCGGGTCGGCGGGACTCGGCCCTCCCCCGGCGGCCGGGGGGACGACCGCGCCCGTCGCGTCGGGGGCACGGGCGGGGGAAACCGGCGACGCGGTGTCGTCCGACTCGGCTCGGTCCGGAGCGGCGGCGTGCGGGTCTTCCGGTGCCGCAGGTTCCGCGATGGGCGCTGCGGAGACGACGGCCGCGCGGTGGACGCAGGCGGGAGCCAGCAGGCAGCCGCATCGCACCGCGTCGGCGGTGGTGACCGCGCCGCCCTCCGCGTGGAGTTCGACGGCGGTCTCCTCGTCCAGCGCGAGGCGCACGGTGTCGCCGTCGCGGGAGACCGGGAGGGCGGTCAGCTTGGTGACGGCGGCGTCGAGCCGCTTGCGGAGCCGGGGCGAGAGCGCGCCGACGATTTCCGCGGTCACCTCCGGCGCCACGGGGGGCAGCTGCGAGCTCATGAGACCTTCTCCCCCACCCAGCGGGCGAGTTCCAACGGGCTGAGGGCTGCGACGGGCATGCCCGCCGCGACCAGTTGGGCGGCGACGCCCGTGGAGTAGCGGGGACGTCCCGCGTCGTCGAGACCGGCGCAGCCGAGGACGTGGCAGCCGGTCGCGACCAGGGTGCGGACCTCGGCGAGGAGGCCGCCGAGCGGGTAGCCCTCCTCGAAGTCGCTGATGACCACGATCAGGGTGCGGGAGGGGACGCTGACCAGTTCGCGGGCGTGGCGCAGGCCGGCGGCGATGTGGGTGCCGCCACCGATGCTGACCTCCAGCAGGAGGGACAGCGGGTCGTCGACCTGGCCGGTGAGGTCCACGACCTCGGTGGAGAACGCCAGGAAGTGCGTGGACAGCGTCGGGACCCCGGCGAGCACGGAGGCGGTGAGCGCCGCCCAGACGGTGGACGCCTCCATCGATCCCGACACGTCGGTGACGAGGATCAGCCGCCAGTCGGCGGAGCGCCGGCCACGGGTGTGGAAGACGGGGTGCTCGGGGACCAGTCGGACGCTGCCGTCCGGCGCGCGGCGCGCACCGGCGAGGTTGGCGCGGACGGTGCGGGGCAGGTCGAGCGGGCCGCCCGGGCGGCGGGAGGGGCGCGGTTGGATCGCGCCGTGCAGCGCGGGGCGGATGCGGGTGGCGAGCGCGCGGGTGAGTTCGTCCACCAGGCGGCGCACCAGGGGCCGCAGTGCGGCGAGTCGGGCCTCGGGGAGGCCGCCGGCGTGGCGGAGGACGGTTTGCAGCAGTTCCACGGAGGGGCGAACGGTGTCGGGGTGGAGCTCCGACAGGACGTCGGTGCGGCCCTGCGCTGCCGCGGCGGCCATGACCTCTTCGCGGATGCCGGGCCCGAAGAGGGCGGCGAGTTCCTCGGACCAGTCACGGACCCCCGGGTAGGGGGCCTCGCGGCCACCGCCGCTGCCCGCGCCGAGGTCACCGCGGCTCCCCTCGCCCCGGCCCTGGCCGTAGAGCTCGTCGAGCGCGGTGGCGAACCCGGCGGCGTTCTCGGCGAGGGCGTCGTTCCGTCGGCCGAGGACGAGGCGCCAGCGGTCCGCCGGGCGCAGCACGCGGACGGCCGGGGCTGCGGCGGGCAGCGTTCCGGGCAGAGCACCGTCGACGGGAGCGTCCCCGCCGGTCGTTCGCTCCTCGGGGGTGGCGACGGCGGGTTCGGGAGCCGTGCCACGAGCACGGGCGGGGCCGTCGGCAGGATCGGCGGGGTCCGGCCGGTCTTCGTCGGCGGGCGAGGGGTGATCGGCGGCCGGGGCCGGGAGGAGCCCGAGGCGGTCCAGGGCGGCGCGGGCCGCGAGGTCGGCGCGGGCGTGGACGGCGAGCACGCCGGGGTCTGCGGGCGCCTCGGGCAGGGCCAGGCCGAGCTGTTCCTCGACCACCGCGAGCAGTCGGTCCCGAGCGGCGGGGCTGAGGGTGTCGAATCCGCCGCGCAGAGCCGGCAGCCGGTCCAGGAAGTCCCGGTCCGGCAGGTCGGTGACGCGCGCGAGCAGCGGGTCCAGGGTGTGCGGTTCGGCCTCCAGCAAGGGCCCGGCGGCGGTCAGCAGGCCGGTGAGCCGGGCGGTGAGGGCGGCGCGGCGTTCAGGGTCGGTGGCGGCGTCGATCCAGGCGGCGGCGCGCTCCCCCAGCACGGCGGGGTCCTCGTGGCCGAGCAGGACGAGGAGCGCGCCCGCGGCCCCTCGCATCAGTGGCGATCCCTCGGCGGCGAGGCGGGTCAGGGCGGTGGTGAGGCGGATGCCGCCGAAGAGGTCGGCCCGGTGTGCGAGTTCGACCAGGGCACGGGCGTCGTCGGCGTCCTCGGAGCCGGCGAGGCCGTCCAGTTGCCTGACGCCGGCGGCGGTCAGTGTCTCGACGGCCGCGGCGGCGGCCCGGGCGCGCCCGGCGTCGGCGGGCAGCCCGGGAACGTGACCGGCGCCGACCCGGTCCACCAGGGAGAGACCGGTGAGGAGTTCGGGCAGGGCGGCGCAGCCCGGGAGCAGGTCGGCCGTCTCGGCGAGGCGTTCGTCGGCCAGCGGCGCGACCCCGCAGGCGGCGGCGTCGGCGAGCCCGGTCAGGATCTGTGCCGCCGTCGGGCCGCCTTCGTCCCGTTCGGTCCGGTGGCGTTCGCGGAGCACCCCTTCGGCGGCCTGCGCTGCGGTGACACCGCGCACGGTCGCGGCGACGAGCACGGCGGCGGTGGCCGGGGTCCAGCGGATCTCCCAGCGGGAGGTGAGGGCGTCGGCGCCGCCGGTGCCGGCGACCTCGCGCGGTGCGCCGTACGGGACGCCGCAGACGGACAACCGGCGGAGCAGGAGCTCACGGCGACGGTCGAGATCGGAGCGGAGCGGATCGAGGCGGAGGTCGCGGCTCTGCCGGGAGGCGTCGTGCGGGCCGGGCAGTCCGAGTTCCGCGAGCTCGCGCTCCACGGCCGGGGCGAGTCCGCCGCGTGGCGCCCGGGGGGTGGCGGTGCCGGTGCGGGTGCCGACGAGGACCTCGTCGAGGGCGCGGGCCACGGCGCGTCCCCTGCCGTGGAGTTCGCCCTGGGCCAGCACGGTCTGGGCCGCTTCGGCGAGTTCGCCGCGGCCGGGTGCGGGGAGGTCGCGGAGGCGGGCGAGGTCGCCGGCGAGCCGGGTGATCTCCCGGGCGTCGGCCGGGCCGGAGGGGTGGCCGAGGCGGCGGAGCGCTGCGCTGAGCCGGACGGCGGTGACGGTGAGGGCGTCGCTGACGGCGGCCGGGTCGCCGGCCGCCGTCAGGACCAGGTGCTGCCACTCCGGGTCGCGGATGCCCGCGGGGTAGCCGGAGCGCTCGTCCAGGAGGGCGTAGGTGTAGGGGATCAGGGAGACGGACCAGTCGGCGTCGGGTGCCCCGTCGGGGTCGGCGGCGGTGACGGCACCGTGGGGTGTGCCGGGATCGGCGTCGGGGGTCGCGTCCGTGGCGGCGCGGACCGCGGCTTCGGGGTGGGGCCAGGGGCGCGGCGCCGGGTCGCCGTCGGTGCTCCCCGCGGCCGGCTCGCGCCGTACACCTGCGGATCCACCGCCGGCCGGGGTCCCGGAGCGGTCCGCCCCGGCTGCCGTCGCCGGCTCGGCCAGCAGGGCGGGGGCGTGGAAGGCGCCGATGACGGCGGCGACGCGTCGGCCGCCGGCGCGTGCGGCGGCCAGGCAGCCCCGCATGTGCCGCTCCCGGGCGAGGTCGCTCTCCGGGACGCCCGCCCCGGCGTCCCGCCGGAGGGCCCAGCCGGTCAGCAGCGCCGCCCGCCGCACCGCCTCGGGGGTGGAGCCGGGTGCGGCGGCCTCCACGAGCCGGTCCCACAGGTCGTCGCCCGCGCGGCCGGTCGCCCGGTCGCGCATCGCCTGCCAC